>DASWRS010000039.1:0-22802 GCA_036403075.1 Kofleriaceae bacterium
ATCGTGCTCGACCTGCCCGGCGCCGCGCCGGTCGCCGTGGGCATCGTCGCGGCCGGCAAGCTCGGCGCCTCGGTGCTCGGCACCGGCGCGGCCTCGGCGACGGTCGCACCGGGCCACCACGCCCAGGTCCAGATCGCGCTATCGCCGACGGCGGACTGCAACGCGGGCGCGTTCTACTGTGGCGGCGACCGGCTCGCCGGCGATCCGGACACGCTGTACCAGTGCAACGCCGGCGGCGTCCCGATCGCGCGCGGCGTGTGCAGCGCCGGCTGCGCCGTGCGGCCCGGCAAGGACGACGCGTGCCGCGGCGCCGGCGGCGCCTGCCAGGACGGCGGCAGGTACTGCGGCGGCGACAAGCTCGACGGCGACCCGCAGACGCTCTACGTCTGCATGGCCGGGGCCGGGGTCTCGCCCGAGCGCTGCACCGCGGGCTGCCTCGTTCGCACCGACAACGACGACGTGTGCCGGTGACGTCCCCGGCGACCTACCTGGGCCACCGTCGTCGCCGCGCTGCGCTCGTTTCGCACCGCCGGGCTGAGTGATCCAGGGCGCGCGCGGCCGGGGCCTGATCGATCCGCCGCTGATCGACGAGTACGTCCCGGGGTTCTCGGCCGAGATCCGGATCGCGGCCGGACGCGGCTGTCGTGGACAGGCGGTCACGGCTCCGCGAACAGCTCGACCACCGATCCGCAGGCCAGCGCCCGCGACAGCCAGCGCTCGAGGCGCGCCATGTCACGCTCGCCGAGAATTCGCTCGCGCGCCGTGTCATCCAGCGAAAGCGTGCGGAGGGCGAGCACGGCGAGCACTGCCTCGGCCATACCCTCGGCCTTGCCGTTCGCGTGGTCCTGCGCCCGGACCGCCTCGATCACCGGGTTGTGCTTGGCGATCAACGCGCGCGCCACCGGGTCGTCGGCCTTCGCGGCATGGACCAGGTCGTCGATCGCCAGCGGCACGTCGAGCGCGGGGTCCTCGATCTGCCCGGCCGGGTCGAGCACGCTCCAGGTGCCCAGCGCCGCCGACCACTCCAGGGCGCGCGACCGCTCGACGTCGATCGCGAACACGCGGCGCACGCCGCGGGCCACCAGCTGCGCCGCCTTGATGCCCGCGCGGCCGATCGACTCGGTGCTGACGACCTCGAACGCGAGCTGCTCGATCTGCCGGCCACTGGTCTCGGGGTCGCGAGCCACCGGGAACACGCTGACGTCCGGCGCGCGGTCATCGACCTCGGTGAGCCGGGTCAACATGTCCGAGGCGACATCGAACTCCATCCCGGCGTGAGCTTCGACCAGCGCGGAGATCTTGGAATGCCGCGTGGCGTGCGGCTCGTCGGCGGGGGGCACGTGAACTAGCTCCCCGCCGTGCACTTCGTAGGGCGTCTCGGGCGGAGCCAGCCGGTGGTCGATGTCCGGCAACCCAGGGTGAGCACGAGAGGCGTCGGACGACATGCCCCAGCATACCTCCGCGCGAGCGCGGCGCAGATCCAGCTTCGATTCAGGCCACACGACCTCATGCGGCGGGCGAGAGGCAAGCGCCGTGCCGCGGTCAACGCCGCGAGATCCCAGCGGCCGCTGTCCGGGAAACGGCCGGATTCCGGCCACCTGTCCGAGATCCGGACGAATCCCGGACACGCGCGACGAGCACCAGCCCCGCCACGCTGCCGATGCTGCGGGCGACGCCCGGCTGGAGTGGCGCAGCGGCGGCATCCAGGCGCGCCACGCGCCACGCCGTAAGGCGCGACCCGCTACCGCGCGATCGCGCCCGACCAGCGCCCGGCCAGCGCGGCCAGCGGCGCGCCGACCACGCGCTGCACCGTCCACTCGCTCTGCGGCAGCGCGCCGAGCGAGCGATAGAACTCGAGCGCGGGGGTGTTCCAGTCGAGCACCGCCCACTCGAAGCGGCCGTAGTCGCGCTCGATCGCGATCCGGGCCAGCGCCGACATCAGGGCCAGGCCGACGCCGCGGCCGCGCGCCACCGGCTCGACGAACAGGTCCTCGAGGTAGACCCCCGGCCGGGCGAGGAACGTCGAGTAGCTGGTGAAGAACAGGGCGAAGCCGACCGGGGCGCCGGACTGCTCGGCGAGCAGGACCTCGGCGGCGGGCCGCGGCCCGAACAGCGTGGCCCGCAGGCCGGCCTCGCTGGCGACGACCTCGCCCTCGAGCTTCTCGTACTCCGCGAGCGCATGGATGAAGTGGAGGATCGTCGGCGCGTCGTCGGCGGCGGCGAACCGGATCACGAGGTCGGGCGGCGAGGCGTGGGTCATGGCGTGAGGCGCTCCAGCACCGCGACGAAGTCGGGTGGCAGCGGCGAAGATAGCTCGACTCGCGCGCCGGTCACGGGGTGTTCGAAGCCGAGCGTGGCGGCGTGGAGCATGAGCCGCGGCGAGGTCAGGATCGGCCCGGGGTAATCGCGGATGTAGACCTCCTCGCCGACCAGCGGGTGCCCGGCCTCGGCCAGGTGGATCCGGATCTGGTGGGTCCGGCCGGTCTCGAGCCGGACCTCGCACAGCGTGGCGCCGCGGAGCGGCCGCAGGGCCGCGACGTGGGTCACCGCGCGCTTGCCCTGGTCGTGCCGCGAGGTCGAGCCGCGCAGGCCGTCGCCGCGGTCGCGCACCAGGTACGACTCGATCCGGCCCGGCGACACGGCGCCGTGGGCGACGCAGCGGTAGCTGCGCGCGACGGTGTGCGCGCGGAGCTGCGCGGCGAGGCCGAGCTCGGCCTTCTTGGTCTTGGCGAACATCAACAGGCCGCTGGTCGCGCGATCGATCCGGTGCACGACGTGGAGCGGCACGCTGGTCGCCTGCCGGCCGTGGCGCCGCCACGCGCCGCGGATCAGGTCCATCGCGGTGCCGGTCTCGCGATCCTCGTACGGCACGCTGTTGACGTCGACCGGCTTGTCGATGACCACCACGTGCGCGTCGTCGTGGACCAGCACGCCCTCGCGCGCCGGATCGTGCGGCCGCGGCGCGCCGGCACGGAGCTCGACCGACTGGCCCGTGGCGAGCCGGAGGTCGATCGCGGTCGCGCACGCGCCGTCGACGAACACCTTGCCGGTGGCGATCTGGCGCTTGGCGACCGACCACGGCACGCCGGTCCGGGCCTTGACGAACGCCGCGAGCGTCGCACCGGGCTCGTCGACGGTCCATGCCACGCGCGCGGCAGGCTAGCACACGGCCCGCCGCCCGACGATTGTTGCGACCCGGCCCTGGCCCGGGGTGATATGACGAGGCGATGGATCGCACCCTGTTCGACGCCGATCACGACAGCTTTCGCCAGGCGTTCCGCCAGTTCATCGATCGCGAGATCCGGCCGAACCAGGAGCGCTGGCGCGACCAGGGTCAGGTCGATCGCGAGATCTGGCGCAAGGCCGGCGCGCAGGGCTTCCTGTGCCCGTGGCTCGACGACAAGTACGGCGGCGCCGGTGCCGACTTCCTGTGCTCGGTGATCGTGATGGAGGAGCTGGCGCGGGCCTACGAGAGCGGCTTCGCGATGAGCCTGCACTCCGACATCGTCGTGCCGTACCTGTTCTCGTTCGGCACCGAGGACCAGAAGCAGCGCTGGCTGCCGGGCTGCGCCTCGGGCGAGCTGGTCACCGCGCTCGCGATGACCGAGCCCGGCACCGGCTCGGACCTCGCGGCGCTGACCACCACGGCGGTGCGCGACGGCGACGACTACGTGATCAACGGGTCGAAGACCTTCATCTCCAACGGCCAGCTCTGCGACATCGTGGTGGTCGCGGCCAAGACCGATCCGGATCCGGCCAACGCCCACAAGGGGATCTCGTTGCTCGTCGTCGAGGCCGGCCGCAAGGGGTTCGCCAAGGGCCGGCGGCTGCAGAAGATGGGCATGGCGTCGCAGGACACCTCGGAGCTGTTCTTCGAGGACTGCCGGGTCCCCGCCGCCAACCTGCTCGGCACCGAGGGCGGCGGCTTCATGATGATGATGCAGAAGCTCCAGCAGGAGCGGCTGTGCGTCGCGATCGGCGCGGTGTCCGGCGCCGAGCAGGTGCTCGAGGACACGATCGCGTACACCAAGGAGCGCAAGGCGTTCGGCAAGCCGATCAGCAAGTTCCAGAACACCCAGTTCAAGCTGGTCGAGTGCCTGGCCAAGGTCGAGGTCGGCCGCGCCTACGTCGACAAGGTCATCGCCGGCCACATCGCCGGCAAGTACCTGGTCAAGGAGTGCTCGATCGCCAAGTTCTGGACCACCGACATGGGCCAGGAGGTCGTCGACACCTGCCTGCAGTTCTTCGGCGGCTACGGCTACATGCTCGAGTACCCGGTGACCCGCGCGTTCATGGACGCCCGGGTCCAGCGGATCTACGCCGGCACCAACGAGATCATGAAGGTGATCGTGGCAAAGCAGCTCGGGCTGTGAGCGCCGACGGCTGCAGCGTGAAGTAGAACGTCGCGCCGCGATCGACCTCGGCCTCGGCGCCGATCCGGCCGCCGTGGCGGTGGACGATCCGATGCACGGTCGCCAGGCCGATGCCGCTGCCGTCGAAGTCGCGCGCGGCGTGCAGCCGCTGGAACACGCCGAACAGCTTGCCGGCGTGCGCCGGATCGAAGCCGGCGCCGTTGTCGCGGACGAAGTACACCGCCGGCTGCTCGTCGGGCCGCACGCCGAGCTCGATCCGCGCGCCCGCGCGCCGGCCGGTGAACTTCCAGGCGTTGCCGAGCAGGTTGGTCAGCACGATCTCGATCAACCGCGGGTCGGCGTCGGCCGCCAGACCATCGGCGATCACGACCTCGACGTCGCGCTCGGGCTGGGCGGCGCGCAGCTCGGCGATCACGCCGCGCGCCAGCGCCGAGACGTCGACCACGCGGCGGCTCGGCTCGGTCCGGCTGATCCGCGACAGCTCGAGCAGCGCGTCAATCAGCTCGTTCATCCGGAGCGCGGCGTCGCGGATCAGCGTCGCGTGGCGCACGTCGTCGGCGGCGAGCCGCTCCGCGGCGTCCTCGAGCAGCGCGTGGCTGAACCCCGAGATCGCGCGCAGCGGGGCGCGCAGGTCGTGCGCGACCGAGTAGCTGAACGACTCGAGCTGGGCGTTGGCGGCCTCGAGCTCGGCGGTGCGCTCGTCGACCCGCTGCTCGAGCTGGGCGTAGAGCCGGGCGTTCTCGATCGCCAGCCCGGCGCGGTCGCCCAGGTCCTGGAGCAGCGTGACATCCTCGTCGGTGTAGCTGTGCCCGGGCACGTTGCGCAGCACCGACAGCGTGCCGATCACGGTGCCGCGCGCGCGGATCGGCACGACCGCGTAGCCGTGGACGTCGAGCCGCGCGACCAGCGGCCGGAGCGCCTCGGGGCTGCGCGCGACCATGTCCGCGGGCGAGACGTCGGCGCGCAGCGGCTGCCCGGTGCGCGCGACCGTGCCGGACACCGACACGGCGGAGGTCCGCGACAGCAACATGGTCGCCAGGTACGCTCGGTAGTCCGCGCCGAGCGCGGCGTCGCGGTGCGCATTGGCCGCGCTGTACAGGTGATCGCCGTCGTCGGAGATCAGCGTGACCAGGCAGCCGTCGCCCACGATGTCGGTCACGGTCCCGGCGATCGCGTCGAGCAGCGGCTGGTAGCTCGTCGCCACCGCCGCGAACGCATCGGACACCTGGGCCAGCGCGCGCAGCCGGGCCTCGGCGGCGCGGCGCCGCTCGTCGGAGCGCACGATCGCCGCCGCGGTCCAGGCGATCAGCGCCACGAACGTCACCGAGCTGGACGCGACGAGCATCGCGCGCCCGAACGCGGTGCCGTACACGCCGGCCTGCTCGCCCCACTGGCCCAGCAGCGCGAGCATGGCGGGGACCACCAGGGCCGGAGGCACCAGGCGCCGCGCGAGCACGCCGCCCGGCGAGTCGCTCGTCACCAGCCGCATCGCGCCGCGCGTCGGCCGCGCCAGCACGGCGGCCACCGCGAGGCCGTAGATCGCGACCGCGGTGTGCAGCGCGACCGTGGAGTACGGGCCGATCGCGTACAGGTCGCGGACCCCGTAGAGGTAGCCCAGCACCGCGATGTGGGCGGTGAGCGCGGTCAGCAGGCACAGCCACGCGGACCACCGCGCGTCGAGCCAGCGCACTGCCACGCCGAGCGTGAACAGGCACGCCGCCGTCGCCGGCGCCATCCGGCCGGGCGTGCCGTGCGCGTCGCGATCGCCGACCAGGAGCTGGTCGATCCCCAGATCGATGTCGAGGGCATACTCGACCAGCGTCGCCGCCGCGATCGCGGCCGCCGCGATCGTCAGCGCGCGCGCGGCCCGCGGGGCGTCCCCGGGTGGGATCGACAGCCGGAGCGCCGCGCCCAGCAGGATCAGCACCAGCCCGGTGTTGAGCTTCATCGCCGCGAGCGTGGGATGCAGCCGCACCAGCGTGGGAACGTCGAAGATCCACCCGACGCACACGGTCGCGCCGACCGCGGCCACGGCGACGCTCGTGATCTGTGCACCGCGCGTACAGCGCGCCACGAGCCGGCGGGCGCTCGACGACGGCAACCCGGCCATGCGCACGGAAGCACCGTAGCGCGACATGCAAGATCGTCACTAGTCGAGCTGGCATCACTCACGATAGGAGCGGCTCCTCTGCATGACACGGTGGAAATACACATCGGGTGAAATCGTGCGCAATCTTCGAACGCGGCGCGTCCGGCCTGGCAGCCCGGCGACTACATCGTCGATCGCTTCACGTGGCGATCGACCGCAATGACGTCCAGCGCCGGCTGACCGTCATGTACCGTATATGGAGCAGATATTCACCGGCTGGGCGCCGCGCTGGGTCCACATGGCGGTCAGCGAGGCGCCGGCGGACCGGCGTGACGCGACCGGCCGGATCGAGCTCGCCACCGTGATCGTGGAGTGATGTCGGGGCCAACCTGCGCTATACCCGGGGCATGACGATCGGCGTGATCGACATCGGGACCAACACGCTGTTGCTGCTGATCGTCGACGACGCGATGCGCTCGGTCGTCGATCTGTGCCGGTTCGGGCGGCTCGGCAAGGGCCTCGACGCCACCGGCCGGCTCGCCGAGGACGCGATCGCGGCCAGCCTCGAGATCTGCCGCGAGTACCGCCGGGTGCTCGACGACCACGGCGTCGCGCAGCCGATCGTGATCGCGACCCAGGCGGCGCGCGAGGCCGCCAACGCCGCGGACTTCGTCGGCCCCGCCGAGCGGATCCTGAGCGCGCCGATCCAGGTGATCGCCGGCGAGCGCGAGGCCGAGCTCGCCGCCCTGGCGGTGGCGCGGACGTTCCCCGAGCTCGCGCCGGCGCGCTACCTGGTGGTCGACGTCGGCGGCGGCTCGACCGAGATCATCACCGTCGCCGCCGGGCGGGTCGCCGCCCAGGTCAGCCTGCCGATCGGCGCGGTGCGGCTGACCGAGCGCCACCTCAGGCACGATCCGCCGGCCCCGCACGAGATCGCCGCGCTCACTGCCGACATCGATCGCCAGCTCGCCCCGCTGGAGCTGCCTCACGGCGTCCCGGTGGTCGGGACCGCGGGCACCGCCACCACGCTCGCGGCGGTCAAGCTCGGCCTCGCGCGCTACGACGCGGCGGCGGTGACCGGCCTGCGACTATCGCGCGACACCGTCGCCGCGCTGCTCGGGCGCCTGCTCGCCGCGACGATCGCCGAGCGCAAGCAGATCTCTGGTATCGAGCCGCAGCGCGCCGACGTGATCGCGGCCGGCGCGGCGATCTTCGCCCGGATCCTCCAGCGGATCGACGCGCCGGTGCTGATCACCTGCGATCGCGGCATCCGCTGGGGCGTCGCCTACGAGGCGATGTCAACCGGCGGTGCCCCGGGCGCATCCTGAGGGCATGAAGCGCCTCAACCCGCTGTTCGTTCTCGGCCTGGGACCCGCCGCCGGGCTCTGCCTCGCCTCCGCGTCGGTCCTGGCCTCGCTGTTCGCGTCGGCCGTCGTGTCGGCCGTCGCCCCCGGGGTCGCGAGCGCGGATCCGGCCCTCGTCACGCAGACCCGCACGGTGTCCGCGTTCCACGCCGTCGACCTCGCCGGGACGCTCGAGGTCGAGGTGACCGTCGGCAAGCCGGCGAGCGTCGAGGTCACCGGCGACGCCGATCTGGTCGACAAGGTCCGGACCACCGTCAAGGACGGCGTGCTCGTGATTAGCACGCCCGACCTGCACCACACCGGCCATCGCGACAGCCACCTGCGCGCGATCGTCTCGGCGCCCGACCTGAGCTCGCTGGCGCTCAGCGGCACCGGCACGATGAAGGCCACCGGGGTCGCCAACGAGCGGCTCGCGATCACCTTGCCCGGTACCGGCGAGATCAAGGTCACCGGCTCGACCGGCACGCTGCAGGTCACCCTCGACGGCACGGGCGACGTCTCGGCCAAGGCGCTCGCGGCCAGGGACGCCGTCGTGGCGCTCGGCGGCACCGGCGACGCCCGGCTGCGCGCCACCCGGTCGCTCGACGCCCGGATCTCCGGCACCGGCTCGATCCACGTCGAGGGCAGCCCGACGCAGATCAAGAAGTCGGTGTCCGGGCTCGGCAGCATCCACGTCCGCTGATCGCCGGCGCGGGTCCGTGGCGTCGTGGAGTCCGTGGAGCTCGTGGACTCAGTGGAACTGGAAGCCGACGATCGCGCGCGCGTAGTACGGATCGGCCTGGCCGCCGAGGCCCGCGCCCGCCGCGAGCGTGACCCACACGCCGCGCAGCGCGCCGCTTCCGCCCGCGGCCCACGAGATCGTCGGCCCGGCCCAGGCGCGGTTCGCGATGTCCATCTCTGCCTTCTCGGCCTTGCCGAACACCTCGGCGCCGACGATCCACGCCGGCGACAGCGCGTACGACGCGCCGGCCGCGTACTCGACCTCGGTGTTCCACGCCGGCTCGGTCGTGCGCTCCTCCTCGAGCGCGAGGTTGGCCGCGAGGTTCACCTTGCCGATGTCCTTGGCGACGATCAGCTTGGCCTCGTACTTCTGCCGCGCGTCGCCGCGGAACAGCTGCTGGAACTCGAGGTAGAGCACCGGGTCGACGAACCACTGGCCGCGGTCGGTCGGGCGGTAGCGGGTCTCCAGCTTGAAGCCGGCGTAGCCGCTGTCGGTGTCGCCCGACGTGATCATGTCGAGCATGTTGTAGAGCGCGGCGTCCCAGTGGTCGGTGATGCCGTACTCGATCTCGATCATCTCGCGCATACCGCGCGACGACGGCCCGCCGTCGACCTCGCCGTTGGGCGCGAACGTCGTCCAGGTCTCGACGTCGATCTCGCCGCGCGGCGCGGTCACCGCCTCGTAGGTCGTGCCGTACGCGCGGCGATCCGCGAACGCGTCCGGGGAGCTCAGAACAGCCGCCGCGAACAGCACGGCGGGAACGACTGTCTTGTACATACTTTGATATTGAAAACGATTTTCAAATTTAGGTCAAGCGCGATCCCAGGGGACCCGCCGATACGATCGGTATCCTGCGGCTACATCCAGGAAACTACTCCACATACTGAACAGCTAGCCGTGGAGCGCCGGCGCCAGGTGGTACAGCATCAGGTAGACCAGAACGCCGGTCACCGACACGTACATCCAGATCGGCCAGGTGAACCGGACCAGCCGCTTGTGGGCCGGGAAGTCGCCGCGCAGCGCCCGCCGCAGGGCGCCGATCACCAGCGGCACCAGGACCACCGCGAGCGTCATGTGGCTGAACAGCGTGACCAGGTAGACCGTCTTGTCCCAGCCCTCGCCGGGGTAGCGATGCGCGCCCGTGGTCGCGAACCGGATCAGGTACGAGACCAGGAACACCGACGACGCGGTGAACGCGGTGAGCATGCGCCGCCGGTGCAGCGCGATGTCGTCGCGCGCGATCGCGACGCGGCCGAGCACCAGGAACACGAAGCAGGTCAGGTTGAGCGCGGCGTTGATCGCGGGGTGGAGCTGCTCCCAGGTCATCGCCAAGCCTCTCACGCCTGCCCGTCGAGCACCATGACGGCGAACAGCACGGGCAGGTAGAGGATCGAGGCGATGAACACCGAGCGCGCCCAGCGCTGCGTGCCGGCGGCGAGCCCGCTCGCGCCCTGGACCAGCACGGCCGCGCCGAGCACCGCGGCGGTGACCAGGTACGGCACGCCGGCGACGCCGAGCGGCCACAAGGACAGGCTGACCGCGACCTGGACCGCGAGGTAGCCGACGATCTGGCGGCGCGCCGCGGCGATGCCGTGCGTGCCGGGCAGCGTCTTCAACCCGGCGGCGTCGTAGTCGCGCTGGCGGTACAGCGCGATCGCGTGAAAGTGCGGGATCTGCCAGAACGCCAGCACGCCGAACACCGTCAATCCGGCGAGCTCGATCCGCCCGGTCGCCGCGGTCCAGCCCATCAGCGCCGGCAGCGCGCCGGGCACCGCGCCGATCCACGTCGCCCAGTGCGAGCGCTGCTTCATCGGCGTGTAGACCCCGACGTAGAGCACCAGCGCGACCAGACCCAGGCAGGCGGTGACCGGGTTGACCATCGCGAGCGCCGGCAAGGACAGCGCGCCCTGCAGCCCGCCGAACACCAGCGCGGTGCGCGGCGCGAGCCGGTGCTGCGGCAGCGGCCGGTTCCGGGTGCGCGCCATCAGGCAGTCGATGTCGCGCTCGAGCCACATGTTGAGCGTGTTCGCCGAACCGACGATGAGCCCGGTGCCGAGGATCAACCACAGCGCGCGCGCCGATGGCACGGCGCCGGGCGCCAGGCTCATCGCGCCGGCGGCGGTGAGCAGCGCCATCACCAGGATCCGCGGCTTGACCAGCGCGACCAGATCGGTCGCGCGCTGACGCACGGTGCGCGCCGCGGCGATGCCGCCGGGCAGCGGCTGCGCGGCGATCATGCCTGCACCAGCCGCATCGCGGGGAGATCGCGATCGGCGAGCGCGGCCGCGGGCGCGCGCCGTCCGGTCAGGAGCCACGCCGACATCCACAGCGCCCACAGGCTCGCGGCGCCGGCGAAGTGTCCGACCGCGAGCGGCACGGCGCGCAGCGTGAGCACGGTGTAGATCCCCAGCGCGAGCTGCGCGACGACGAGCACCGGCGCGATCACGGCGAGCAGCCGCAGCGCCGGCCACGACCGCGCGCGGCGGAAGATCGCGACCGCGGCGATCGTCGTCACGATCGCGACCACCACGCCGAAGCCGCGGTGGATCATGTGGAGATCCTGGACCGCCGCGTCCGGCCACCAGTCACCGCCGCGGGTGCAGGCCGGGATGCCGAGGCAGACCATCGCCGCGCCGAGGTGGCGGACCAGCGCGCCGATCAGGAGCTGCACGAACACCGCGCCGCTCGCGATCGCGATCCAGCGCCGCGCACCGCCGAGCTCGTCGCGCAGCCGCGCGTGGCGATCGACCTCGGCCGGAGTCGGCGCCGGCCGGGTGCGAAACGCGGTGTAGATCAGCGTGGCGAAGTAGCTCATGCCCAGCAGCAGGTGCCCGGTCGACACGAACCAGGGCAGCTTGTAGCCCACGGTGATCGCGCCGAGCGCGCCCTGCGCGATCACCAGGCCGAGCAGGATCCAGGCCAGCCCGCGAAGCTGCGGGCGCCGGAGCAGCAGCACGGTCAACGCGATTTGCAAGAGTCCGACCGTCATCGCGGCCAGACGATGACCGTGCTCGTAGAGCACACCACCGACCATCGGCGGGAACAGCTGGCCGTGGCACACCAGCGTCGGCTCGGGACACGCCAGGCTCGAGCCGGTCGGGTTCACCGTCCCGCCGATCACGAGCAGCACGAACGTCGCGGCCGCGGCGAGCTTTGCTAGACGATGCTCGAGCATGCAGGGAGTCTGTCGCTGGGTACCACAACGACGTCACCGGCGCATCACGCCGGGCGGCGTGCGACAAGACACCGCCGGACGATGAGCGCCGCGCGGACTGCCGCGTACTGCTCCGGGGACCCCGAGGGATATCAGCGGCTTGCCGCGTCCGAAGGTTGCTCCGGCCACCGTCGTCGGCGTACAGTCTCACCGGCGAGGATGACCGACTGGGTCGAAACGACGTCGATCGGGACGCTCAAGTCTGAGGACCTGACCAAGCCCGGCTTCGTGTTTCGCTACAACCGTTATCTCTACCGCACGCTCGGCAAGCACCTGTCGAACGGTGGCATGGGCATGGTGTACGAGCTCGAGCGCCGCGACGACGCGACCGGCGCCATCGAGGCCATCGTCGGCAAGGTGTTTCACTCGAACTACCTGTTCCAGCTCCGCACCGACGAGATCACGCGCCGCGATCACCACAACAACCTCGCCGCGATGGCGCGGATCGCGGCGATCGAGCACCCGAACATCCTGCCGACCTACGTCTCGGCGCCGATCTCGGACAACTACCTGTTCATCACGCCGCGCATGGGGATGACGCTGCTCGAGGCGATCGCCAAGCACAACCTCACGCCGCGCGCGCGCACCAAGCTCCTGGTCCAGGCGCTCGACGGGCTGTCGACGCTGCACGCCGCGCGGCTGATCCACCGCGACTTCACGCTGCGCAACATCCTCGTCGACGAGGGCGCCAACGTCGCCTACGTGTTCGACTTCGATCTCGCGATGTCGCTCGACGATCTCGGCGCGCAGACCTATCGCACGTACTACAAGGGCCGGATCTTCGGCTCGCCCGGCTGGTCGGTGGCGCCCGAGACCATCGACCAGGCGCTGATGGACTCGCCGATCAACACCGCGCTCGACATCTACGCGATCGGCGGCGCGCTGCACGGCCTGTTCACCGATCAGCTGCTGTACGGCCCGGCCGACGACATGTGGGCGCTGCTGATCCGGATCGCCGAGGGCGTCGTGGTCGGCGGCAAGAGCAAGGTGTTCTATCCCGACGGCTTCCCGATGGCGCTGCGCGCGGCGATCGAGGGCTGCATCGAGCGCGATCCGGCCCAGCGGTTCCCCTCGGTCCAGGCCGTGGTCCAGGAGCTGCGCGGCACGCTGCGCGAGCTGCCCGACGATCGGCCGAGCCGCAAGTCGAGCCGCGTGGTCGAGCGCACCAAGACCAACGAGTCGTCGCTGCCGGCGACCCAGGATCCGACGATCACGAGCCAGGTCGTCGAGGCCGCCGAGCGCGCGGTCTACGACTGGGGCTACGCGGTCGAGCGCAGCCTGGGCCGGGTCCGCGGCCACCCGATCTTCCTGGCGTCGCCGCGCGCCGACATGGTCGAGAGCGGCCAGTTCCCCGACGCCAACATCTTCCCCAAGCTGGTCACGGTGATCGACCTGACCAAGATCCCCGACCCGCGCAAGTTCGTCGAGAACTGGCAGCAGTACTTCTGGCCCACGCTCAAGCGCGTCCGTCAGGGCCTCTTGACCTCGCTGCACAAGGTGATCTACGACGCCAACTCGTCGTCGCTGCTGCTGTTCAGCGAGTACGTCGACGAGCCCCGGTTCGGCGACCGGGTCGCCGAGCTCGACCTCAACATCGACGGCGCGCTGGCGCTCGGCTTCGTCGTGATCCGCCAGGTCGCCGCGCTGCACGAGCACGGCATGGCGCACAACAACATCTCGCCGAGCGCGCTGCTGTTCAAGGGCGCCGCGGCGACGCGCATGGTGATGCCGGCGATGATCGGCCTGGTCGAGCCGGCGATGGGCACCGAGGCGATGGCGGGCGACTGCCGCGCGCTCGCCGCGATGATCCTGGCCTGGATCCGGCCCAACCGGATCGCGGCGCTGCACGTCCGGATCAAGCCGATGTTCGACGCGATGCGGTCCCGGCTCGCGGGCTGGGCGTTCGACAAGCAGGTCAAGACCCCGGCGATCGACGAGCTGATGGCGCTGATCAGCGACACGCTCGCGCTGGTCGACTTCAACTTCTCGGTGCTGCGCGACTCCGGCGGTGACCTCCAGGAGTACGGCCTGCTCCTGATCAGCCTGCGGCTCTACCACCTGCTGTGGCCGAGCGTGCCGTCGTCGCCGGCGCGGCCGGCGCAGCCGCCGTCGCCGTGACCGCGGCGCCCGCGGCGTGGTGGCGGCGCTGGATCGCGGTCCTCGCCGTCGCGCTGGTCGCCTCCGGGTCCGCGAGGGCACCGGCGTCGGCTTCGTGATCGAGACGATCGTGCTCGGCCGGGTCCACGTGCCGCTGACCCGCAGCGTGCTGCAGGCGTTCGCCTCGTGGCTGGCGATCTACCGTGGATGTGAACTGCGGTCGCCCGTGGCCGCGGCCGTCAGTCGCCGGCGATCAGCGCCGCCGGATCCTCGGGCCAGGCGTGCTTGGGGTAGCGCCGCATCAGCTGCTTGCGCAGCGCGGGGTAGTGCTTGACCCAGAATCCCGGCAGGTCGGTCGTGACCTGGACCGGCCGCTGGTTGGGAGCGAGCAGGTGCAGCACCAGCGGGACGCGGCCATCTCCGACGGTGGGCGCGCGCGCCAGGCCGAAGAAGTCCTGCATGCGCGACGCGATCCACGGCGGCTGATCGAGCTCGTAGTGGATCGGTGCGCGGCCGCGGCGCGGTAGCCGGAGGTGGGTCGGCGCGAGCCGGTCGACCAGCGTGCGGTGCTCGCCGAGCTGGGCGTCGAGCAGCGCGAGCAGCCCGAGCTTGCGCAGCTCGTCGAAGCTGATCGCTCCGTCGCAGGCCCGCGCGATCAGCTGCGCGAGCGCGTCGTCGGTCGGTGCGGTCAGCCCGGCGTCGGGGGCGAGCCGGGCGGCCAGCGCGACGCGGGCGCGCCACTGGGCCAGTGCGTCGCGATCGACGAACTGCTCGATCCCGGCGGCGAGCGCCTCGCGCGCGAGCACGGCGGCCGCGGCCGGACCGGCGCGGCGCGCGCCCTCGACGTCGCGCTGCTCGTCGATCACCAGGCCGTCGTAGGTCAGCTGCGCGACGCGCTCGACGCGCTGGCGGCTCGCGTTCCACACCAGCTCGTCGCGCTCGGCGATCCGGTCGAGGTACAGATCGAGCAGCCAGCTGGCCTCGATCGCGCTGGCGCGCCGGATCTGCACCCGGCTGGCCTGGCCGCGCGCGCCGGTGTCCGCGACATCGACCGCCACGACCAGCTCGGCGTCGATCACCGCCGAGCTCGGCGCGAGCGTGCCGCTGCCACCGCCGGCGAACACGATGTCGGCGCTGCGCGGCGCGCGGCGCTTGCCGACGCGATCGGGGAACCCGCTGAGGATCGCGATCCGGAGCTCGCGATCGACCGCGTCATCGCCGGCCGGGGCGGGACGCTGGTCGCGCGCCGCGCGGACGAGCTGCACGGCGACGCGATCCGCCGCGCTCGCGGTGTGGGGATCCAGGCCGTCGCGGCGCAGCCGATCGGGCCGCAGGCCGTGGCGGCGGGCGTCGTACAGCGCGTCGAGGTCGTCGATCAGGTCGGACGGCGACGCGATCCGGGCCTCGGCGCGCGGGCCGCGGCGCTCGAGCCGGAGCTCGCGCGCGCCGAGTAGCGCGGCGATCGCGCACGCCGGCTCGGCGACGCCGCGGTCCTCGGCCTCGCAGATCAGGCGCGCGAGCCGGGGATGCACCGGGAACCGCAGCATGCGGCGGCCGAGCGCCGTGATCGATCCCCCGGGGGCGGCGCCCCGCCCCGCCGGCAGAGCCGTCGGGGTCCCCACCCCCGGCGACGCCGCTTCGCGGGTCGCGCCGCCCGCGACCGCGCCGAGCCGCACGACCAGGTCCTCGGCGGCGGCCGCCGCGGGCGCCGGCGGCGGCTCGAACCAGCCGAGCGCGCCCAGCCCGCCGAGCCCGGCGCCGTACAGCTCGAGCGCCGCGCCGGCGAGATCGGCGCGCGCGATCTCGGGCACCTCGAAGGCGCGCCGGGTGTCGTGGTCGTGGCGGGTGTAGAGCCGGATCACGCGGCCCGGGCGGGTGCGGCCAGCGCGGCCGGCGCGCTGGGTGCAGCTGGCGCGGCTGACCGGCTCGAGCTGCAGCGACGGCAGCCCGGTCCACGGCGAGTGCCGCGCGATCCGCGCCAGGCCGCTGTCGATCACGCAGACCACGCCGTCGATCGTCACCGAGGTCTCGGCGACGTTGGTCGCGAGGATCACCTTGCGCTGCCGCGCGGGCCGGACCGCGCGGTCCTGCTCGTCGACCGGCAGGTCGCCGTACAGCGGCAGCACCGCGAGATCGAAGATCGCGGCGACCTCGGCGAGGTCGTCCTGGCAGCGCCGGATCTCGGCCGCGCCGGGCAGGAACACCAGCACGTCGCCGTCGAGCCCGTCCTGCGCCAGCCGGCGGACCGCGGCGGCGATCTGGCGCCCGAGCGGCCGATCGTCGGGCTGGTCGGCGTGCTCGATCGCGATCGGAAACGTCCGGCCCTCGGACCGCACGATCGGCGCGCCGCCGAGGAACGCCGCGACCGGCTCGGCCTCGAGCGTCGCCGACATCACCACGAGGCGGAGCTCGGGGCGCCGTGCGCGCAACCGGGACACCAGCGCGAGCGCGAGATCACCGTCGAGGTGGCGCTCGTGGAACTCGTCGATGATCACGCAGCCCACGCCGCGGAGCCCGGGATCGGCGAGCAGCTGGCGGGTCAGCACGCCCTCGGTCACGAACCGGATCCGCGTCGCGCTGCCGACCCGGCGATCGAACCGGACCTCGTAGCCGACCTCGCCGCCGAGCTCGCCGCCGCGCTCGCTCGCCACGCGAGACGCCGCGAGCCGGGCCGCGAGCCGGCGCGGCTGCAGCACGACGATCTGGCCGGCGGCGACCCCGGCGTCGAGCAGCGCCCCGGGCACGCGGGTGGTCTTGCCGGCGCCGGGCGGCGCGACGAGCACGGCCACGCCGGGGTCGCGCACGGCGGCGACGACCTCGCCCAGGACGGCATCGATCGGCAGCGCGGCGGCCACGCAGCACCCTACCTCTGTCCTATGCTGATCGCGATGTTGTTCCCCGCACCTCCTGCGCCGGCGTTTCCGCCGGATCAAGCGACCACGAACGCCCTCCACCCCCGTTACGAGGACTGCACGCAGGATGGCCGGCTGACCACCCTGGCGATCCCGCCGTCCCTGGCCACGACGTGGAACGCCCGGGATGCGCGCAATCCCGGCGCCCGGCGCGCGCGCGCCACGGGCCTGGTGTCGCTCTTGACCCGGCTGACCGTGACCTCGCTCGATCGGCCGGTCCGGGTCAACCGGCCGTTCGAGGTCGTCGGCGGGTTCCAGCTCGCGCACGATCGCGACGCGGCCGGGGCCGTGTCCAAGCTGTTCATGAACGTCTGGACCGACGTCCACGGCCGGCCGCACCTGTCCCCGGAGGCCCGGCAAGCCGACGACGCGCGCCGTGCGTCCGGTCAGCCCGCGGAGCTCGTCCTGGCCGGGCAGGCGTTCGCCGAGCACACGTACACCCGGCCGTTCGGCCCGCCCGATCAGCGCCGCGTCACCAGCCTCGCGGGCGTCGAGGGCGTCCCCGAGGTTCCCGAGCCGCGCTACCACCAGCCGGCGCCGGCCTCGGCAGCCGAGGCCCCCGAGGGCGCGAGCTGGATCGACGAGCTCGCCCCCGATCCGGTCGAGACCATGTTCACGCTCGACCAGACCGACGCGAACCAGCACGTCAACTCCCTCATCTATGTGCGGCTGTTCCTCGCGGCGGTCCAGCGCCGGCTGGCGTCCGGCGGCCACCCTGCGCGGCTGCGCTCGAAGGCGTTCGACATCGCGTACCGCAAGCCGTGCTTCGTCGGCGACCGGATCCGCGCCCACATCCGGATGTTCGCGCACGGCGACCACATCGGCGGCGCGGGGCTGCTCGCGGCCGAGGGCGAGGAGGCTCGCCCTCGCTGCTACGTCCGCGTCATCTACGGCCCGTAACCACCGCAGTGCCTCGCGTCAAGGCGTTGCGCGACGGTTCGACATGCTTATCAAGGAGGTGTTTCAAGACCACCCCGTCTTCCCTGCACAGGAGGAAATTCCCATGTCGCTCGTTCGCACCAATGGCAACGGTAACGGTAATGGTAGCCAGGCTGCTCCGACCCGCTACATCTCTCGCGATCCCTTCCAGGTGGCCCGTGATCTGCTGTCCTGGGACCCGTTCTTCGGCGGTCGCCAGGTCAGCGCGTTCTCCCCGGCGTTCGAGGTCAAGGAGACCAACGAGGCCTTCATCGTCAAGGCCGATCTCCCCGGCGTCGCCGAGTCCGACCTCGACATCGCGGTCCACAACAACGTCCTCACCGTCTCCGGCAGCCGCCAGGCCGAGGAGCGCAAGGAGGGCGACAGCTTCGCGCTCTACGAGCGGCAGTACGGCTCGTTCTCGCGCAGCTTCTCCTTGCCCGACACGGCGGACGGCGAGCGCGTCGAGGCCAAGCTCGAGAACGGCGTCCTGACCCTGGCGATCTTCAAGAAGGCCGAGGCCAAGCCCCGCAAGATCGCGCTCAAGAAGTGACGCACCCGCCGGCGTCGCGCGGCAAGCTTTGCCGAGCGTTGTGATGCCCTGCGCTTGACCCGCCACCCCCGGTCGATTGCGGCTAGGATGGTCGGATGGGTTCACGCCGCCGCCTCGTCGTGCTTGCAGTGCTCGGCGTGCTCGCCGGATCCGCGGGCGCGAGCCCGGAGTCCGACAAGCTGTTTCGCGAGGGCCGCGAGCTGCTCAAGGCCGGCCGGGTCGCCGAGGCCTGCGACGCGTTCGCCGGCAGCCAGAAGCTCGACGCCAAGGTCGGCACGCTGCTCAACCTCGCCGATTGCCGCGAGAAGCAGGGCCAGACCGCGACGGCGTGGTCGCTGTTCCTCGAGGCCAGGCAGCTCGCCGCCGCGCAGCACGACGCGCGCGCGGCCGAGGCCGACCGGCGCGCCTCGGTGATCCAGGCAAAGCTGTCGTACCTGACCATCACCGTGGCGCGCGCGCGGCAGGTCGAGGGCCTCGTCGTCAAGCGCAACGGCCTGCCGGTCGATCGCGCGCAGTGGAACACGCCGATCGCGCTCGATCCGGGAGACCACGTGATCGAGGCCTCGGCGCCGGGGTGGAAGCCGTGGTCCACGACCCGGACGCTCGGCGCCCGGCAGAAGCTCGATGTCGTGGTCGAGGCCCTCGTCGCCGAGCCGCCTGCGCCCGAGCCCGCGGCCGGCCCGCGGCCGGAGATCGCCACGCGGCCGGAGCCGGCTCGCCCCACGGAGGCGCTCGCGCAGCCGGTGGTGCCGGCGCGGCCGGTGTTGCCGACGCCCCCGGTGCGGCCGCTCTCGGTCGGCTTCGCGCTGGGCGCCTCGGGCGACCAGGACACCCTGGTCGGCGGCCGCGTCACGGGCGGCACCGCCGTGCCACAGGGTGCGGTCCGTGTGATCGGGTCGCTGCTCTACAGCAAGATCGAGGGCACCCAGCTCTACGCGCTGGGGGTCAGCGCCGACTACGTGTGGATGCCGCTGCCGCAGGTCGCGTTCGCCGCCGGGCTGGGGCTCGGGACCGATCACCTCAACGGGCTGCTCGGCCCCGATGGCTCGAACGGCTGGTGGACGCTGCGCGCCAGCCCGGTGATCGTGCGGCTGCTCGAGGGCCACGTCGAGGCTGGGCTGCACCTGCAGTACGTGCGGACCAGCGATCGCGGCGTCATGCTCGGGCTCGCGGCGATCGATCTGTTCCCGCTCTGACGATCGGCGTCTGTTAGGCTGTGCCGAGCATGATCGGGGAGGTCGTCGATAGCTATCGCATCGTCTCGCGGCTCGGCGCGGGCGGGATGGGTGCGGTCTGGCTCGCCGAGCACATCCTGCTGGGCCGCCGCGTGGCGATCAAGTTCCTGCTCCCCGAGGTCTCGCAGAGCCCCGCGATCGTCGACCGGTTCTTCGCGGAGGCCCGCGCGGCGACCCGGATCGCCGATCCCGGCATCGTCGTGATCTACGACTTCGGCTGGCACAAGGACGGCGCGGCGTACATCGTGATGGAGCACCTCGCCGGCGAGTCGCTGCAGGCGCGGCTGCGCAAGGGCCGGTTCGCGGTGATCGATGCGGTGCGCGTGGTCCAGCAGGCGGCGATGGCGATGGCGGTCGCGCACGGCGCAGGCATCATCCACCGCGACCTCAAGCCCGATAACCTGTTCCTGGTTCCGGATCCGGTCGTCGCCGGCGGCGAGCGGATCAAGATCCTGGACTTCGGGATCGCCAAGCTGCTCGGCGACGAGCACGGTAACCCCGCGCGCACGCGCACCGGCCTGATCATGGGCACGCCGACGTACATGTCTCCCGAGCAGTGCCGCGGCGCCGGAGACGTCGATCACCGCACCGACATCTACGCGCTCGGCTGCGTGCTGTTCCACCTGGTGTCCGGGCGCCTGCCGTTCCTGGCGTCGACGCCCGGCGACATGATGGCCGCGCACCTGCGCGAGATGCCGCCGCTGCCGAGCATGTTCGTGCCCCACATCCCGATCGAGATCGACACGATCGTGATGCGCTGCCTCGCGAAGCACGCCGACGATCGCTACGCGTCGATGACCGAGCTGGTGCGCGCACTCGCGACCGCCGGCGGCGCGCTCGGCGAGGTCGTGTCGATCCCGCCGGTGCGGGTGAACCCACGCGACGGCCGGGACAGCCGGCCGGCGGCGCCCGGATCGGTCGGATCGGTCGCCGGATCGGTCGCTGGATCGGTCGCCGGATCGTTTCGGGGATCGCCCCCGGGGTCTTCGGGGCGGGCGAGCGACGAGCCGGCGGTGGTCGTGGGCGGCGCCGAGACCCTTGCGAGCAGCGGCGGGCTCGGCCCGGCGTACGCGCACGGGTCGCAGCCGTCGACGTTCTCGCGCAGCGCCGGCGAGTCCATGCCGGTGGCCCGGCGCGGCGGGCGGCGGGTCGCCGTCCTGGTGGCGCTCGCGGCGCTCGGGTCGATCGTGATCGCGGTCGTGATCGCGAGCTCGAAGCCAACCGAGCCGGCTCGTGCACCGGGCAGCGCGTCCGAGCGGAACGCGACGCCACCGGCGCTGCCGACCGACGCGGCGATCGACGGTACCCCGCCGCCGGTCGATGCCGCGGTCGCCGCTGCCGCTGCCGTCGCCGCCGATGCCGCGGCCGCCGATGCCAAGCTCCCCGGCAAGCCGCCGGTCGACGCCGCCAGGCCGAGACTGCCGCCTCGGGACAGTGGGTACGATCCGTACGCGAACCCGTGACCGGTCACGCCCGGCGCGTCACAGCCCGTGCACGAGGATCTGGATGCCGATGCCGATCAGCACCAGCCCGCCGAGGATCTCGAGCCCCGCACCGAGCCGCCGGCCGGCGAACCGCCCGGCGAGGTAGCCGGTCGCCGAGCACGCCGCGGTGATGCCGCCGATCAGGGCCAGCGCGATCCACGGCGCGACCGGCACGAGCGGCAGCGTGAGCCCGGCGGCCGCGGCGTCGATGCTGGTCGCGATCGCGAGCCCGAGGTACAGCGCGATCGTCGCCGGCGGCGGGGGGGCGCGCCCGGCGTCGTCGTCGGAGCCGCGGCGGCGGCTGCGCCAGGCGTCGACCAGCATCTTGCCGCCGATCGCCACGAGCAGGCCGAACGCGACCCAGTGATCCCAGGCCGCGATGTAGGTCCCGGCCCAGCGGCCGGCGAGCCAGCCGAGCGCGGCCATGCCGGCCTGGAAGCCACCGAACAACAGCGGCAGGATCACGAGCTCGCGCGCCCGCTGCGCCCCGAGCGCGCGCGCGGCCGACACCGCCGCGGCGTCCATCGCCAGGCCAAACGCGAGCGCGATCGCCGACCACATCTACAGAAGACCGTCGCTGGTCATGCGCGCTCGAACAGGCCCGCGGCGCCCTGGCCGCCGCCGATGCACATCGTCACGACGGCGTAGCGCCCGCCGCGCCGCCGGAGCTCGTACAGCGCGGTCGCGGTCAGCTTGGCGCCCGTGCAGCCCAGTGGGTGGCCGAGCGCGATCGCGCCGCCGTGGACGTTGATCTTGTCGTCGGGGATGCCGAGCTCGCGCTGGCAGTACACCGACTGGCTCGCGAACGCCTCGTTGAGCTCGAACAGGTCGATGTCGGCGATGCGAAGCCCGGTCTTCGCGAGCAGCTTCTGCACCGCCGGCAGCGGGCCGATGCCCATGATCTCGGGGTCGACGCCGACGGTGGCGAACGCGCGGAACACGCCGAGCGGCTTCACGCCGAGCTGGTCGGCGGCCTTGCGCGACATCACCAGCGCCGCGGCGGCGCCATCGGAGATCGGCGACGAGTTGCCGGCGGTGACGCTGCCGCCCTGGGCAAACGCCGGCGGCAGCCTGGCCAGGCCCTCGACCGTGGTGTCGGGCCGCGGCATCTCGTCCACGGTGAAGTCCTTGTAGACCCGGTGGTCGCCCTCGTAGGCCACCGCGCGCACCGGCACGATCTCGTCCCTGAACACGCCGGTCTCGAGTGCGCGCCTGGCCTTCATCTGCGAGCGGTAGGCGAACTCGTCCTGCATCTGGCGCGTGATCCCGAACCGCTTGGCGACGTTCTCGGCGGTGATCCCCATCGGCGTGTTGGCGCCCGGCAGCTTGGCCATGAGCTCGGGCGACGCCGACAGGTGAAAGCCGGTCATCGGCACCATGGTCATCGACTCGACCCCGCCGGCGAGCACGACGTCGTTGGTCCCGACCGCGATCGAGCCGGCCGCGATCGCGATCGCCTGCAGGCCGCTCGAGCAGAACCGGTTGATGGTCTGCGCCGGGACCTCGATGCCGAGGTCGGCGGACAGGGCGATCAGCCGCGCGACGTTGAGGCCCTGCTCGCCCTCGGGCATCGCGCAGCCGAGCACGACATCGTCGATCTTGCCCCGGGCCTGGGGTACGCGCGCGATCAGGCCGCGGATCACGTCGGCGGCGAGCTCGTCGGGCCGCTTGGTCGCGAGGCTGCCCTTGTGACCGCGGCCGACCGCGGAGCGAACTGCTTCGGCAATGACGATTTCCATGACGGATCTCCTCGAGTCGGCGGGTCAGTTACGCAGCGGCTTGTTGTGCTGCAGCATGTGCTGCATGCGGGCCTGCGACAGCGGCTCGCCGCACAGGCTGACG
>DASWRS010000040.1:0-9218 GCA_036403075.1 Kofleriaceae bacterium
ACTCGTTCGCGACGTACAGCGGCGACAGGACGATGCGCGGGATCCAGACGGTCCAGGGCTCGACGTCGGCCTCGGGGTTGCCCCGGCCGTCGTAGTCGGGGACCTCGCGCTTGGGATCGGCGGCCGCGGCGCCGGTCGCAGCCAGCAGCATCGCGGCGAGCGCGGCAGCGCCATATGTGTGTGACAGGCGAATGCCCCCACCACTTGCAAGGTGCTCGCCAGCAATCCCCTAGGAGTTCTCCAGCGACCCGCAGGCGCGCGCGTGCGCCACGGCCACATCGGGCGTCACGGTCGCAGTCATCATCTTCGGGACGCCGGCAATTGCGCCCCACCCTGGCTCCTCCCGTGCGGCAGTGCCACAGCCTCGGGGGATGGCTGGCGTACGAGAGACGGCAAGGAGCCGGTTCCGAGTTCCTCTGCCGGCTCGTGCGGAGTTGGTCTCCAAATTTGCATGGCACCGTGTCCATGACATTTCGCTCGTGGAACACGGCGGTCACAATCACGTTGGGCTTCGTGGCCGCGACCGCGGCCGCGGACCCCGCGCCGCCGGGTAGAGTGGCCGCGTCGAGCGCCGCGACGGCTCCGAGCGCGTCGTCGAGTCCGACCGCGTCTGCCGGGTCGCAAGCAGCCGGCGACCCGAGCATCGCACCACCGGCCCCGGATGCCCCACCCGAGAAGGTCGAGGAGGCCAAGGACGTCGCCAAGTCCGCCGAGCTGACGCCGATCGTCACCAATCCTCACGATGCGCTCCGGCCGGCGTTCCAGCTCTACGCCGAGATCGATCCGCCGATCCTCGCGGTCGGCGCGGTGTTCGTGCTCGGCCGGCGGTACAAGACCCAGCCCGCGTTCTGCGCGCCGGCGTGCGATAGCGTGCGGCTCAACGCGATCGACAAGCTGACCGCGGGCTACTACAGCGCCGGCTGGTCGAATCTCTCCGACTACCTGCTGTACGGCCTCGGCGCCGCGACCGCCGGGCTGCTCGTCGCCGACGAGGGCCTGCTCAACGCGCTCAACGACGGCGTGGTGATCGGCGAGGCGACCTTGAGTGCGACGGCCGTCGCGTCGATCATGACGCTCGCGGCCGGCCGCCCCCGCCCGTTCCTGTATGGCGATCCAACGTTCCCGGATGGCTACAAGGCGCCGCTCAGCGTCCGCAACAGCGGCGACGCCGGCCTGTCGTTCCTGTCGAGCCATGCCGCCGAGGCGTTCGCGATCGTGACGTCGCTCTACATCACCGAGCACCGGCTCCACCCGAACTCGAACTACCCCAAGGTCATCCTCGGCGTCGGCCTCGGCGTCGCCTCGATGATCGGCGTGGCGCGCGTGATGGCGGGCTACCACTTCATCACCGACGTCGTCGGCGGCGCGGTGGTCGGCAGCTCGCTCGGCGTGCTCGTGGCCTCGGTCCACAAGTCTCCCGTCCACGTCGTGCCGATCGTCAACGAGTCGCCGGCCGGCGGCCACACTTCCGGCCTGGCGCTCTCGGGCTCGTTCTAGCCGCGACCGCCGGCTCAGTGCCGGAACACGCCCCACGACGTCGTGCCGCGGACCGGCGCGGTGTAGGCCGCCGACAGCGCGATCGCGACCGCCGTGCGCGTGTCGCGCGGGTCGATGATGCCGTCGTCCCAGAGGCGCGCCGTCGCGAAGTACGGATCGCTCTCCTTGTCGATCATGCTCTCGGTCATCGCCTTCATCATGCCGAGCTTCTGCTCGTCGACCGGCTCGCCGCGCTTGGCGGCGGCCTCGCGCTGGATGATGTCGAGCACGCCGGCGAGCTGCTTGCCGCCCATGACCGCGATCCGGTGGTTGGGCCAGGTGAACAGGAACCTGGGCGCGTACGCGCGGCCGCACATCGCGTAGTTGCCGGCGCCGTAGCTCGCCCCGGTCATGATCGTGATCGCCGGAACAGTGGAGTTGGACACCGCGTTGATCAGCTTGGCACCGTGCTTGATGATGCCCTCCTGCTCGTACTTCTTGCCGACCATGAAGCCGGTGATGTTCTGCAGGAACACGAGCGGCACGTCGCTCTGGTTGCACAGCTCGATGAACTGCGCGCCCTTCTGCGCGCTCTCGGAGAACAGGATCCCGTTATTGGCCAGGATCCCGATCGGGAAGCCGTGCAGGTGGGCCCAGCCGCACACCAGGGTCGTGCCGTACAGCGGCTTGAACTCGGAGAACCGCGAGCCATCGACGATCCGGGCGATGACCTCGCGCTGGTCGAACGGGACCTTGATGTCGGGCGACGCCACCCCGAGCAGCTCGTCGGGATCGTAGCGCGGCGGCTCGATCGGGCGCGGCGCGGGCTGGGCCGCCTTCTTCCACTCGAGGTGCGCGACGATCTCGCGGCCGATCCGGATCGCGTCGTGCTCGTCGCGCGCGAGGTAGTCGGATACTCCGGAGGTCCGCGAGTGCATCTCGGCGCCGCCGAGCTCCTCGTGATCGGTGTCCTCGCCGGTCGCCATCTTCACCAGCGGCGGGCCGGCGAGGTAGACCTGCGCCTGATCGCGGACCATGACCACGTAGTCGCTCATCCCCGGGATGTACGCGCCGCCCGCGGTCGAGCTGCCGAACACCAGGCAGATCGTCGGGATCCGCGCCTGCGAGCGCCGGGTCAGATCGCGAAACCCGCGGCCGCCGGCGACGAAGATCTTCGATTGGTTCGGCAGGTCGGCGCCGGCCGACTCGATCATCGAGATCGACGGCAGCCGGTTGTGCTCGGCGATGTCGCTGAGCCGCCCCGACTTCCACGCCGTCATCTCGCTGACCGCGCCGCCCTTGACCGTCGACTCGTTCGCGGTGATCAGGCACTCGACGCCCGAGACCCGGCCGATCCCGCCGATCAGCCCGGCGCCCGGCGTGTGCCCCGGCACGTCCTTGCCGGCCAGCGGACACAGCTCGAGAAAGTACGAGTCGCGATCGAGCACCAGCTCGACCCGCTCGCGCGGCAACAGCTTGCCCGCGGCCTTGTGCCGGCTGACGTACTTGTCGCCGCCGCCGAGCGTCGCCTCGTGGAGCGCGGCGGTCAGCTTGGCGACCGCGGCGCGGTTGGCCTCCGCGTTGGCCCGAAACTCGTCGGACCGCGGATCGATCCGCGTGGCGATCACCGGGTACGGCTGGGCGGCGGAGGCGTGCGAGGCGTGCGACACCGGCGCACGTTACCCGATCCGGGGAACGACGACCGGCTGGTCGCGGTGTAGGCTGTCCCGGCGATGGCCAACGTGATCGAAGAAGCCAAGTCAGGCCGAGCCAGCTGCCGGACGTGCAAGAAGCCGATCGCCAAGGGCGAGCTCCGGTTCGGCGTCGAGACCCAGACCCAGTTCAGCGACGCCCCGAGCCTGCAGTGGCACCACCTGCCGTGCGCGGCCGCCAAGCTGCCGGTCGAGCTCAAGGCCGCGCTGGCCGAGCACCCCGGCGAGGTCCCGGGCCGCGCCGAGCTCGACGCCGCGATCGAGCAGGCGGCCAAGAAGGCCAGCGCCAAGCCGGCGGCGTTCCCGTACGTCGATCGCGCGCCGACCGGCCGCGCGAAGTGCATGCAGTGCGAGCAGCCGATCGAGAAGGCCTCGTTCCGGGTCGCGGTCGAGCGCGAGCTCGAGATCGGCGGCACCGCGAGCCGCGGCGCCGGTTACCTTCACCCGGGCTGCGTCGCCGAGAACCTCGAGAACGTCGGCGGCTCGCTCGAGGATCTGCTCGAGGGGCTGCGCGCGAACTCGCGGCTGGCCGAGGGCGAGCTCGACGGCGTGATCGCCGACATCGAGCAGGCCGGCGCCGACTAGAGGCTCGCCGGCTTCAAGCCGCCCCAGCCAAAGCCATCGGCGTGCCGCCAGTTGCCGATCGGGTTGAACCCCGAGCCCGTCGAGGTCGCGATCAGCAGGTCGACGCCGCTGGGCACCCCGTCGCCGATCGCCCCGATGTCCCAGCGGCCATCGCCGTTGAAGTCACCCGCGACCGGCTTCATGCCGCCCCAGCCAAAGCCGTCGGCGTGCCGCCAGTTGCCGATCGGGTTGAACCCCGAGCCCGTCGAGGTCGCGACCAGCAGGTCGACGCCGCCGCTGACCCCGTCGCCGATCGCCCCGATGTCCCAGCGGCCGTCGCCGTTGAAGTCGCCCGCGACCGGCTTCATGCCGCCCCAGCCAAAGCCGTCGGCGTGCCGCCAGTTCACCATCGCGTTGAACCCCGAGCCGGTCGACGTCGCGATCAACAGGTCGACGCCGCTGGGCACGCCGGCGCCGATCGCACCGATGTCCCAGCGGCCATCGCCGTTGAAGTCCCCGGCGATCACGTTCATGCCGTTCCAGCCGTAGCCGTCCGCGTGCCGCCAGTTCGTCATCGGCGAAAACCCGCCGCTTGCGTTGGCGAGCGCGACGAGGAGGTCGACGCTGTGGCCATCGACGCCGGCCCCGATCGCGCCGATGTCCATGCGGCCATCTCCGTTGAAGTCACCGGCGACGACCTTGAGGCCGCCCCAGCCGTATCCGTCGGCGTGCAGCCCGTTGCTGAACGACTTGAAGGCGGTGCCGGTCGAGGTCGCGACCAGGAGGTCGATGCCGCTGGTCACGCCCGCGCCGACGGCATAGATGTTCGAGATCCGGCCGCTCCCCGTGTGCCCCCACTGGCCGAAATCCGCGGTCTGCGCCTCGTCGATGTCGCAATCGCCGCCTGCGATCGTGACGCCGTTGCGGACCTGGCGGAGCTGCGCGCGAGCGTCCCACTGCCCGCCGGACCACGCGAAGGTCTGCCAGCCCCACGCGATCTTGCCGGCGTTGAACAGCCGCTGGATCGGGTAGAACCCGCCGTATGCGCCCGTGCGCGCCGTGCCGAGCACCGAGGAGACGCCGTCGAAGTAGTCATTGATCGCGGCCTGCTGAGCTTCCGTGGCGTCGAAGTCGACGCTGAAGTAGATCGGCCGCCCGGCGGGCATCCCGGCGGCGGTCGCCTGGCGCAGCGCCTCCTGCGCGTCGGAGGCACCGCGCGCGCTGCCCTTGAGTGCGTCCGACGCGCCGTACTCCCAGTTCGAGACCACGTCGACTCCGGCCGCCTGCAGCGCCCTGGCCTCCGATGCGGTCAGGTTCTTGCCCGTGGTGTCGTAGCTCAGATAGCGCACGGCGAACGTGTAGCCGGCGGAGCGCAGCCCCGAGGGCGATGGTCTCGACCATGCGTAGTCGACACCGGTCTGCACGACCACCTCACTCGAGATCTGGTCCGTGCGATCCGGCTCGTCGATGCCGGCACAGCCGACCATGCACAACAATGCCACTCCGACAGAAATGCTCTCATGGCCCATCCTTGCGATCTTCATGTCCATACCTTCCATTTCTCGCTTCTGGCGAAACACGGCGACCGCCGTCGAGCCGTCACGGCAGCGCCGGCGGCAACGTCATGCCCAGTAGGGACGTGGCGCGTCCCAGGTCGCATTGCGATTTCACAATGCCCCGGAACCACGAAGGTCTTTTCTGCAGCGTGGCTAGCGCACGGGATGCGCCTGCCGGCCGAGCTCGTCGCGCACCTGCTGCGCCCGGACGAGCTGCGGATCGATCCGGATCGCGCGGTCGATGAACGCGAGCCCACGGGCGACGGCGATGGCGCTCGGCGCGAGGCCGCGAGCGCGCGCCGCTTCGCCGCGCAGCTGCTCCACCTCCGCGCTCACGGTCCAGGCCATGGCGTCCAGGGCGTCGGCCTCGCGCGCACGCGCTGCCTCGGCGGCCGCGCGCGCCAGCAACGGATCCACCGCGTCGTGATGGGCGATCGCCCACCGTGCCGCCGCCAGCTCCGCCTCGCACCCGAGCCGATGTGCCCACCCGGCGCCGGCGAGCCGGCTCGCCAGCATGCGTGCGTCGCGGCGCATCTGCTGCACGGCCGCGCTCGGGTCCGCTCCGCGCCGGAGCAGCGCCGCCGCATCGAGCTCCGCGAGCACGGTGCGATACCGGATCGCCGGCACGAAGTTGGCATCGAGCGCGAGCGCGCGCTCGTTGGCGGCGCGCGCCCGCGCCAGCGTCGCTCGCGTGTCGCTCTGATCCCAGGCCCGGTGCTGCGCGCGCACCGATAGCACGTCGCTGATCCCCGCCCATGCATCGGCGCGGGTCGCGTTCCGTCGCGCCGTGGCTTCGTACTCGGCGAGCGCGGTATCGATCGCGCGCTCGGGGCTGCGGCCATGGTCGTGAGCGTGGTGAGCCGCACGGCTCCACAGAAACGCCAGGCCATAGTGCGTCCCCGGATCGTCGTCGATCGCGAGCGCAGCGCGAAGGTTGCGCTCGCCGAGCTCGAAGCTGCGCGTCGGGTCGTGGCCGTGCTCGCCCTCGTACGAGCCCAGCGACGAGTAGATCACGCCGAGCGTCCCGTAGGCATCGGCGTCCCGCCGGGCCGCGGCGGCGCTGCCACAGGTGGCGATCGCCCGTTCGAACGCCGGGCCCGGATCGGCGCCGTGGCGGCCCTGGTGCACCGCGCGCAGCCAGTACGCCACGCACGCCTGGGTGGCGACGTCCGCGGCGTCGGCGCCACGCGCCTGTGCTTGCCCGGTCAACGCCAGCGCCTGGTCGACGTACCCCGACGGATCGCGATACCAGATCATCTCGATGTTGCCCTGCCCCAGCTGGATCTGCGCCTCGCGCAGGAACCCCACGCCGCTGTCGGGATCGATGCGCTCGGCGTTGTGCAGCGCCGCGATCGCTTCGTGCTGCAACGCCGCCGGCATCGCGCCGCCGCGGTTGAGCGCGATCGCCTGGGCGTAGACCATCTCGCCATAGCCGAGCCACGCCTGGTCATCGCTGCGTGCGATCTCGAGGACGCGCTGGAAGATCTGCCGTGCGGCCGCGAACTCCGCCTCGGCCTCGCCGTCGTGTCCGGCCGACAGCAACTGGCGCCCGAGCTCGCTGCGCGCCCTGGCCTCGAGCGCGCCGGCCTCGTAGAACGTCGGCGCGCCGGCGAACGCGACCTGCGCGTGCCGGCTCGATTCGGCGAAGCGATGCTCGTGAAACGCGAGGAGCGCCTCGAGATACTCGGGCGAGCCATGGCCGGCGGCCAGGGCGGCGCGCAGGTGCGCCAGCGCCGGATCGCGATAGCGCTCCTCGATCGCATGGATCCGGACCTCGCGCCGGGCCGATTCCACCGTGGCCTCGAGCTGCGCGAGGCGGCGCTCGTAGACCGCGCCGAGCGCCGCGCCGAGCGCGGCCTCCATGTGCGCGCCGCGTTCGCCGGCGTTCCACGCCGCCTCGAACGACGCGAGCGCGCGCTCGGGGTCGCCGAGCGCGAGGTGGCCTTCGCCCAGGACGTAGCTGCCGACCGCGATCTCGTCCTGCCCGGCCTGGGTCTCGAGCTGGCGCTCGACGTCGCGCATCGTGCGCCGCACCTCGTCCCGCGCAGGCCGGATATCGTGAACCGGCAGCAGGTGCGCGCTCCGCAGCAGGGTGCGGATCTCCGGTGCGAGCCCGCGCAGTCGCCCGACCCGCTCCGCGCGGGGGCCGGCGCGGTCTCGCGAGCGAATGGCATGGCCGGCGGCGAGCGCCGTGGTCGCCAGGGTGACGAACGCCGCGATCCCGATCAGGCGACCGCGCCGCGGCCGCGGCTCGGGCGAGAGCGCCGCCAGCAGGTCGGTCATCGACGGATAGCGATCGTCGGGCGCCGGGCGTAGCGCGCGCGATAACACCTTGCGCAGCCACCTCGGCACGCGCTCGCCGCGGGGCGCCGCCCGCCCGCGATCGCGCCTCGCGAACGGCCGCTCCCCGTGAAGCGCCTCGTAGAGCGCGACGGCGAAGCTGAACTGATCGGCGCGTGCATCGACGCGTTGCCCGAGATATTGCTCGGGCGCCATGTACGCCGGCGTCCCGGCCAGGCCGGTGCGTGTGACACCGGCGCCGGGTCCCGGCGCATGCGCGCGGCGCTGCGCGAGGTCGCGTGGCTCTCCCACCGCGTGGCGCGCGACGCCGAAATCGGTGACGCGGATCCGGCCGTCGTTGCCGACGAGGACGTTGTCGGGCTTGAAGTCGCGATGGATCAAGCCCACCGCATGCGCCGCCGCCAGGCCGCTGCCGGCGGCGCGGAACGCGGCGAGGATCTCGCCCTGGCTGCGGCGCCGGGCATCCAGCCATTGCGCCAGCGTCACGCCGTCCACGAGCTCCATCGCGATGAACACGCGATCGTCGATGCTGCCGACATCGAACACGGTCACGACGTTGGGATGCGCCAGCTGCGCCATCGCCTGGGCCTCGCGCAGCAGCAGGTCGTGAATCGGCGACCGATCGTCGGGGCCGGCGCCGTCGTTGCGCAGCACCTTGAGCGCGACCTTGCGGTTCAGCTCCGGATCGAGGGCCGAGTAGACGACGCCCATGCCACCGGCGCCGCACCAGTCGAGCACGATGTAGCGACCGATCCGCGCGCCGATCGGCAACTCGGCGTCTCCCGCGCCGGACTCCAGCGGCAGCGTGGGCGAGACCGAGTCGGTCACCGCGTCGGCCTGCGCGATCACCGACAGCACGCGCCGGCAGTCCGGACAGCCGCAGACGTGCGCCTCCAGCCGCTGCACACACGACCGAGGCAGTCGCCCGTGCAGGAAGGCGGCAATGTCGTCTTCGCAGGGGCACTCCTCGACGAGCTGCGATCGCGGGACGACCACGTGGAGACGACCATAGCATCGGGGTCGCCGCCCGCCCGCCGCGTGCCGCGATCTGCCATCACCGCTGCCGGCGCAGGAGCCCGCGGAGCGTAATCTCCATCTGACTACGGATCATTCGCATGATGCTGTCGAGGTCCTCGGGACGGACCTCGAGCTGCGCCATCATGCGCGCGCGCGTCGCGTCGCGCAGCACCTGGCGTGCGCGCACCAGCAGGCGCGCCGCGGTCGAGCGATGTACCCGATACAGGCCGCCGAGCTCGTCGATCGTCAAGGCGTCGATGTAGTGCTGACGCAGCAGCGTCCGCTCGCGATCCGGCAGCGCGCGCAACGCGGCGGCGAAGGCGCGCTGGAACTCCTGCCGGTAGCTCCCCTTCAGGTGGTCCGATTCCGGACTGCCGGCACCGACGACGTGCTGCAACAGCCTGTCGTCCTCCAGTGACACCTCGCGGCGGGCTCGGCGCTGGCGCCGCAACGCCTGGCGAACCGCCATGATCCGGATCCAGCTACGCAGGTCACCGCGCCCCGAGAAATCGCCGATCTCGGGCGGTCCACCATCGCCGACGAGCACGCGGCGGCGGATGTCCTGCTTGACCTCGGCGGTCACGTCGGCGCC
>DASWRS010000041.1:0-7598 GCA_036403075.1 Kofleriaceae bacterium
AGCGCGAGCTTCCACCACGCCAGCGGCACCTTGCCGGCGATCGCGCCGGTCTGGCCGTTGATCACGACCCGCAGCGCCGGCCGGTCGTCGCGATAGCGCACCGCGAGCACCCAGACCGGCACGAGGATCGGCGCGAGCGACTCCCACGTCACCTGGGTGCGCCACGCCAGATCGCAGTGGCTGTCGCCCGGCAGGAACCGGCGCAGCTGCAGCCCGATCTCGTCGATCGCCTCGCCGCGGCTCGCCCGGCGGCAGTCGTCGGGGTCGCGCGAGAACTCCTCGGCGATCCAGCCGGTGACCACCGCGGGGCTGTAGCGGCGCAGCTGCAGGAAGTCGTACGGCTCGATCGCCCCGAGCTCGGCGTGGCCGAGCCCGACCGAGGCGCTGACCACGACGTCGGTGACGTAGCCGACGTGGCGGCCGGCCAGCGGCCGGTACTCGGTCCGGGTCACGCTGCGGGTCTGGGTGGTCTTGCGGCCCTGCGGGTCGCGGGTCTCGTAGGTCTCGGTCTCGGTGTAGTGCTCGCCGATCGACGCGGTGTAGTCGGTGTGCGCCACGGCCGAGTACAGGTACGCCGGCAGGTACACGCCGCGCAGGTCCTCGACCCGCGCCCGCTTGATCCGCCCGTCGGCAAACCACGTCCGGCTGCCCAGCCACGCGTCGAGCCGGCGGCGCGCCACCGCCGCGTCGCCGGTGAACGCGATCACGAGCTCGGGCCGGGGCTGGTGAGCGGCGGGCGGCCGCTCGACGAAGTTGGCGCTCGCGCAGTACGGGCAGACCTCGGTGCGCACGCCGGCGAACCGCAGCCCGGCGCCGCACGTGCCGCACGAGAACGTCGCGTCGAGCGGCGCCACACCAGGGCTCGGACCAGCCATCTCCCCCATCGTAGCCGACCCGGCCCGCGCGATCACCCGCCGCGTCGCGGTCACCCCGGTACGCGGGCGAGGGCGCGGTCGAGCCAGCGCTCGGGCGCGTAGCTCGCGACCAGGAGCGTGATCATCAGCAACGAGAACCAGATCACCGGGCCGAACATGGCGCCGATCATCAGGTGCATCGCCACCGCGAAGCCGAGCGCGAACGGCCGCGTCCTGGGCAGCGCGAACCACAGCGGCGCCCCGCACTCGAAGCCGAGCACGGCGCCCTGGAGCACGGTCCACAGCCAGGGCGGCAGGTAGTTCGCGAGCAGCCAGCTCACCGGCGTCTGGTACGAGTCGTGGAGCTGGGTCCACAACAGGTACGGGTGGTGCAGCCAGTCGCCCGAGGCCTTGGCCACCCCCGAGCTGGCGTAGAACACCGGCAGCAGGACCTGGAAGAAGCTGACGCAGCCGCCGGACACCCGGGTCGGCCGGGGCGCCGCCGGGTCTCGCCGGTGCTGCCGCCACGCGTCGACCGACCACCGCGCGCCGCTGGGCGACAGGCAGAGGACCAGGGCGATCATCGGCGCGAGCTTGGACACGGTGAACGCCGACAGCCGGTCGGCGAGCGCGACGTAGGCGAGCAGCACCGCGAACGCCGCGGCCGACCACCGCGTGGCGGCGCCGAGCGCGGTGGCGAGCCCGGCGACGATCAGCGCCGCGCCGACCGACCACGCCGCCCACACCGGCAGCGCCGGCAAGGCGAGCGGCTGGCGCCAGTCCGAGCCGCCCGGGACGCGGAACCCGGCGACCGACAGCCAGTCGTCGGCGTGGTGGATCCGCGACGACAGGAAGCCCAGGATCGCGAGCGGCGCGAGGATCCGGACGGCGACCAGCCGCGCGATCGGCCGGGGCCGGAACACGGGGCCCGCGTCGCCCAGGACGCGTGCGGCGAGGGTCAGCGCGCCTCGCACCGCCGCTTTCGCTCCGGTCCCGGCGTGTAGTAGATGTCGCGGCGCTGCGCGGGCGGCACCGGCGCGAACGGGTCGAAGTGGTAGCGCGCGACCGGGTCGCCGGGGGTGGGGAGCGGCCGGACGACCTTGACCAGCCGGATCCCGCCGATCGGCCCGGCGACGCCGTCGTCGGTCCCGGTCGCGTGCCGCGCCGTGAGGTAGCGGTCGAGCGCCTGCAGCGCCGCGTGATCGCGCTCGTAGAAGTACCCGAAGCGCTGCAGCCGCGACTCCTTGTCCTCGGGCTCGATCGAGAAGTACGGCCGCGGATCGATCGGCTCCCAGCGCCGGCCGCACGCCCAGGCCTCGAGCCGGAACTCGATCGCGAACGAGCTCGCGTGCGGGAACAGCGAGGTCGCCTGGGTGAAGAACGCCGCCGGCCGCAGCCAGGCGAGATCCGGCGGGTGGTGAATCAGCGCACCAAGGTAGACGACCGCCAGGCCGGCGAGCCCGAGCCGTAGCCAGCGCGGGCCCGGCCCGGTGGCCACCGCGGCAGGGAGGTCTCGCCCGGTCATCCAGCTCACCGTAGGGTGGATGTGCTCCGGCGGGTGTTAAGAGTCTCTGGACCGCCTGTTAAGACTGTCCGACGCCCTGCGACGCGGCCTCGGAATCCGAGGCGGCTTCGCCGCGGGAGTGGGCGATTTCTTGGACTCGGCCTCGGGGCCCGGCGAGAATTGTCACCGGAACATGCGAGCGCATCGCCGCGTTGTTGCTAGCAAGGGATGTACATGATCGCCGTCATTGGAAACGTGCTCGCCGGCCTGGGGGTGCTCAGCTTGTTCACCGCCACGTTGCGGCTGTCCAAGCACCGCAACCGATCATAGACTCGCAGGGTGGTTAGCACCGTCCTGCCGCGGGTGGCGCGGCTGTCCGCGGTCTCCGAGCTGACGCTCGCGGATATCGACGCCGTCCGCCTGCTGCTGCGCGGCGACTCGGTCATCGACTGGCACCGGCTCAACTACGCCGACCACGCCGAGGTCGATCGGTTCCTGCGGCTCAACGAGTTCGACCCCGACAACGACGACGAGATGGCGCGGCTCGAGGACGTGCGCAGCGAGGCCGTCGAGTACCTGTCGCGGGCGTTCGCGATGGCGATCCCCGACGAGGTCGCCGCCGACCTGCCGGCACGCGACCTGTTCCTGGTCGCGTCGAGCCACGGCCCGCACCAGAAGTGGGCGTGCGTCGTGCTCAAGGTGATGCACATCATCCACCACATCAACGGCCGCGGCGCGCTGCTCAAGCTGTCGGTGTCCGACGAGATCATCTTCCGCGAGATCGAGCTCAAGGTCATGCAGGTGGTCGAGCAGCTGCGCGCCGCCGGGGCCCCGCTCGCCGAGTGGGAGTGGAGCCGCAAGCCGCAGGACTCGCAGATCACCAAGCTGCTCGCCAAGCGCTCGACGATCGCCGCCAACATCTACGACAAGCTCCGGTTCCGGCTGATCGTGCCGACGCCCGACGACCTGGTGCCGATGATCGCCACGCTGACCCGCCAGCTGATCCCGTTCAACTACGTGGTCCCGGGCGAGTCGGTCAACCAGCTGGTCGATCTCCACCAGGTGCTGCAGGGCCGGCTCGACGTCGCGCCGGCGTCGGTCGACAACCCGTACAACGAGTTCTCCGGCCCCGAGTACCGGATCATCAACTTCGTCGCCGACCTGCCGCTGCGGGTCGACCGCCTGCTGTCGCACGCCGAGCTGCCGCCCGACGGCACCCACGTGGTGTTCATGCTGACCGAGTTCCAGATCGCCGACAAGGCGACGGCGCTGCAGAACGAGTCCGGCGCGTCGAGCCACGAGGCCTACAAGGCGCGCCAGAACGAGCGCGTGCGGATGCGCCTGTTCCGCGAGAAGGACGATCCGCTACCGCCGGACTGAGCCGGCCGCGGCGCGCCGCGGTCACGATGGCGCGGCGAGCGTCCGATCGGGCAACAGGTGCCGGAGGTGCCAGGCCTGGATGTGGAGCCGGCGCTCCGCGGCGCCGCGATCCCGGCTGGTCACCCGGGCGAACAGCATGGTCATCACGATGAACAGCACGTTGGCGGCGATCAGCGTGATCTCGAGGACGGCGTCGCTGCCGGACACCATCGCCGAGCGGATCCGGATCGTGTCGCCGTCGAACCACCACGTCGGCGTGAACACGCCGAGCGCCTCGAGCACGATCGGCGCGATCAGCGATGCCACGATCCACGCGAGCACGATCCACGGCCGGCCGGTCAGCGGCCCGGTCGCCATCAGCCCCAGCGCGATGCCCGCGATCACCACCGGCGTCAGCACGAACGGCCCCGCGATCCGCGACGCCAGCAGCACCGTCGTGAACGTCGCGACCAGCGCCACCGGCGAGTACGACGCGCCGCGCCGGTACGACAGCTCCGAGACCACCGCCATGCCGCCGATCGAGGCGAAGAACCCGATCAACAGCGACCAGCTCTTGATCTCCAGCAGCGGCACGACGGCGGCGAACGCGAACACCGCGGCGAACGCGAGCACCGCGGTCCGCGACCGCACCCGGTGGGCGAGGAGCTCGGCGGCGGCGAGGCTCGCGACCAGCGCCGGCGGCAACACCCGCGGCGGCTCGACGATCAGCGCGGTCACCAGGTCCGCGGCCTCGACCGACTCCGGGTCGAGCGCGAGCGCGCGCCCGGCGGCGTGGACCGCGTCGCCGCGCCGCGCCGGATCGTCCGATGCCAGCGCCTGTCGCGCGCGCGCGACCTGCACCGCGGCGAGCTCGCGGCGGCGCTCGAGGTCGCGGTCGCCGTCGAGGTAGTCCTGGATCCGGCGCGCCAGCTCGCGCGCGGTCGGCCGCCGGGCCGGGTCCTCGGCGAGCGCCGCGACGCACGCCGCATCGAGCTCGGGGGCGATCGCGACGTCGGTCCGCCGCGCCGACGGTGCCTCGGTGGGGTGCGCGATCGCGTTGGCCGCGCCGCTGACCCCGCGCGGGTGCAGCGGCTGGCAGGTCAGGATCTCGAACAGCACGCAGCCGAGCGCGTAGACGTCGATCGCGGTCGTGACCCCGTAGCCCAAGGCCTGCTCCGGCGCCATGTACCCCGGCGTGCCCATCACCGCGCCGGTCTGGGTCTCGCCCGGCGCGGTGACGATGTCGCGGACCGACGGGTGCTCCACGCCCTCGTCGAGCACGCGCGCCACGCCCCAGTCGAGCACGTAGACCTCGCCGAAGTCGCCGAGCATGATGTTGGTCGGCTTGATGTCGCGGTGGATCACCCCGTGCTCGTGCGCGAACTCGATCGCGAGGCAGACATCGACGAACGCGCGCAGCAGCCGCCGCGGCGACTCGCCGAGCAGCTGGTACAGCGTGACCCCGGCGAGCCGCTTCATCGTGAAGTACGGCCGGCCCTCCTCGTCGCGGCCGAGCTCGTGCACCGGCACGATCGCCGGGTGCTGCAGCCGGGCCTGGATCTTGGCCTCGCGCAGGAACCGGGTCTCGGCCTCGAAGCTCGCGTCGGCCTGGCGCATCCGCTTGATCGCGACCTCGCGGCCGATCGCGCCGTCGTGCGCGAGCAGCACCTCGCCCATGCCGCCGCGGCCGAGCAGCTCGCCGATCTCGTAGCCGGCCACGATCGCCGGCAGCGCGCCGTCGCCCGCCTCGCCCGCCTCGCCCGCCCGGCTGGTGCCGCCGCCGGTCTGGGTCGCGACCTGCGACGGCGAGCTCGCCAGATCGGGGTGGGCGCTCAGACGGTCCCGCGGATCGTTCGACCTCATGGCTCCCTCATGCGGCCCGATGGTAGCGCGGGCCCGGCCGCGGCGACATTTGCGCCGCGACGCCCCGACTGTGAGATCTCGCGCGCCGCGCGGCCGCTGTGATCCGCGTCGCCCCGGGGGACGACGCCGCGCTCACAGATAGGCGTCGATCGCCGCGAACGCCCGGGCGGTCCAGTCCGCCTGCTCGCCGACGGGCGTGACATAGCCGAGCACATCGGCGGCGACCTCGCGGCCCAGCGTGCGTGCCAGGATCCAGGTCGCGAGGTAATGCGATGCCAGGCAGCCGCCCGCGGTCGCGAGGTTGCCGGCGGCGTGGAACGGCTGGTCGACGACGTCCACGCCGGCCTCGATCACCCAGGGCTTGGTCGAGTTGTCGGTGCAGGCGGCCACGCCCTGCAACAGCCCCAGCTTCGCCAGCACCAGCGCACCGCTGCACTGCGCGGCCACCACCTGGCGCGTCAGATCGAACCGCAGCTCGCCCATGATCGCGGCGTCCGCGATGACGTCGCGCGTCTGCCGGCCGCTGCCGACGATCACGACGTCGGCCTCGCGCGCGAAGCCCAGCGGCTGCTGGCGCTCGACCCGCACGCCGTTCATCGACGTCACGATCGGGGTGGGCGCGGTGATCTCGGCCTTCCAGTCCGGTCGCCGCACGCGGTTGAGCATCGAAGCCACCACGAACGAGTCGATCTCGTTGAACCCATCGAAGGTCAGCACGGCGATGCGCATCGCTCGGGCATAGCGCAGGCGGTCCGCCGCAGCCGGCACAGAGCACCACGCAACCCCACCGATCAGGTCAGCGCGACGGGTGACGAGGGCGTCGAGCGCCCGCTCACGACGGTCCCCGGGGGGCTCAGCCACCGGCCGCGGCGGCGCCGGGGGCGCATCCGGAGTGCCCCACGGCGACATGCGAGCCCGGCGCTCGCGCACACCGCGTCACGAGCGCACGCATGGCCCGGCGGAACGGTGGCCAATATTTACTGGTCGCTGGCCAGCAGCGCTGGTCGGGGCGTTGCAAGTCGTTCCGGCGGGGGACGATGAAAACATGCGCACACCGCGTTGGCCCAGCGGCACCGGCCAGTGGAACCAGCTCCAGATCACGACCGTACTCGTCCGGAGCGGAGGACCTGACGGCGCGCCCGCCGGCACCATCGAGCACCTACCCCCCGACACCGTGGTCGTCACGACCTTGCTCGACATGATCGCGTGCCTCGAAGATGCCCAGCAGACCGTCCGTCGCGTCGTGCTCGCGGGTCCGCTCGCCGGCAACGTCGAGCTCGCCGGCGCGCTGCGGGATCTCTACCCGACGATCTCCGTGGTCCACGATCCGGGGTGAGTCAGCGGCTCGCCGCGGCCGGCGCTCCCGGCCCCTCGGCGCAGGTCACGTACAGCGTGTGCGGCGTGTAGATCAGCAGCGTGACGATCGAGAGCAGCACGTCCGTCGCGCGGACCTCGAGCTCGGTCCGCACCGGCCGGGCGCAGTACTGCGCCGTGTCGACGCGGCCGGTGCCGACCAGCCCGTTGAGCCATGTCGGCACGCGGATCGCGTGGCGCTGCAACGCTTCGCCGGGCGCAGGCGGACGCTGCTCGAACGCGTAGTGATAGCAGCCGGACGCGAGCGCGGCGGCGACGACGACGGAGGCAACGCGCATGCTCCAGCCTACGGCCCGCGATCAAACCTGCCGAGCTGCCGCCCCGTGAGGCGCCGCGCCGCCGAGCGCCGGCCGGACGGGCGCGGGAGCTTCGCAGCGCGCCCTGATCACACCGGGTCACGCGGGCCTGTTCCGACCGCGCCGGCGATGCGCCCCTGGGCAGCGCGCGTCGCTGGCGCAGCCGTTCGCCGTTGAGCTGCTCGAGCGCGTGCGCCAGGTCCGGGCCGCCGCCGTGCACGACGATCCGCGAGAACGGCAGCCGCCGGGGCCTGGAGCTGCCGCCGGACGCGCCGCATGGCGTGCGCCGGTTCGCGAACGTCGCCACCGAGCAGCGCGATCACGAATACGCCGAGCGGTTCAGGCGAG
>DASWRS010000042.1:0-4343 GCA_036403075.1 Kofleriaceae bacterium
CCCGAGCGCGGCGTTCACACGTTCTGCCACGCGCTGCCCGGCATGTGGCACCAGATGGCGGTGATGCTGTCGGCGGCGAGCTGCCTGCGCTGGGTCGCGCAGCTCACCGGCGCGGCCGACGAGGCCGCGGTGATCGCCGAGGCCGAGGCGCTCGGCCCCGCGGCCCGGGCGCGGGCGCCGGTGTTCCTGCCCTACCTGTCCGGCGAGCGGACACCGCACAACGACGCGTTCGCGCAGGGCGTGTGGTTCGGCCTGCGCCACGACACCGGCCGCGCCGAGCTCGGCTACTCCGTGCTCGAGGGCGTCGCGTTCGGCCTCGCCGACGGCCACGCCGCGGTCCGCGAGGCCGGCGGCCAGGCTCGGTCGGTGGCCCTGACCGGCGGCGGGAGCAAGAGCCGGTTCTGGGCGCGGCTGATCGCCAGCGTGCTCGACGTCCCGCTGGCGCTGCCCGAGGGCAGCGAGGTCGGTGCCGCGCTCGGCGCCGCGCGCCTGGGCCGGCTGGCGGCCGATCTGGGGGCCGATCCGGGGCCCGATCCGGGAGCGATGATCGCGTCGGTGTGCACGGCGCCGCCGGTGATCGCGATCGCCGAGCCGGTCGCCGCGTGGCAGCCTGATCTGCAGGCGCGCCAGGCGCGGTTCCGCGCGCTGTACCCGCCGCTGTCCCCGCTGTTCCGATCACCCTGAGAGGAGCCAAGCACCATGACTGGGTTCTTTGCCGAGATTCCGCCGATCCGCTACCAGGGCCCCGACAGCGTCGACCCGCTGGCGTTCCGGTTCTACGACCCGGACCGGGTCGTCCTGGGCAAGCCGATGGCCGAGCATCTGCGGTTCGCCGTCTGCTACTGGCACACGTTCGTGTGGAACGGCTTCGATCCGTTCGGCTACGACGGCACGTTCCGCCGGCCCTGGCTCGCGCCCGGCGACGCGATGGCGCAGGCGCGCGCCAAGGCCGACGTGGCGTTCGACTTCTTCACCCGGCTCGGCGTGCCGTACTTCACGTTCCACGATCGCGACGTCGCGCCGGAGGGCAAGACGCCCCGGGAGAGCAAGGCCCAGCTCGAGGCGATCCTCGAGCACATCCAGGGCCTGATGCAGCGCAGCGGCGTCAAGCTGCTGTGGGGCACGGCGAATCTGTTCTCGCATCGCCGCTACATGTCGGGTGCCGCGACCAGCCCCGATCCGGAGATCTTTGCGTTCGCCGCCGCCCAGGTCAAGGAGATGCTCGACGCGACCCACCGCCTCGGCGGCGAGAACTACGTCCTGTGGGGCGGGCGCGAAGGCTACGAGACGCTGCTCAACACCGACCTCGGCCACGAGCTCGATCAGCTCGCCCGGTTCCTCACCATGGTCGTCGAGCACAAGCACAAGATCGGGTTTCGCGGCATGCTGCTGATCGAGCCCAAGCCGCGCGAGCCGACCAAGCACCAGTACGACTTCGACACCGCGACGGTGTATGGCTTCCTGCGCCGCCACGGGCTCGAGCGCGAGCTCAAGGTCAACATCGAGGCCAACCACGCGACCCTGGCCGGAAAGAGCTTCGAGCACGAGATCGCCACCGCCCTGGCGCTCGGCATCTTCGGCAGCATCGATCTCAACCGCGGCGACCCGCAGCTCGGCTGGGACACCGATCAGTTTCCCAACAACGTGCCCGATCTCGCGATCGCGTTCTATCACCTGCTGCGCGGCGGCGGCTTCACCACCGGCGGCCTCAACTTCGACGCGAAGCTGCGCCGGCAGTCGATCGATCCGGTCGATCTGTTCCACGGCCACATCGGCGCCATGGACGTCGCGGCCCGCGCGCTGCTCGCCGCGGAGCGGATGATCCAGGACGGCAGCCTCGCCAAGCTCGTCGAGGATCGCTACGCCGGCTGGCGCACCGCGTTCGGCCGCGACATCCTCGCCGGCAAGTCGTCGCTGCAGGCGCTGTCGGACCACGTGCTGGCCAGCGACACCGAGCCCGAGCCGGTCTCGGGGCGGCAGGAGTACCTCGAGAACCTCGTCAATCGCTTCTGCTGAGTGATCAGCGCCGTCGCCCGATGTGCACGTCGTCGTGCAGGCGGAGATCGCGCGACGACGCCCCGACGGAGATCTGATACGGACCGGCGGCGATCGCCCAGTCGCCCGTGGCGACGTTCCAGTAGGCCAGCCGCTCGGGGGCCAGCTTCACCCGCACGCGCCTGGTCTGGCCCGGGCGCAACGACAGCTTGTCCCAGCCCGCGAGGCGCCTCGGCGGTTCACCGGTCGAGTCCGGCAGCTTCAGGTAGACCTGCGCGACCTCGGCGCCGGTGCGTTCGCCGGTGTTCTTCACGTCGAAGCTCACCCACAGCCCCCGGTCGCCATCGCCGGCCACCGGGGTCACTTGCAAGTGCGAGTAGGCGAAGCGCGTGTAGGACAGGCCATGTCCGAACGGAAACAGTGGCTCGATGTTCCTGGCATCGAACCAGCGGTATCCGATCAACAGCCCTTCCGTATAATTGACCTCGAGGGCTGCGGGGTCCGGTGGATTGGGACCGGTCGGCAGATCGGCCTCGGTCCTGGGGAACGTGATCGGCAGCTTGCCCGACGGGTTGACCTCGCCGAACAGGATGTTGGCGATCGCCTCGCCGCCCCCGATGCCCGGATACCAGGTCGCGAGGACGGCGTCCACGTCGCGGATCCAGGGCATCACGACCGGGCTGCCATGCTCGAGCACCACGATCGTGCGCGCGCCGGCGGCTGCGACACGGCTGATCAGCTCGTCCTGGTTGTCGGGGAGATGAAGCGTCTGTAGATCCACACCCTCGAGCTCCCACTGGTTGGCGAACACGATCGCGACGTCACTCCGCGCCGCCAGCGCGGCCGCCGCGGCCGGATCGGCGCCATCGTTGAACTCCACGCGGGCATGGGGAGCCAGCGCACGGATCGCGTTCAGCGGCGACGACGGAATCCACACCTGGCACCAGTGCGACGGCCCCGGCCCGACCAGATCGCAGGTCGGTGGCACGGCGGGACCCTCGGGCGGCAGCACCTGGCCCGAGCCGCTGCCGGTCAGGACCGCGACATCGGCGTGCGAACCGATCACGGCGATCGAACGAGCGCGCCTCGCGTTCAATGGCAACGTGTCATGCTGGTTCTTCAGCAGCACGATCGACTGTTCGGCCACGCGCTGCGCGACCTGCTTGCCGGCGGCGAAGTCGAGCGGCTGGATCACCGGGGGCGGGCTGCCGATCAGCCCGGCGACGATCGCCGAGCGGAGCTTTCGGCGGACCATGTCATCGAGCCGCGCCATCGGGACCTCGCCGGAGACCACCGCCGCCTTGAGCGCGTCGCCGAAGAACTGGCCCCGGAACTGCTCCTCGTCCAGACCGCTGTTGGCCGCGAGCACGGTGCTGTGGGTGGCGCCGAAATCGGAGATCACGAAGCCGGGAAAGCCCCACTCGCCCTTCAGGATGTCGTTCATCAGGTGATCGTTCTCGCAGGCGTAGACCCCGTTGAGCTTGTTGTACGAGCACATCACGCTGCCGACGCCGGACTCCTTCACCGCGATCTCGAAGTGCAACAGGTAGAGCTCGCGCAGCGTGCGCTCGTCGATGTTGGAGCTCGAGGTCTGGCGATTGGTCTCCTGCTGATTGCCGGCGTAGTGCTTGAGCGTCGCGATCAGCCCCGGCCGTTGCGCGCCCCGGATCTTGGGCACGAGCATCTTGCCGGACAGCAGCGGATCCTCGCCGTGATACTCGAAGGTGCGACCATTGCGCGGTTCCCGCGCGAGGCCGATCGCCGCGCCGTACCACTCGTTGAACCCCTGGCGGCGCTGCTCGGTGCCGATCAGCCTTCCATAGTCGAACGCCAGGTCGAGATCCCAGCTCGCCGCCATCGCGATCGACGCGGGCAGCACCGTGCCCGCCCCGTTGGGTCGGCCACCACAGTTGCCGATGCCGGCCGGGCCGTCGTTGGAGTTGAAGTCGGGGATCCCGAGGCGGGGTACGCCTGGAATGAATCCAGCGCCCCGCAAGCCTGCGGTGGGGCCCCCGATCGGAATCCCGCAGACCGCCCAGCCGTGGACGAGCTGAAGCTTCTCGTCCAAGGTCAGCTGCGCCACCAGCCGATCGGCGCGGTCATCGGCGGAGTCCGCCCAGGCCGGCACCGCCGATGTGGTAATCAGGGCCACCAGTGCGGCGGTGGACGCGAGACCGGAGATAGCGTATCGCGCAGTGCGTGCGTGCAGCTCGACCATGTTCGTCCTCCTGTGCAGCGCCGACCACGCGGTTCGTGCGGATCGACGAGCGCGCGCTGGATCTTGCCGCAAACCGACGCGCGCGAATGCTGGAACACTTTGTTCTGATCGTCGGGGCGCGCGACGACGT
>DASWRS010000043.1:0-43132 GCA_036403075.1 Kofleriaceae bacterium
CTCGGCGCCAACCACGACCGGCTCATCGTCTCCGATCTCGCCGGCAACGTGCTCGCCGAGCACGCGGCGCGGCGCTCGATCGCCCAGGGCCCGGAGCTCATCCTGGGCTGGGTCCGCGACAACTTCCTCGCGCAGCTCGCCCAGCTCGGCCTCGGCGTCGGCCAGGTGGTCGGCATCGGCATCGGCGTGCCCGGCCCCGTCGAGTTCGCCGCCGGACGCGCGGTCCAGCCGCCGATCATGCCGGGCTGGCACGGCGTGTCGATCCCCGAGCACTTCGCCGACGCGTTCCCCGGCGCCGACGTCCTGGTCGACAACGACGTCAACATCATGGCGGTCGGCGAGCACCGGACGATCTGGCCCGCCGTGTCCGATCTGATCTACGTCAAGATCGCGACCGGGATCGGGGCCGGCATCATCTCCGGTGGTCGGCTCCAGCGCGGCGCCCAGGGCGCCGCCGGCGACATCGGCCACATCCGCGCGAGCGAGCACCAGGGCGAGATCTGCGCGTGCGGCAACGCGGGCTGCATCGAGGCGGTGGCGAGCGGATCGGCCCTCGCCCGCCGCCTGCGCGCGCTCGGCCTCGATCCCCAGGACGCGATGGACGTGGTCGGGCTGGTGCAGAACGGCAACGCCAGCGCGGTCCGGCTGGTCCGCGAGGCCGGCCGCCTGCTCGGGGAGGTCCTCGCCCACGCGGTCAACCTGATGAACCCCTCGGTGCTGGTCATCGGCGGCGAGCTCGCCGGCGCGGAGCAGCAGCTGTTCGCCGGGATCCGCGAGGCGATCTACCGGCGCAGCTCGTGCCTGGCGACCGAGCGGCTCGAGATCGTCCGGACTCGCCAGGGCGATCGGGCGGGCGTGATCGGCGCGGCCGCGCTGGTGCTGGACAAGTGCCTGGCGCCCGACGCGGTGGACCGGCAGATCGCCCTGCGAGCCGCGGCATGACGGCGATCCTCGAGGTCCGCGGCCTGGTCAAGGTGTTCCCCGGCGTCACCGCGCTCGCCGGGGTCGACCTGGACGTCGAGGCCGGCGAGGTCCACTGCCTCGTCGGGCAGAACGGCGCCGGCAAGTCGACGCTCATCAAGTGCGTCTCCGGTGCCACGCCGCCGACCGCGGGGACGATCCGGCTGCTCGGCCACGACCTCGTGGCCGGGCGGCCCGGCGCGGCGCTGTCGGCCGGCGTGGCGACGATGTACCAGGAGCTCGATCTGGTCCCCGACCTGTCGGTCTCGGCGAACATCTTCCTGGGACACGAGCGGCGCATCGGCCCGCTGCTCGCTCGGCGTGCGATGCGCCGCGACGCGACCGAGCTTTTGGCCCGGCTCGGCCACGCGACCCTCGATCCGGACGCCCAGGTCGCCGAGCTGCGGCCGGCCGACAGGCAGCTGGTGTCGATGGCGCGCGCGCTGTCGCGCGACGTGCGGCTGCTGATCATGGACGAGCCGTCGGCGATCCTCGATCCGCCCGAGGTCGACGCGCTGTTCGCGGTGGTCCGGCGCCTGACCGCCGCCGGCGTCGGCGTGATCTACATCTCGCATCGGCTCGACGAGATCGCCCGCATCGGCGATCGCATCACCGTGCTGCGCGACGGCAAGACGGTGGCGAGCAACCTGCCGGCCACGACGAGCCCGGAGCAGCTGGTCCAGCGGATGATCGGGCGGTCGTTCAGCGAGGTGTTCCCGGAACGCAGCGATCCGCACGGCGACGTCGTCCTGCAGGTCCGCCGGCTGGCTCGCCGGCCCGACCTGGCCGAGACCAGCTTCGAGGTCCGCTCGGGGGAGATCCTCGGCGTCGGCGGTCTGGTCGGCGCCGGACGCACCGAGCTGCTCCGCGCCATCGCCGGCCTCGATCCGGTCGATGGCGGAGAGGTGCTCGTCGCCGGCCGCGTGGTCCCGCGGGGACGGCCGGACCTCGCGGTCGCCGCCGGCATCGGCGTGGCGCCGGAGGAACGCAAGTCGCAGGGCCTGTGGCTCGACTGGGACCAGGTCCACAACGTCACGATCTGCGACCTGCCCCGCCTCGGGCGCGGCCCGTTCACCGACGCCGCGGCCGAGCACCGCGCGGCGGCCGCGCAGCTGCGCTCGCTCGCCGTCCGGCCGGACGATCCGCTGCGGCTCGCCTCGGAGCTGTCCGGCGGCAACCAGCAGAAGGTCGTGCTGGCTCGCTGGCTGCTGCACGCGTCGGCGGTGCTGCTGCTCGACGAGCCGACCCGCGGCGTGGATGTCGGCGCCAAGGCCGACGTCTACCGGGTGATCGCCGAGCTGGCCGCGCGCGGCCTCGCGATCGTGATGGTGTCGTCGGAGCTCGCCGAGCTGGTCGGGTTCTGCGATCGCATCCTGGTCATGCGCGAGGGCGCGGTGGTCGCCGAGCTGCGCGGCGGGCGCGCGACCGAGGAGATGATCCTGCGCCATGCGCTTCGCGCCGAGCCGCCGCCCGAGCCGCCGCCGGAGTCGCCGAGGGCATCGCCATGACGCTGGACGCGTTGCGCCGCATGAAGGTGCAGGAGCTGGCGTTGCCGCTGGTCGTCGTCCTGCTCGTCGTCATCGGAGCGGTCCTCAAGGGCACGATCTTCTTCTCGACCGCGAATCTGTGGAACGTGCTGCTCCAGGCCAGCGTGGCCGGCACCGTCGCGGTCGGCATGACCTTCGTCATCGCGACCGGCGGCATCGATCTGGCGGTCGGCTCGGTGCTCGCCGCGGCCGCGATCGTCGGCGGTCACTACTTCCATGGCGCCGGCTCGGCCTGGTTCATGGCCGGGACGATCCTCGCCGGGGCCGCCGCCGGCGCGATCAACGGGATCGCGGTCGCATGGCTGCGCATCGTCCCGTTCGTCGCCACGCTCGCGATGCTGGCCGCGGCGCGCGGGATCGCCCAGCAGATCAGCCACCAGACCCCAGTCGGGCTCTACGACCTCGAGGCGCTGACCCGGATCGGCAGCCAGCGCGTGCTCGGCATCCCGATCCCGGCGATCGTGTTCCTCGTCGTCGTCGCGCTCGGCGCCCTGGTGCTCAACGGCACGCGCTACGGCCGCTATGTCGTCGCGGTGGGCGGCAACCGCGAGGCCGCGCGCATCGCCGGCATCCGGGTGCGCCCGATCGTGTTCTCGGTCTACGTCCTGGTCGGCGTCTGCACCGGGATCGCCTCGGTGCTCCAGACCGGGCAGCTCGCCAGCGCGTCGCCGGTGGTCGGGCTCGGGCTCGAGCTCGACGCGATCGCCGCGGTCGTGATCGGCGGGACCAGCCTGGCCGGCGGGCGCTGCACGATGCTCGGCACGTTCTTCGGCGTCCTCACGTTCGCGCTGATCTTCAACCTGCTGACCCTCGAGAACGTCGAGAGCCAGGTCCAGCAGATCCTGCGAGGCGTCATCATCCTCGGCGCCGTCGCGGTTCAGCGCCGAGGGCACTAGGTCGACCACACAAGGAGACAAGCAGATGATCCGTCACAAGCACGCTGCGGTCAGCGGACTCGCTCTCGCACTGGCGCTCACACTGCCTATCACATTGCCTCTCTGGCAGACCGGCTGTCGCAAGGCGGACCCGCCGAAACCCGGTGACGGCTCCGCACGAGCCGAGCCCGCGAAGACCGCGGCACCGCCGCCCGCCGGCGCCGCCGGGGCCAAGATCAAGATCGCGTTCAGCGCGCCAGCCGCCGATCACGGCTGGACCGGCGCGATCAGCGTCAACGCCAAGAAGCAGGGCGCCAAGTACGACGACGTCGAGCTCAGCCTGACCCAGGCCGCGACCGCGGCCGACCAGGTCAGCCAGCTGAACACGATCATGATGCAGAAGCCCGACGTGCTCGTCATCCTGCCGCAGGACGAGACCGTGACCCCGGCGGCGCTCGCCGCGATGAAGGCCGGGATCCCCGTCATCAACGTCGACCGCGAGTTCAGCGATCCCGCGGCGCAGCGCGCGGTGATCAAGGGCGACAACTACGGCGTCGGCTTCCAGGCCGGCCAGTACTTCGCCGGCCAGCTGCACTGCAAGGGCAACGTCGTCGAGATCCAGGGCATCGCGGGGATCTCGGTGACCAACCAGCGCACCAAGGGCTTCGCCGACGCGATCGGCCAGTGCAAGGGCGGGATCAAGATCATCGCCCAGCAGCCGGCCGACTTCGCGCCCGACAAGGGCCTGTCGGTGATGCAGAACATCCTCCAGGCGCAGCCCAAGATCGACGCGGTCTACACCCACGACGACGACATGGCCCAGGGCGTCGTTCAGGCGATCAAGAATGCCAACCGCGACAAGGAGATGTGGTTGACCGGCGTCGGCGGCTCCCGGGCGGCGATGGACCAGATCAAGCAAGGCGGGCTGTACCGCGCGACCTTCCTCTACAACCCGACGATGGCGGCGTCGGCGGTCGCCCTCGCCCGCCTCCTGGCCAAGGGCCAGGGCCTGTCCGATCTGACCGAGCCGGTCATCCCCAGCCTGATCGTCATGCAGGCCCAGGGCGTGTTCCAGGACAACGTCGACCGCTACATGCAGATCGCGTTCTGAGCCGGGACGCCGGCGACTACAGCCCGCGCCGGATCGCCAGCCACAGCCCGGCGAGGAGCACCGCCGCGATCGCCGCCATCGCCGGGATGCTGGGCACGAGGTAGGGGAAGCCCATCAGCACCAGCCCGACGACGACCTGCGGCACGCGCTGCTGGCGCTTGCCGTAGCCGAACACGACGAACCCGATCGCGCTCACGATCAGCGACGCGATGAACGAGCCCGTGTCGATGTCCATGCCCAAGGCTAGCAGACGCGCCGGCCCGGCGCCGACCGAGGTTCCCGGCGGCGCCACGCTCAGTTGGACGGGTGCTCGCTGATCCCGGCGGTGCCGAGCGTGAGATCGGTGAGGCCGCTGCCGTCCCTGGCGATGCGGAACACCTGGAAGCGGTAGTCGGGCGGCACCATGCGATGGAAGTAGATCGTCTGGCCGTCCAGGCTCCAGGCCGGCTTGCTGTTGATGTTCCCGTCGTCGATCAGGTAGCGCGCGTTGCCGCCGTCCGGATCGGCGATGCGAATCGCCCAGCGGCCCAGGCTGGTGCCGGTTCCGGGGATCACGTTGGCGCTCGGGTCCACGTTGACGAGCCACGCAACCTTGTCGCCGCCGGGCGAGAAGTACGGATCGTAGCTCGCGAGGCCATCGGTGGTGAGCCGCGTCGCGGCGCCGAGCGCGATCGCGGGCATCACGTAGATCTCGTAGCTCGCCGGCACGCATGGCGTGCCCGGGCAGCCGTTGAACAGCAGCTTCGTGCCGTCGGGAGACCACGAGACGTCGGTGTTGACGCCACCGCGGCTGGTGTACTGCACGGCGTTTCTGCCGCTGGCGTCGGTGACGAAGATCTCCAGCGCCGCGCCGACGCTGCCGAACATGGCGATCCGGGTTCCGTCGGGCGACCACTCGCCGTGGCCCTGCATCGTCCAGCCGTCCTGGCCCTTGGCGCGGAGCTGGGTCGGGCTGGTGCCGTCGGCATTCATTCGCCACAGGCTGGCTTCCGCGTAGTTCTCCGGGTTGCCGGCGGGTGAGCGATAGAACAGCACCTGCGTCCGATCGGGCGAGACCCGCGGCCACCAGTTCTCGTAGGCAGCGTCGTTCGTCAACCGCGTGGCGCGGGTGCCGTCGGTCTTCATCACGAAGATCTCGTGGTTGCTGCTGCTGCGCGTGGAATCGAACACCAGCTGGTCGGATGCAATCATTGCCCTGGGTGGGCCGGCGTCCGGGACGCCCCCGGCGGCGTCGGTGGTGCCCGGCTGACCCGGCGCGCACGCCTGGATCACCATCCACAGCATTGGCATCAGCATTGGCATCAGCATCGGCATCGCGAAGGTTCGAACCGCCATGCCCGCGATCGTGCAACCACCACGCCATGCCGGCGGTGGCTCCCGGTGCGCTCCTGAGATCGGTCCTGTTGGATTTGGCCACACGAACGCCGTCGGTGTGTACGTCCCGTGTGGGCCACCGCCACATGCCGGCGCGGCGCTATCATGTGGCGATGACGATCACGCTGTACCACCATCCATTTTCACGAGCGGCCGCCACCCTCTGGACACTGGAGGAGATCGGAGAGCCCTACGAGCTCCAGTTCGTCGACATCATGAAGGGCGCGCAGAAGCTACCGCCCGTCGTCGACCTCAACCCGATGGGCAAGGTCCCGGTCCTGGTCGATGGCGACGCGGTCGTGACCGAGAACGCGGCGATCGCGCTGTACCTGGCGGATCGCTATGCGATGGGTCGCCTCGCGCCCCGGCCCGACGATCCGCGGCGCGGGACATACCTGCGGTGGTCGCTGTTCGCACCGTCGGTGATCGAGCCCGGCCTGATGGCGAAGTCCTCCGGCTGGGAGTACAAGCCAGGCCAGGCGGGCTGGGGAGACCACGCGGCGATGGTGAAGTCGATGGAGCACGCGCTCGCCGGTCGCGACTACCTGCTCGGGGACATGTTCTCGATCGCGGACGTCGTGTTCGGCGGCACGATCCGCTTCATGCTGCAGTTCGGCATGCTCGAGGCGACGCCGGCGTTCACGGCGTATGCGGCGCGGCTCGGTACGCGCCCGGCGTTGCAGCGGGCCGATGCGCGCAACGCCGCGATCGCCAAGGAGCACGGGCTCGGGACCTAGCGAGCGAGCTTCCACACCAGCGCGCCGATCACGAGCAGCAGGATCGCCGCCAGGCACGCGATCCACGCGACGCTGGGCCGGGTCCTGGGCGCAGTCGGCCTCGCGGTCGCCACCGCGGTCACCGACGGCACCGAATGGACCGGGATCGGCATCATCGGGGTCAGCTGGGCCGTGCGCTTGCGCTTCTGCTCGAAGGCCCAGTTGACCCACTCGATCACGCGCGGCGCGCCGGCCTCGTCGCCGAGCCGAGCGCTCACCGCACGGATCCGGTCGCGCATCGAGCTCGCGGAGGGCCAGCGGCGCATCGGATCGCGTTCGAGCGCGCGCATCACGATCTCGTCGACCTCGTGATGGATGCCCGGGCTGGCCAGCGACGGACGCGGGATCGGCAGCGCGCGTACGCGCGAGATCGTGTCGACGGCGTCCGGGCCGTCGAACAGCTGGCGGCCGCCGGTGAGCAGCTCGTACATGATGATGCCGACCGCCCAGAGATCGGCGCGGTGATCGATCGTGCCCCGGGTGTACTCGGGCGCGACGTAGCCGAGCTTGCCCTTGATCACCCCGGCCACGCTGTGCTCGGTGGAGCGTGCCGCCTTCGCGAGGCCGAAATCGACCAGCTTCAACACGCCGGTCGGGGCCAGGATGAGGTTGGCCGGCGTGACGTCGCGGTGGATGATCCCGAGCGGCCGGCCATGCTCGTCGCACCGGTTGTGGGCGTAATCGAGCGCGTCGCACAGCTGCGCGGCCAGGTCGAGCACGATCGGCTGCGGCACCGGGCCGACCATGTTCCGGCAGTGCTCGATGAGGTCCTTGAGCGTGCGGCCCGGGACGTACGCCATCGCGATGAAGTAGGTCCCGAACACACGTCCCGAGTCGTAGGTCTCGGGAATGTTCGGATGGTGCAAGTAGCGCAGCAACCGGGCCTCGTCGAGGAACAACGCGACCGGCTTGCGGTCGAGCGTCGGAAGCAGCCGCTTGAGGGCGACCTGGCGGATGCCTTGTGGCGTGTCCTGCTCGGCGCGGTGGACGGTCGCCATCCCGCCCTTCCCGAGCTGCTCGTATACCCGGTATGAGCCATACCGCTCTGGCGCCATCGCGCGGCATTGTATCCGAGCCGCGGGTCGCCGGGGCCGGTTGACCTGCTCACCCGGATCGCCACCGCGCCGCCGGCACCCGTTGCAGCTGTGGAGCGTGCCCGAGACCAGCTCCGGCCATCGTTGAACCGCGCGTGGTCCAGCTCACCGGCGGCGACCTGCGCCGCGACGTCGGTCGGCGTGACCCGCACCTGATCGCGGTCGCCGGTGATCAGCGCGACCGTCCGGGCGCCGGATGGCGTCGACCGTGCGCGAGGCCGCGTGCCGTATCGCTGGACGCCGGCTCCTGGCCACACGCGGCCAGGACCAACACGGCCCTGCGACCAACGCCGTCGTGCGCCGCGTGGCGGGCCGTCCCGGATCGCGCGTTCGCGGTAGACTGCGGCAAACCCGAGCGTCCATGACCAGGCCAGATGGAGATCGCGACCCCGCGACGCGCGTGCTCGAGCGCGTGCGTTCGGTCGCCGATTCGCGGGCCACGGTCGAGGCGTTCGGCTCGAGCATCTATGCGCCGGCCCACGCCGATGACGTCGACGTGCTGGTATCCGATGACGATCCGGCGCGGCTCGCGGCCCGGCTCGGGCTGGAGCTGCTCCCGACGCTGCCGCCGCGGCTGCATGGCGTGCTCGAGGGTTCACGCGTCGACATCACGGTCGTGATCAGCGACGACGAGCTCACGCGACGGATGCGGTCCGGTCCGCGCGACGCCGCGATGCTCGCCGCACAGCTGCGCGATCACGGGCGGGACGAGGTATTCCAGGCCGCGTGGCCGCACGTGCGCCGGCTCGTGCAGACCCGCGCGCTGGGCCGCAACGGGCTCGGTTGGTTCGGCAGCTTCGGCTGGGCGCTGTTGCTGGCGGTGCCGCTCGTCCATGATCCCGAGCTCCGCGAGGTGCCATGCGGCGCGGCGCTTGCCGCGTGGCTCCACTGGCTATCGCGGCTCTCGCTCGGCGTGCGGATCGGCTTCGATGGTATCCGCCAGGGCGATCCGGAGCCGCTGTACGTGGCCGCACCGGCACCGCCGCCCCGGGACGTCGCGCGCCTGAGCAAGCGCGCCGCGACGGTGCTGTTCGCCGAGGCGCGATCCGCGGCGCGCGCGATCGGTGACGCCACCGGCGACGCGGACGCGATCGCCCGGATCCGCGATCTCGCCGACGATCCACCGGCCGGCACGACGCTCGTCATCGCCGGCGGCGACGAGCACACGCGCGGACGCTACGATGGCGTGGCGCGCGGCCTGTTGCGCGAGCTCGAGGCGCTCGGGCCGATCCGGTCGTGGGGCCGCTTCGACGTCGCGGCCGACGGCGGCTGGCAGCACCGGATCACGGTGCCGCCGCACCGCGCCCGGTCGGCCCGCGAGCTGGTCACGAACTGGCTGGCGCAGAGCAGCATCGACGCCGCCCTCGAGTGATCCGGCGCCGCTATGGCGAGCACGCCGTGATCGCCTCGGGGGCGTGCCCCTGGATCCAGCCGAGCTGGGTGTCGACGCGCGTGTCGATGTAGCTCCCGCCCGCATCGGTGCAGGTCGCGGGCAGATTCTCGCCCCGCGTGATCCCGAGGATGCAATCAGTCGAGGTCCGGTACGCCGGTCCGCCCGAGTCGCCGTGGCACGTGGCGCCGTCGGACCCGCCCACGCCCGTGAAGTACCACTGCGTCGGATCGACGCTGTCGATCGTGTTGGACGCCAGGTAGCGCGTGCCGCCGCCGACATCGAGTGCGGTCTGGCCGAAGCCGACGAGCGTGATCGGCAACCCGGCCCACACCGCACTCGCCACCCGCGACGGCCCGGTGCCCGGAATGTTCATCGGAATGTTCATCGGCAGGATCACCAGCGCCACGTCCGATCCTGCCTGCAACACCGGCGTCCCCTGCACGGTGTACGGATCCCAGTACGAGCGCCCCAGCGAGGGGTCGTAGACCCCCGCTTCGCCCGACACGGTGACGGTGGTGCTGCCGTCCCCCAGGCAATGGGCCGCGGTGAGAATGGTTTTGCGCCCGATCAGCGTGCCGGTGCAGGGCAGGGCCGCTCCGGGCGGGTACACCTTCACGACCTGGTGATCGTACGGATCGTACGTGCCGTTGGTGATCTCGGCCCGGGATGCACCGACGCGCGCTCCGTCCTCGACCCCGCAGGCGGTGCCCAGCAAGGAGAGCGACAGTGCGGCCAGGCCGAGCGTCCTTGCATCCGTCATGGCCTTCTTGTATCACGGGCGACGCGCGCGACGGCCGTGCTCGATGCAAACGGCACACGCAGCCAGCTCCGGTCGCGTGGCGTAGACTCGTGCCATGAGATCGGTGGCTCTCCTGGTTGCCCTGCTCCCGGTGACCGCATCGGCGTCGACGTTCACGCTCGAGCAGGTCATGTCCGCGCCGTTCTGCAGCGGGCTCGTGGCCGCCGAGCGGGCGCCGCGCATCGCCTGGACCGTGAACCTGCGCGGCGAGCGCAACGTGTGGGCCGCCGAGGGCCCGGCGTGGCGGCCGCACGCCGTGACCCATTACCGCGGCGACACCGGCATGGAGCTCGGCGCGCTCGCGATCGGCCCCGACGGCAAGGTTGTCGTGTTCACGCGCGGCGGCGACGGCGAGCGCACGCCGAACCCGGCGAGCCTGGTCAAGCCGCCCCGGCGGCAGGTGTTCGCCGTGGCCGCCGATGGCAGCGGGACGCCGCGCGCGCTCGGCGACGGCGGCGACGATCTCCAGCTGTCGCCCGACGGCTCGAAGGTCGTGTGGTCCGCCAAGCGGCAGCTGTGGATCGCGCCGGTCGACGGCCGCACGCCGGCGCGTGCGATCACCGACCTCGAGGGCGCGGCCGGCGAGCCGCACTGGTCGCCCGATGGCAAGCGCATCGTGTTCTCGGTCACGCGCAAGTCGCACACGCTGATCGCCGTGATCGAGCTCGATGGCCAGACGCTGCGCTGGATCGCACCGTCGACCGACCGCGATGCCAGCCCGAGGTGGTCGCCCGACGGCCACAACATCGCCTTCGTCCGCACCGCGGGCGCCGAGCGCAAGCTGCCGCTGATCCCCGAGCGGCCGCGACCGTGGTCGGTGTGGCTCGCCGACGCCCGGACCGGCAAGGGCCGCGCGGTGTGGAGCAGCGGCGCCGCGGCGCGCGACTCGGTGCCGACGTGGCTGGACAACGACCTCGTGTGGTTCGCCGGCGACCGCATCGTGTTCCCGTCGGAGCAGGACGGCCGCATGCACCTGTACTCGCTCGACCCGGCGGGCGCCGCGCGGCGGATCACCAGCGGTGACTACGACGTCGAGCAGGCGCGGATGGCGCCGGACCGGCGCACGATCCTGTTCACCTCGAACCAGGGCGACGCCGACCGGCGCCACGCCTGGCGCGTGCCCGCCGACGGCAGCTCGGCGCCGCAGCCGGTCACCACGGGCGACGGGATCGAGACCGCGCCGGTGCAGGTCGCCGACGGCACGACGTTCGTGCTGGCCGCGACCGCGCGCCAGCCCACCCTGCCCGCGCGCGTCCGCGGCACGGCGCCCGAGGCGATCGCGCGCGAGCTCGTGCCGGCCGAGTTCCCGGCCGACGAGCTCGTGGTGCCGCAGCCGGTGACGTTCCGCGCCGCCGACGGGCTCACGATCCACGGCCAGCTGTTCGTGCCGCCCGCGTGCACGTCGGGCTGCCCGGCGGTCGTGTTCAGCCACGGTGGGCCGATCCGCCAGATGCTGCCCGCGTGGCATTACCTGCCTTACTACAGCAATGCCTATGCCGAGAATCAGTTGCTCGCCAGCCAGGGCATCGTCGTGCTGTCGGTGAACTACCGGCTCGGCATCATGTACGGCCGCGACTTCCGCGAGGCGCCCAGGGCCGGCTGGCGGGGCTCGGCCGAGTACCAGGACATCGTCGCGGCCGCCGGGTACCTCGCCTCGCTGCCGCAGGTCGACAGGAAGCGCCTCGGCCTGTGGGGCGGCTCGTACGGCGGGTTCCTGACCGCGCTCGGCCTGGCGCGGAGCTCGGACGTGTTCAAGGCCGGCGTCGACTTCCACGGCGTCCACGACTGGTCGGTGTTCCTCGAGCGCTGGGAGGAGTCGTTCCCCGATGCGCCGGACAAGAAGGAGGCGCTCGAGCTGGCGCTCAAGTCCTCGCCGGTCGCCGACGTCGCGCGGTGGCGCTCGCCGGTGCTGTTCATCCACGGCGACGACGACCGCAACGTGCCGTTCGAGCAGACGATCGACCTGATCCAGCGGCTGCGCCACCAGGGTGTGCGCGTCGACGAGATCGTCTATCCGGACGAGATCCACGACCTGCTCCTGTGGCGCAACTGGATCGACGCGTACCGCGCGACCGCGGCGTTCTTCGCGCGCGAGCTGTAGCTGCGCGCCCCGGCACCATGCGGTGGATTGCCGGCATGTGCTCGCGACAGCCATGACCGCGGAACCGAGCGGCCGCCCTACTTGTCGTCGAGCAGTGTTCCGCCGTAACCAGCCGTGCCGTCGTTTCGGCAGCCCGGAGCCGGGGTAACGCAAGGAGCCGCATCTCCTTGGCCTCGCGCCGGGCGCGGCGCCGGGTGCCACGCGCGATGTCGCGGGGTGATGCGCGCAGGCACGCCGGCGGCGCTGGACGGCGCCGCCGGGAGTGTTCCATCATCCGCGCCGATGATGATGACCACCCGACGAAGCGCGGCCCTCGGGCTTTGCCTGCTCGCCGCGGCGACGGACGCCGGCGCCGCGCCGAAGCCGACGACGCAGGCCGACGTCAAGGCGATGCTGCAGAGCATCTCCGCGCAGCGGATCGAGGCGACGGTTCGAAAGCTGGTCGGCTTCGGCACGCGGCACACGCTGTCGGATCCGAAGAGCGACGAGCGCGGTATCGGGGCCGCGCGGCGCTGGATCAAGGCGCAGCTCGACACCTGCGCGGCGCAGTCGAACGGCCGGCTCAAGGTCGAGCTCGACACGTTCACCGCGCCGCCCGGCCGGCGGATCGCGCAGCCGACCGAGCTGGTCAATGTCGTCGCCACGCTGCCCGGCGACCAGGCGGAGTCGGCCGAGCGGATCTACGTGGTCAGCGGCCACTACGACTCGATGCCATCGAACGTGCTCGATCCGACGAGCGACGCGCCCGGCGCCGACGACGATGCGTCGGGCACCGCCGCGGTGATCGAGCTGGCGTGCACGATGTCGAAGCTCCACTTCGACGCGACCCTGGTGTTCATGACGGTCGCCGGCGAGGAGCAGGGCCTGGTCGGCTCGACCCACGTCGCCGAGGAGGCGCGCAAGGCCGGCAAGAACATCGCCGGCATGTTCACCAACGACATCATCGGCAACTCGCACGCCGAGAACGGCCACATGGACCGCGGCCGGGTCCGGCTGTTCGCCGAGGGCGTGCCCGACATCAAGGAGATGTCCGACGAGCTGCGCACGCTGGTCCGCACCGGCGGCGAGAACGACACGGCGACCCGCGAGCTCGCCCGGTTCGTCAAGGAGCACGCCGAGCACGACGTCGCCAACATGAAGGTCGAGCTGATCTGGCGCCGCGACCGCTACCTGCGCGGCGGCGATCACGCGCCGTTCCTCAACGCCGGCTACGCGGCGGTGCGGTTCACCGAGCCGGCCGAGAACTTCAAGCACCAGCACCAGAACGTGCGCGTCGAGGGTGGCGCGCAGTACGGCGACCTGCCGGAGTTCGTCGACTTCACGTACATCGCCCAGGTCGCGCGGGTCAACGCCGCGGCGCTCGCGGCGCTCGCGCTGGCACCGGCGGCGCCGCGCGGCGTCCAGATCGACACCGTCAAGCTCGAGAATGACACCACGTTGCACTGGGACGCCAACCCCGAGCCCGATCTCGCCGGGTATCGCGTGGTCTGGCGCGAGACCACCGCGCCGCTGTGGCAGAACCACAAGGACGTCGGCCTGGTCACCCGCGTCACCTTGCCGGTGTCCAAGGACAACGTCGTGCTCGGCGTCCAGGCGATCGACAAGGACGGCAACGTCAGCGTCGCGACCTACCCCACGCCGCTCCAGCGACCGGCCCAGGCGCCGGCCGCGACACCGGCGCCCGCACCGGCACCGGCACCGGCACCGGCACCCGCACCCGCGAAACCCTGACCCGCGCCTTTCCGGTCCGGCGCACCCATGGTTCGCCGGTGCGAAGGTCAGTCCCGGGGCCGGGCGTCGATGTCGGCGTTCATCCGGTAGTCCGTGGGGTCGCCGACGAGGGCGCGCTGGCTCAGCCGGAAGTCGGTCACCGCGAGGATCCGCATCTCGGTGGTGCCCAGGTTCTGGGTCTGGTGCATCGCCCAGCGCGGGACCAGGATCGAGTCGCCGGCGCGCACCGGCAGCACCCGGTCGTCGACCAGCACCTGCCCGCTGCCCTCGAGGACGTGGAGCAGGGTCTCGTGGGCGTGCTTGTGCTTCTCGTTGAACTTGCCGGCGGGGATCCGCACCATGCGCGGATCGAGGATCTCGGCGGCGAGCGGCAGGCGCTCGACCGTGAACTTGATGTTGAGCTTGGGGACCTCGTTGTCGTACATCGCGATCGTCGAGCTGCCCGGGCGGTGGCACAGCTGGGCGTCGGCGAGATCGCGCGCCAGCGACTCGCGGTTCTGCATGCGCGTCACGATCGGCTGGATCCGCGCCCGCTGCAGATCCTCGAACAGGCTGTCGAAGAACTGCATCCGGAGATCGAGCGCGCGCCGCATCGCGCCGGCGCAGGTGTCGAACCAGCCGGGCTGGCCGGCGTACGACATCATCATGTTCTCCAGCGTGACCGCGTGCTCGTCGTCGCACGCGATGTGGATATCGAAGAACTCGAGCTCGGACTCGGCGATCCCGGCGTGGATCAGGCCGCGCCGCATGATCTCGTACATCCGCGATACGATCCCCTCGGTGCCGATCGCCAGGAACGCGGCGGCCGCCGTCGGCTCGGCGTGCTGCGCCGCGGCCAGGTACTCGCGCACGAAGTACCGGGTGTGCGGCGCATACGCGATCTGCGCGACGTCTTCGATGCCGAGCGAGTCGCGCAGGAAGTTGCGAAAGATCTGGGCGTGGCGGCGCGACGGCTCGCAGCCGCCGCCCTCCTCCCACAGGTTCTGCGCCAGCTGGGCGCGGAACAGATCGCTGTCGCAGCCCGCCATCACCGCGGCGATGAACCGCGTGAAGCTCGATGTGTACATATGATACTGCGAGAACACATAACGAATGTCGTCACGCGACAGCGCGCCCTGGGCGAATGCGGTGAGCAGCCGGCAATTCCAGAGTGCGTGCTCGTGCTGCATGGCGTGCAATGCGGCGAGCTGGTGCTCGGTGGATTCACCATGGTCCGCAAGGGGCGCAGGACCAGATGTGCGACGGTATACCTCGATGACACTCACTGCTGTGCTCCTTTGTAGTGCCCGGATGGGAAATGGCGACGGCGATGTGAGCGGGGCCCGAGCATCACGCGTGCCGAGCGACCGATCGCACGTCGAGTCCCGCGCGAACGCACCGCGCCGGACCTGCCGTGATCCACGATCGCTTGCGTTCTGCGGAGCTAGGCGCGGTGAGCGCGTGTACGCGTGACCCGGGGCGCCGCGAGCCCGAGGCTCGCTGGCCCTGGTCGCGAGCTTGACCATGAACTACCGGCGACGTTCGCCCGTGCCCTCGACGGAAGGTGAGGCCCTGTGCGTCGCGCGAGGGGTCCCACTGCACGGCGTGCCGGGGATTCCACTACAAGCGCTGGCTCCGTCGCAGGTGCGATCGCCGCTCACATCGCACGACGGACGCGCGAGGCGTCGTCAGTCAAGCGCGTGCAGCGCATCCTCCCAGCGGGCCGAGAACACGAGGTAGTCGGCGAAGTCGAAGCGGTGCGAGGCGAGCCGCGTCCGCTGATCCGGTGTCAGCGAGCCGAGGAACCGGGTGTTGCCCCGATCGACGATCGCGAGCACGTCGCGCGCGACGGCGATGCCGGTCATCGGCTTGAAGGTCGCGGGCGCGAGCTCGCCGCCGGCGAGCGCGGTCCTGACGCGATCCTCGATCGCCCGGGCAGCGTCGGCGACCGCGGCATCGAGCTCGGCGCGCTGCTTGGGATCGAGCTGGGCGAAGTCATCGCGCAGGCGAGCGACCCGCGCGCGCTGCGGCGCGACCGCGAGCTCGGCGACCGGCAGGATGCGATCGCGGTAGGCGCGCAGGGTCTCGCCACGCTGCGGCGCGAGGCGCATCGCCCACGCCGGGATCTGGAAGCCGTGAAACGTCTTGCCGGGCGTCGAGGCCGGCTCGCCGGGCGAGGCCGCGGCCGATGGGGCAGCTCTCGGGGTCGCCGGGGTCTCGCGGGCCGGCCGGAGCTCGGGTGTGGCCGGCTCGGCGGGCGCGGCGGTATGCGAGCAGCTCTGCCAGCGCTGGCAACCACAGATCACGGCGAGGGCGAGCGCGGTGTTGCGCCAGGTGACGAGCTTCATGGAGCGACTCCGGGTTCGGGAAGCGTCGGCGGCAGCGGCGGTGGCGGCAGCGGCGGTGGCAGCAGCGGCGGCGGGTCCGGCGGCCGCACCGCGTTGCGGCGCGATCCGAAGCGATACGCAACGCCGAACCGGATCTGGTAGGTCGTGATCGGCCCGCCGAGCTCCGGCGCGTCGAGCAGGTCGATCGCGAGCGGGCGCAGCCACACGGCCCAGTGACGCTGGACGGCGTACTCGGCGATCGCCTCGAGCCGGTAGGTCATGCCGCCGACGTCGCGGAACGCCGGATCCTTGAAGTTCACGAGCGTCAGGCCGATGCCGGATCGCACGCCGAGCATCAGGCGCGGGGTCGGCCGCTGCGTGAAGCTGACCGCCGCGAGGATGGTGTCGTGCGACGCCTCGGTGTTCGACAGCGCGTCGAGATCGAGCCACAGGCCGAAGCGGCCCGGCAGGTAGCCGATCGACAGCGATGCGCCGCCCAGGGTCGGGACCTGCTGGCTGCGGCGGTTCAGCGGCGTCGCCACGCCGAGCAGCACGCCGGTCGAGAACAGCGGGCGCTCCGTCGGATCCGGCGGCGGCGGCGGCGGATCCCCGACGACCACGGGCCAGGGTTGCGGCGCTGCTTGCGGCGGTGGCTCCGGCGGTTGCTCCGGATCGACGGCGGGCTCCGGGCTCGCCGGCGGCTCCGCTGCCTGCGCCGGATCGACGGGCTGCGGCTGCGGCTGCGCGTCCGCTTCGCCGACGTGCGCGACGGTGAGCGCGAGGGCGGCGGCGACCGCGACGGTGACCGCGCGGCGCTGCAGGACGACCAGGCGCGCCGCGATCGCGAGCAGCACCAGCAGCGAGAAGATCTGGCCGCTCGACAGGCCGGCGTGGATGCCGCGGCCCGCATCGCCGCGCAGCATCTCGATCCCGAGGCGCCCGATCGCGTAGGTCGCGGCGGCCACCAGGAAGCGGTCGCCGTCACGGCGGACCCGCCGCCCGAACACGAGCGCGACGCCGATGATCGCGAGGCCGAGCAGCGCCTCGTAGACCTGGGTCGGATGGACCGGCAGCGACGCGGCGCGATCGCCCGGGATCAGCGCGCCGCGCACGTGGTCGTGCCACGCCGGGCTGCCGGCCGGAAACCGCACCGCCCAGGGCAGCGACGAGACCTTGCCGTAGTCGCAGCCCGCCATGAAGCAGCCGATCCGCGCGAGCGCGAGCGCGACGCCGAGCGGGATCACCGCCAGATCGGCCATGCGCGCGAGCGCCAGGCCATCGCGCCGGCAGACCCGCGCGACCGCGGCCGCACCGGCGAGGTAGCCCCAGAACGACGTCATGCCGGACCAGCGCAGGCGAAGCCGCCCGGTCGCCGCGAGGTGCTCGACGCCGTCGATCAGCGCCGGGACCAGGATCCCGGCGAGCACCGCGGCGATGTAGCACCACAGCACCGCCGACGCGACGGTTCCCGGATCGATGCCGCGGCGGCGCGCGAGCGCGAGCATCAGGATCAGGGTCACGACGCCGGCGAGGCCGACACAGGTGAACCACGATGGCGCGAGCGCGCCCGCCACGTCGGCCGAGACGTGGTGCTCGAGCCAGTGCAAGACGTACGGCCTCATGGCGCCCCCCGCAGTGACGAGGGCGCGTTGCGGCGGGTCACGACGTCGTCGATGTCCGTGACGTCGGCCTCCGCGTCCGGATCTCCGTCGGCGAAACCGGCTCGCGCGCGCCGGCGCTCGGCGCGAAGCCGCACGATCACGGCGAACGGAAGCGGCAGCAGCGCCCACACCACCGCGATCGGCAGGCTCATGCCGGCGCGACCGCGCCTTCCGGCGACGTTGCAGTCGCCGCCACCACCGCCGCCACCACCGCCGCAGTCGCCGCCGCCGCCGCCGCCGTCGCAGCTGCCGCCGCCGCCACCGCCGCAGCCACCACCGCCGCCGCCATCGCAGCTGCTGCTGTCACCGCCACCGCCGCAGTCGCTGCTGTCGCAGGCGCTGTTGTCCGCAGAGCCGCAGGAGTCCTCGGAGTCGCCCGAGCAGCTGCCGGCGCCCGCACCGCCGCCGCCGCCGGAGTCATTGCACCCCGACTGCTCGTTGGAGTCCGCGCACGTCGGGTCGTACGACAGATCGCAGCTCGGTCCGTCGAGCTCACAGCCCGGCGACGCGTCGCAGTTGGAGTCGCCGCTACACGAGTCGCCGCAGTCGATCGACGTGTTGCGCGGCGCCGGCGAGCCTCCCCCGCCGGAGCCCGGGCCCGGGAACCCGCCTCGGGGTGGGCCATAGAGCGCCGCGAGGCACGCATCGAGCGGCCGGGCGCACGCCGTGTCGTCGAGGAACCGCGCGTTGTTCTCGAGCGTCGCGATCGACTCGCTCGCGCGCGGGTCGCGCGGGCACGACGGCGCGCCGCCCGCGGTGCACGAGGCGACCGCGTCGATCGCGAGCGCGAGGTTGACGCAGATCAGGTAGTCGCCGCGCCCGCCGTTCGCGGCGAGCTGCGTGCATTCGGCGTTGCCGTCGCCCAGGTCGGTGATCGCCGTGCACGAGCCGTGGGCCAGGCAGGCGTCACAGCGCTCGTGCTGGGCGGCCGCGCACTCCGCGACCGAGCCATAGAAGCTGTACGGGTTGGCCGCCGCGGTCGCGGTCGCGGTCGCGGCCGCGGTCGCGGCGCCGGCCGGGGCTGCCGCCGGCCCCGGGCCCTGGATTCGCTCGACGGTCGCGGGGTCGCGCGGATCGCCTGGATCGTGCGGATCGAGCGCCGCGAGCACCACCGGGTTGACCACCAGCCGCGCCGGCGCCGACGTCGTCGCCGGCAGGTAGCCGGCGACCACGGCGAGCTGCGGCACCGGCGTCACGACGATCGCACCGCCGCGGTGACCCGCATCGTTCGCGAGCGTCGCCAGCACCGCCATGCCGCGCGCCGGCAGCGGGCCCGGGCTGGACCCGGTGTTCCAGCCGCGGAGCTGGAGATCGAGCGGTGGCGTCGCGTGCGGCTCGAGCGTCGCGGCGTGCGGCGTCGCGACCACGCCGCTCGCGCCGACCGCGAGGTCGACCACGCCGAGCGCACCGGCGTGGTGCCGGGCGCGATCGACATCGACCGCGGCCAGCGCCTGCGCGACACGCCGGTCGAACGCGGGATCCTTGCCGAGGGCGGCATGACCGGGCGGCGCCTGGATCTGGTGCAGGCCGGCTTCGATCACGCGGCGCGCGGCCACGCGCTGGCCGGGATCCCACGAGCCGGCGACCTCGGGAGAGATTCCCAGGAGGTCGCGCAGCTCGAGATCGCCTGGATCGAGCCGGTCATCCCCGGCGCCACACGCGGTGACCAGCAGCGCGCAGCACGACATCAGCAGACGCGAGGTTTGTGTCACGGGCTCCTCTGACAAGACAGGGCGCGGCTCGAGCCTCGACGAGCCGGACGCGAGCACGCGCTGCGAACGATGTGCAAGCAACAAACCACGCGCGTTGCGACGGGCCGCGCTCACTTGGATCCCCGCACCCGGGCGCGACCTGTGTTGGTGCGGAACACCTGTTGCGACTCCGCAACAGCGGCCGCGGCCGCACCCGGCATAACGTGGCAACCGGGTGCGATCCGGGTCAACGCACGGGTCGCGCAAGATCTTCCCGATCCGGGCGCGGCGTGGCTTGGCCGGGGCGATGGGCGTCCAGCGCGCGGATCGGCCGCGTCGGCTCCTGCGACGACCGGTCTCGGGGTTCAGGAGCTGGCGCGCGGTGGGCCGTGCCGCCTGCCGCCTGGCCCGGCCGCCGACGCTGGCACCCTGCCCGGTCGGTCACGCTCGGAGCTGCTACGTTCTGGCTCGTGACGATCCAGATTCGCGAGCTGAACCGCACGGCCGACCGCCGCGGGGTCGAAGCGATCGACACGACCTTCGAGACCTCGTCGATCTTCGAGCTGGTGACCACGCCGCGGCGGATCGAGCTCGTCGAGCGTCCGCTGGCGACGCCGCTCGCCAAGCGGTACTCGATCGGCGAGGTGTTCGCGCGCTGGGCGCAGTGGGAGATCGGCTGGGTCGCCGACGACGGCGAGATCCGCGGCTTCGCGGCGGTGGAGTACGAGCCGTGGCACGCGCGGCTCGTGCTCTGGTTCCTCTACATCTCGCCCGCGTACCGCCGGCGCGGCGTCGGGCGCGCCCTGCTCGAGCGGGTCGAGGCCTACGGCCGCCAGGCCGGTGCGACGCACGTCTGGCTCGAGACCAGCAACGTCAACGTGCCGGGCGTCGCGGCGTACGAGCGCCTCGGCTACACGCTGTGTGGCGCCGACCGGCTGTACTACGGCGCGTACATGCCGGGGGAGACCGCGCTCTACCTCGCAAAGATGCTGTGACGCCGGCGGCTGCCGGCGCTATCCTCCGGTCATGCAACGCACGGTCCTCGCGATGGTCCTCAGCCTCAGCCTCTGCTCCTGGGCCTGCGTCGTCGAGACTGCGCAGGGCCCCCGCGCCGTGAGCCCGCAGGCGACGACCGAGGAGCCGACGGTCTGCAAGGACGAGCAGCCGACCGGCAGCCTGGTGACCCGGCACTCGTGTCGCTCCCCGGAGCAGCGCCACGACGATCAGATGGCCAAGCAGTCCTGGATGAACTACTGGCCGCCCAACCCGCTGCGCGGCGACCCGACGTATCCCGGCGTCGACGCCCGGCACCCGCACGACTGACCGCTGCGATCGCACGGCGCGGGCGAGCCGCTCAGTCCTCGCTGTGACACAGCCGGTCGGTGCCGCAGCTCTGGCCGTCGCCGCAGGCCGGAATGCATTGCGGGATGCACGTCCCGCCCTCGCACGCGTAGCCGGCGCCGCAGCTCGGCTCGCAGGTCTCGGCGCGCGGCGCCGGCCGCGGCGGCGGAAGCGGCACGTCGTACACGGTGGCGCGACGCAACACGGTGCCGCGGACGACCACGCCCGCGGCGTTGCGATCCACCACCAGCGTGTCGCCGCCGATCGAGCAGATGTCGGCGTGGATGTCGTTGGCGAGCGCATACGGGCTGGTGTACCGGCGCCTGGCCGGCCCCGCCGCGTACACCTCGAACGAGAGCTGACCGATCTCGATGTAGCCCGAGGAGGGATACGTCTGCAGCACCTCGATCTTGCAGTCGGAGACCCGCGGGAGTCCGCCCATCCCGGCCTGTCCGCCACAGGCCGCGAGCCCGACCGCCGCGAGCCCGACGGCCGCGAGCACGCGCGGCGCGGCGGCCCCCGAGCGCGCTGCGACGTGAGCTCCCAAGGTGGTGCGCATCCGGCCTACGTACCGTGGAGCCGCCGGACATGTCCAGCATCGTGGATCGCGCCGACACAGCGGACCGACCCGCCGGCCGGCCGCCGGCGCCGATCATCGCAGCGAATCGCTGTATCACCGGCTTCTCGCCGCTTTCTGCGAGATCGGTAGTGTGTTGACGGTCGGATCCGCTCCCGGCAAGGCTCTCGGCGATGCAAGCGACGCGGCGATGCACCGGCGGATTCGATACAACCACCAGAAGACGCTGAGCAACGAGTCCACCGAGGTCCTGATCGACCACGTGGTCGTGACCGAGGACTGAGCTTCCGCGCGCGCGATCGCGATACCCTGGAGCCCCGCCCATGACGATCCCTTCGACCCGATGCCTCCCCGTGATCCTCGCCGCGGCCGCCGCCGCGACCGGGTGCGCCGATCCCGTGACCGACGACCCTGCCGGATCCACCGCGGCGCAGGCGGTGATCTACAACGGTGCGAGCAACCAGTTCGCGGGCGGCTTCGCGCCGGCCAACGCGCCCGACGGCGGGTTCGGCGGCGGCAACTGCGTGGCGACCCGGACGCCGGTGATCTTCGTCCACGGCAACAGCGTGAACGCGACGTTCTTCGCCCGGCCGTCGACCAGCGGCGTGCCGTCGGTCTACGCCACGCTCAAGGCCGCGGGCTACAACGACTGCGAGCTGTTCGGCATCACCTACCTGTCGCCCAGCGAGCAGGCCGCCCAGCAGCTCAACTTCCACACGAGCACCAAGGCGGCGCGGATCCGCGACTTCATCCGCGCGGCGAAGGCGTACACCGGCAAGCCCAAGGTCGACATCCTGGCCCACTCGATGGGCGTGACCGTCGCGCTGCACGGCATCACGTTCGGCGGGCTGTGGGGCAGCATCGATCGGTTCGTCAACGTCGCGGGCGGCCTGAAGGGGCTTTCGAGCTGCCTCGCCGTGGGCTTTGCCAACCCGGCGTTTCCGACCTGCGGCAGCCAGAACGTGTTCGACAGCAACACGTTCGGGTTCTGGCCGGACGGCGCGGCCGGCGCGTCGAATCCCCGGACCGGCACCAGCGCCTCGGTCGGGTTCCGCCGCGAGCCGGAGCGCCGGCCCAACGTTCAGTTCTTCACGATCTCGGGCGGCGCCGCGGACGAGATCGTCGGCGCCGATCAATGCAGGTTCAACGCGGCCGCGGCGCTCCGGTCACAGCTCGACATCGCCGTCGATCACCTGGCGTCGTTCAGCAACGCCGGCGCGATCATGAACACGATGCTGAGCACGTCCTGCACCGCGACCGGCTGCTGCGCCGGCTATTCCGGGTCCTGCGGCAGCCTGTGACCGGGCTGTGACCCTGCCGTGACCGGGCGCGACCCGGCGCGACCGGGCGCGACCTGCATCCATCCGCAGCAGCGGATCACGCGCCTCGATCGGCCTGGGTGTGCAGTCCACATGGTAGTTGCGAATCCCAGGTTGCCGCGGACCCGATCGCGGATCACACTGGGGGTGTCGCAGCCGGCCGCGATCCCTCGGTGGCTGATATGCATATTTTCGTTCGGGAATCAATATCCCGGACAATAAAATTTATGTAATCCCGAGTACATCAGGTACCGGTGCGACACGCATGGCGAACGCGGGCTCTCGCTGGTTGCAAGAACCTGCAAGTGCATCTCCTTGTGAGGCTCCTCACGCGGCGTTTAGATGGCGGAAGGACCTAGGGAGGCCTCCGTGATGCTCGCAAAGCGATTCAGTCACATATTCGGATCCGCACTGTGCTTGTTGGCACTGTTGTTGTTTTCGGTCACTGCCTATGCACAACCCGCGAAGGGGAAAGGCCGCGACATCGTTGGCACGATTGTCGACGTCGATAGCAAGCCGGTGGCAAACGCGACCGTCACCGTCAGCGGTGGCGGCCCCTCGGCGACCACCGGCCCCGACGGCAGCTTCAAGCTGACCGGCGTCGCGACCGCCAACGTCTCGCTCGAGGTCAACGCCGACGGCTTCCCCGCGAAGCTGGTCCCGGTGCTCGATGCGGCGAGCCAGCTGCAGCTCCAGGTCGTGCTCGTCAAGCCGGCCCCGCCCCCGGTCGCTCCGCCGATCGAGACCCGCATGGTCGGCGGTGTCGTCAGCGACGCGGCGCACGCGCCGGTCGCCGGCGCCACGGTGCGCGTCCACGGCACCGAGATCCAGGTGGTGACCGGCGCCGACGGCAGCTTCACCCTGCCCGGAGTCGCGATCAGCGACGTCACCCTCGACATCGAGGCCCCGAACCAGCCGCCGGTCAGCGTGGCCGCGCCGTCGAACAAGGCCGCGGTCGTGGTGACCGTCGGCGCGCCGCTGCCGCCGCCGCCGATCAAGCGCTCGGTCCATGGCAAGGTGGTCGAGACCTCGGGCGAGCCGCTCGCCGGCGCCCAGGTCCAGGTCGTCGGCATCCCCGACGCGACGGCGTTCACCGAGGCCAACGGCAGCTTCGTGATCGAGAACCTGCCGCCCGGCAAGGTCGCGCTCGATATCACGGCGCCCGAGCACGAGAGCCACCTGCTCGAGGTCCCGCCCGGCCAGGAGTCGGTCTCGGTCTCGCTCGGGCTCGCCAAGGGCGAGCAGATCGTGATCGAGGGCCGCGCGCCGTCGTTCACCAAGGAGAACATCACCGGCGGCGGATCGGTGATCGACGGCAAGGACCTGAACCGGGTGTCGGCGCCGACGCTCGATGACGCGATGGTCGGCAAGCTCGCCGGCGCCAACATGCAGGCCAACTCCGGCGCGCCCGGCGGTGGCGCGCAACTCCGTCTGCGCGGCATCTCGACGATCAACGGCCAGGCGTCGCCGCTCTACGTGATCGACGGCGTGGTGATCTCGAACATCGCCACGGCGTCGGGCGTCAACGCGATCACCGCCGCGGCCGCCGGCGGCAATCCGTCGAACCAGGATAACCCGGTCAACCGGGTCGCCGATCTCAACCCGGCCGACGTCGAGAGCGTCGAGGTGCTCAAGGGCGCCTCGGCCGCGGCGCTGTACGGCTCCAAGGCGGCCAACGGCGTCGTCATCATCACGACCAAGCGCGGCCGCATGGGAGAGAACCACGCGACCGTCACCCAGCGGATCGGGTTCTCGCAGCGCTCGAAGACCTACGGCTCGCGCAAGTGGAGCTCGATCGACGAGGTCAGGACCTCGTTCTGCGGCGCGACGGACACGCCCGACCAGTGCAACACCAACCCCTACGTCCAGGCCTACATGGCCGCGAACGGCCGGACGTTCGACCACGAGGCCGAGATCTCGCGGATCCCGTTCCTGATGGAGACGCTGGCCAACGTCACCGGCGGCACCGAGAACGGCAACTACTACGGCTCGGTCCTGCTCACCGACCAGCCCGCCGTGGTCAAGGGCACGTTCTACCAGAAGCAGACCGGCCGGATCGCGATCGGCTACAAGTTCGGAGATCGGGTCAAGCTCGGCCTGACCGCGAACCTGCTCCACTCGGACTCCGATCGCGGCCTGTCGAACAACGACAACGCCGGCGTCTCGAACTACTTCGTACTCAGCGCCACGCCGAACTTCGTCGACCTGCGGCCCAAGAACGGCGTGTACCCAACCAACCTGTTCGTCAACGCGAACCCGCTGCAGAACGTCGAGCTGTTCCAGAACCGCGAGGAGCTGCTGCGCATGATCACCGGCGCCACCGCCACGGTCGACGCGTACGCCAGCGCGGACGCCCAGCACCGGATCAAGCTGCTCGGCAACGTCGGCATCGACAGCTTCGACCAGAAGAACCACATCCTGTCGCCGACCGGGTTGACGTTCGAGAACGACGACAAGCTGCTCGGCACGGTGGTCGACGGCACGACGACGAACACCAACTTCAACCTCGGGACCAGCGCGGTGTGGACGTTCAGCCCGCAGAGCCGGGTGCTGCGCAGCGCGCTGACCGGCGGCCTGACGTTCGAGAGCGTCGACACCCACTCGGTCTACGTGATCGCCAAGAACCTGACCGCCGGACAGCCCAAGGTCGACACCGCGACCTCGGTCCGGACCAACGAGGCCCTGCGCAAGACCAAGGAGGTCGGCGGCTATGTCCAGGAGGAGATGTCGCTGCTCGGTGATCAGCTGTCGCTGCTCGGCGGCCTGCTCGCCGAGCGCTCGAGCCTCAACGGCGACAGCAACAAGTACTTCCTGTACCCCAAGATCGGCGCGGCGTACTCGTTCATCAAGCCGGCCAAGGCGGGCGAGGCACGCGCGCTCGAGGACTTCGACGCGCTGCGGGCCCGCGTGGCGTACGGCGAGACCGGCAACCGGCCGAACTACGGCAACAAGTTCACGGCGCTCAGCGCGATCAACAACATCGGCGGCAACGCCGGCCTGATCGTCGGCGGCAACGCGGGCGACATCGGCATCGAGCCCGAGCGCCAGCGCGAGATCGAGGGCGGCTTCGACGTCGCGAGCAAGGACCAGCGCGTCGTCGCCGAGCTGACGCTGTACCAGCGCAACATCTCGAACATGCTGCTGCAGCAAGCGCTCGCGACCACGACCGGCTTCACCACCCAGTTCACCAACGGCGGCAGCCTGCGCAACCGCGGCATCGAGGCGGCGGTCGCGGTCAAGCCGGTCAAGCAGATCGACTGGACCTCGCGCGGCACGCTGACGCTCAACCGCTCGCAGATCACCAGCCTGCCCGACGGGATCCCGGCGTTCAACGTCCCGGTCGGCTTCGGCGCCGGGCTCGGCGCGTACCGCATCCAGGAAGGCAAGAGCGCGACGCAGATCGTCGCCACGATCGACAAGAATGGCACGCTCGCGACGGTCGGCGACGGCGAGCCCAGCTTCCGGGTCGGCTGGTCGAACGTCATCAACGTCGGCGACTTCGCGTTCAGCACGCTGCTCGACTGGCAGCACGGCTCGGACGTGATCAACCTGACCACGCAGGCCTACGACGCCAACGGCAACGCGCCGGATCAGGCGGCGGCGGCCAAGCGGCTGGCGGCGCTCGCGATGGGCGATCCGCGGCCCTACATCGAGGACGGCTCGTTCGTGAAGGTGCGCGAGGTCTCGATCGCCTACAACCTGCCCAAGCGCCTGGCCTCGCAGCTCGGACCGCTGCACAGCCTCCAGCTCAGCGCCAGCGGCCGCAACCTGCTGACGTTCACCGGCTACTCCGGCCTCGATCCCGAGGTCTCGAACTTCGGCAACCAGCCGATCGGCCGCAACTTCGACGTGACCCCCTACCCGCCGAGCCGGACCTTCTGGTTCTCGATCACGGCCGGGATCTGAGGAGACCCTCCATGCACATCAAGCAACTCGCACTCTCGATCGGCGCGATCCTGGGTTCGCTCGCCCTGCCGGGCTGCAACCTCGATATCCCCGATCTCAATAACCCAGGCCTCGAACAGCTCCAGAACAACCCCACCGCCGCGAGCATCAACACCGCCGCGACCGGCCTTTTGGTCGGCAACCGCGGCGGCAAGGCGGCGGTCGTCGGCTACGTCAACCTGATGGGCATCCTCGGCCGCGAGTCGTACGACTTCGACAGCGCGGACACCCGCTTCGTCAGCGAGATGATCCAGGGCAACCTGAGCAAGTCGAGCCCGTACGGCGGCGCGCTGTGGGCCGGCGCCTACGCCAACATCCGGCTCGGCAACATCATCCTGCACGGCGTCGACAAGGTGGCGGAGTTCTCCGACGCGGACCGCAAGGGGATCCGTGGCTTCACCCACACGATCAATGCGCTCGATCTGTTCACGGTGATCATCACGCGCGACGAGATCGGCGCGGTGATCGACACCGATCACCCGCTCGGCGAGCCGCTCGGCGGCTTCGTCGGCAAGGACGCCGTCTACAAGGAGATCAACCGGCTGCTCGACCTGGCGGCGACCGAGCTCGCCGGGGCCGGCACCGCGTTCACGTTCCTGACCTCGCCCGGGTTCAAGGGCTTCGACACGCCGGCGACGTTCCTCAAGTTCAACCGCGCGCTGCGCGCGCGCATGGCGGTCTACACCACGGACTACGCGACGGCGCTGACCGCGCTCGCGGGATCGTTCATCAGCGACACCGGGACGCCGGACTTCAAGGCCGGCGTGAACTACGTCTACTCGCTCACGTCCGGTGACGCGACCAACGGCCTGATCAACCCGGCGATCTACGCCCATCCCTCGCTCCTGACCGATGTCCAGATGAACGGCACGACGGCCGACCTGCGGTACTCGAGCAAGGTCGGCCCGGCGAAGATGGACGGCAGCACGGTCACGGCCGGCTCCGATCCGTCGCTCAGGACCACGATCAAGTTCAAGATCTACACCAACGTCGCGCCGATCGCGGTGATCCGCAATGAGGAGCTGATCCTGCTCAAGGCCGAGGCCCTGTACTACACGGGCGACAAGCCCGGCGCGCTCGCCGAGCTCAACATCGTGCGCACCAAGTCCGGTGGTCTCTTGCCGCTGCCGCCCGAGACCATCGTGGACGACGCCACGTTCCTCAAGGCGCTGCTGTACGAGCGCCGCTACTCGCTGATGTTCGAGGGCGGGTACCGCTGGATCGACCTGCGCCGGTTCAACATCCTGCTGCCGCTCGATTCACCGGCCCACATCCGCAACCTCCGGTTCCCGATTCCGCAGGCCGAGTGCGACGCACGTCCCACCGAGAAGGCGTGCACGTACAACAGCTCGGACCCGATTCACTGATCAGGGCCGCCGGCGCACGAGCTCGCGGACGCCGTCGACCAGGCGCTCGACCTCGCCGGCGGTGGTGTAGCAGGCGCAGCCGGCGCGCACGACGCCGTCGTCGGCGCGACCGAGGCGGGCGACCGCGGTCGGGGCGTAGAAGTCGCCGTTGGACACGAACACGGCGCGCTCGGCGAGCGCACGGGCGACGTCCTCGGACGCCACGCCGCGGACCGAGAACGACACCGTCGGCGTCCGCGGCTCGCCGGGTGGCGGGCCGTAGACCGTGACGCCGGGGAGGTCGCGCAGCCCGGACCACAGCCGCTCGACCAGCTCCTGACCGCGCGCGTGGAGCGTCGCGTAGGCATCCGCGAGCCGGGCGCGCCGTGTGGCACCCTGGCCCAACGACGCCAGGAAGTCGACCGCCGCCGCCGCGCCGATCATGCCCTCGTGGTTCTGCGTCCCGGTCTCGAGCCGCTCGGGAGCGTACGCCGGCGCCGGCACGAGCCGGGGGGCATCGAGCACCTCGATCAGCGCCTGGCGTCCCCACAGCACGCCGATGTGGGGCCCGTAGAACTTGTACGCCGAGCACGCCAGGAAGTCGGCGCCGAGCGCGGCGACGTCGACCAGGGTGTGCGGCGCGTAGTGCACGGCGTCGACGAACGCGAGCGCGCCCGCGGCGTGCGCGAGGTCGGCGATCCGGCGCACGTCGTTGATCGTCCCGATCACGTTGGACGCGCCGCCGATCGCGACCAGCCGGGTCCGGGGCCCGATCGCCCGGGCGAGGTCGTCCAGGTCGAGCTGGCCGGTCTCGGGCCGGAACCGGGCCGCGCGCACGGTGAGCCCGCGCTCGATCGCCAGCTCGCGCCACGGATCGACGTTGGCGTGGTGATCGAGCTCGGTGACCACGATCTCGTCGCCGGCCGACCAGCCGCGGCCGAGCGCGCGCCCGAGGTGGAACACCAGCGTGGTCATATTGGCGCCGAACGCGATCTCCGAGGCGCTGCCGCCGAGAAACTCGGCGAGCGCCTCGCGCGCCGCCGCGAGCGCCGCGTCGGTCTCGACGCTGGTCGGGTAGACCCAGTGGGTGTTGGCGTTGTGGTGGTACAGGTAGTCGGCCATCGCATCGACCACCGGCCGCGGCACCTGGGTCCCGCCCGGGCCGTCGAAGTAGGCGACGGGTGTGCCGTTGTGACGGCGTTCGAGGGCGGGGAAGTGCGAGCGAACCTCGTCGGTGCTCGGCGCGGGCCGCGGGGTCGGGGGCGTCATGGGGGGCGCAGCATAGCTCAGCTCGCCCCGAGCTCGTCACGTGGGCTCGTCACGCGGGCTCGTCACGCGAGCTCGTGGAGGTAGTCGACGTACGACCGCACCGCGGCGTCGAACCCCTGGAGCTTCGTGTCGCTGGGCTCGATCAGGTAGTACTCGTCGGGGGCATGGGCGCCGTTGCCGTGGCCCAGGCCGAAGTGGCCGGCCGGCAGCTTGAGCGGCGCGCCGGTGAACACGTAGCCCGGCCACGATCCGGCCAGCCGCGGCCACAGGATCGGCTTGATCCCGGCGCGCTCGTAGACCTTGACCTGGGCGCGGATCAGCCGCGAGTCCGGCGGCGTGGAGCTCGGATCGTAGCCGCCGGTCATCTTGACCTCGATGTCGCCGAAGCCGTGCTTGGCCAGGTGGGCCTTGAGCTTGGCCAGCGTGTCGGCCGCGGTCATGTCTGGGACCAGGCGCAGGTCGAGCTTGGCCGCGGCGCGGTGCGGCAGGATCGTCATGCCGCCCGGCCCGGTGTAGCCGCTGACCAGGCCCTCGATGTTGATCGTGGGCTTGCTAACCAGGTCCTCGAGCGCCTCGCGCCAGGTGGCATCGTGCGCCCAGCGCTCGACGCCGAGCGACCGCTTGGCGGCGGCCTCGTCGATCCGCTTCGCGGCCTCGTCGAGATAGCCGCGGTCGCGGGCGCTGATCGGCCGGATGTGCTCGAACAGGCCGTCGACCGCCGGATCGCCGGCGGGGTTGACCAGCGTGTTCAGCGCCTGGACCAGGTGCCACGCCGGGCTGTCGATCCGCGCGCGGTTGCTCGAGTGGACGTCCTTCCTGGGCCCGCGGCCCCAGGTGTCGGCGCTCGCGACCAGCTCGCACTCGACGATGCCCTTGGCGCCGAGGTTGATCGTGACCGTGCCGTCGCCGGACTGGTTGGCGTGCGGCATGAAGACGCCCTCGCAGCGCTTGAGCCCCGCCTGGACGCTCGGCTGCGACACGATCTGCGGGAAGTGCGGCGAGCCGATCTCCTCCTCGCCCTCGGCGACCAGCACCAGGTTGACCGGCAGCTTCTTGCCGGCGCCGCGGATCGCGTGGAGCGCGGCGAGGAACGTGGCCTCGGGCCCCTTCTGGTTGACCGCGCCGCGGCCGACGATCGCCTTGCCGAGCCTGGGCAGGTCGACCAGCTTGGCGTCCCAGGGCGGCGAGCTCCACTCCTTGGGATCGACCTGCTTGACGTCGTACATGAAGTACAGGCCGATCGTGCGCGGCGCGCCGGCGTCGAGCGTGGCGAAGATCCCGGGGTGGCCGTCGCTCGGCACGCTCTCGACCTTGCCGAAGCCCGCGTCGCGCAGGAGCCGCATCGTCAGGTCGCGGCCCTCGGTCATGCCGCGGTTCTCGGCCGCGATCGAAGGCTGCCGGATCCACTCCTGGAGCCGGGCGAGCGCCTCGTCGTGGCGCTTCTCGACCTGCGCGTAGATCGGCTTGAGATCCGCCGCCGCGGCAGCGCGGCGAGGCAACATCGCGGCGGCGCCCACCGCCGCCGCGCCGTGGAGAAACGTTCGACGTCTCATCATGGCGCGGGACTATACACCTGCCCGGCGTCCGGCTTCGACCGGCGGCCTCGCACGCGCCGAGGTTCCTTGCCGCCGCGTGCCCCCGCCCGGCGCGGGCCGCGGAACCGGATTCCGCATCCGCGATGGCGGGGACTGCGATGCACGTCGCGCCCGAGAACCGGCGCTCGCACCCGATGCATCGTGCGCATTGTCATGCCCGCGGCGGCAAAACCGTATCTGACGTATCCAAAAATCAGGATGATAATCGGGAGTGAAGTCGGGAGTGGCCCGGGAGTGGACGGGAGTGATTCGCGCTCTCGAAAAACGATTTAGAAAATCCTTATTGATCATCGCACTCACTACACTAAATGCGACTCTCCAATCGCGCAGACTTGACGGCTCCGTGGGGTGATGGCAAACGAGATCTACGCGCAACACCCGCGCTCGAGCTCACGGCAGTCCCCGCTCCGGCGCGGCGCCCGGCCCCGATGATTCTCGACGACGCCGTCGTCGGGGCACGCGCCGATCGGATGTACCAGCCGCATGTACCGGCCGCATGCGCGATCGAACGACCAAAGGAATCACGAGATGTCGCTGACCCATCACGCCGTGTCTCCTGTCACCAGCACGATCTCGCCCCAGGGCGATGCACGATCGGCACTCGAGGCGTTCTGGGCGCGCGCCGAGCTGAGCAAGCTCGAGGCGAAGTTCGCCGTCGCCCGGGAGATGGACGCGCTGCCGCGTCTCTCGATCGAGGCGCTTCGTGCGATCACGTTGCAATATCGCTATTTCACCCAGGCATTCGTGACCGATCTCGCACTGCTGGTGGTGCGCTGTCCGGAAGGCCGGCTGCGCTCGCTGCTCGGCCAGCTGGTCGACGAGGAGCTGGGCTCGGGCGATCCGGACGCCGCGCACCTGCGGCTCTACGATCGGTTCCTCGAGAGCATCGGCGCGATCGAGCCCGGCACCACGGCCGACGAGCTCCGCGACCAGGCCCACCCCAAGGTCCGGGAGCTGCTCGCCGACCTGGGCCACCGCACGATGCAGCGCTCGACGCTGTACGCGATCGGCATGCGCGGCATGGGCGGAGAGTGCGTGTGCGGCGTGTACTTCGGCGTGATGCACGCCCACCTGCGCAAGCACCCGTTCATCCTGGCGAACGAGGCGAGCATCGACTGGCGGTTCTGGGACATCCACGCCGGCCACGCCGACGCCGAGCACAACCAGCTGGTCCGGCGCGCGGTCGCCGAGCTGCTCGACGGCAAGCACGCGGACGCGGTCCACGAGGTCGCGGCCGGCTACGACCACGGCACCGCCACGTGGGACCAGTTCTGGACCACGGTCTACGGCGACCACATCCGCCGGCCGGCGTGACGGAAGCGAGGCGGCCATGGCTGGAATCCATTCGATCGGCTGGTGGGTCCCCGAGGCGCGTCGCTCGGCGCGGCAGATCGCCGACGACCACGGGCTGGAGCTCGACGCGATCGTGCGGCTCGGCCTGCACGGCAAGACCGTGCCCGGCGACGACGATCACCCGTCGACCATGGGCGCGCGGGCGACGCGGCGCGCGCTCGAGGCCGCCGGGCTCGGCGTCGACGACCTCGATCTGCTGATCTTCGCCGGCGTGACGCGCGACTGGCCCGCGCCGTGGATCGCGGCGTTCGGGGTGCTGCACGAGCTCGGCGCGCGCCGCGCCGCGGGCCTGGACCTCGCGAGCCGCTGCGCCGGCGGCATCGACGCGTTGTGGCTGGCCAGGACGCTGGTCGACAGCGGCGTGCACCGCACGGTTGCGGTGTGCTGCGCGGATCGCTACGATCACGTGATCGATCCGCGGCGCCGCGCGCCGGAGCTGGTCACCGACGCGGCCTACGCCGCGGGCGCCGCCACCGCGATCGTCTCGGCCGACGCCGGCAACGACATCGTCGCGTTCTCGCACCTGACCAACCCCGACCTGTCGGCGCACACCGCCGGTGGACCGGTCGCGGGCGGCACGCGCCGGCCGGTGGACCACGCCGCGATCGACGATGGGCTGCAGCTGTGGCGCGCACGGCTGTCGATCGCCGCGTCGGAGCGGATCGCGCGGTTCTCGGCGGACGCCGATCGCCACAACTACCGGCGGCTGTTCGCACAGACCGGGTGGACCGGCGTCGACTTCGTGGCCTGCTCGCCGGTGATCCCCGGGCCGCAGCTCGACGTCCTCGCCGAGCTCGGGATCGATCCGCGTGCGACGCTGTTCACGATCCCGCACCTGGGTCACATCGGGCCGGCGGATCTGCTGCTGATCCTCGGCGTGGCCACCGCGGTCGGGCGCAGGGTCGGCCCGCGCGTCGCGATGTCGGTCCGCACGCCGGTCTACGCCAACGCGCTCGCGATCTCGGCGCGCGGCGAGGGCCTCGCGATCCGGACGGCGGGCGACGGGCTGGACGTCCAGCAGTGGGCCTCGCCGTGACCCCGCCCGCCGCCGGCGAGCCGGAGCCCGCGCCCGCGCCCGCGCCCACGCTCCGGGATGACATCGCCGCGCTGTTCGCCCGGCATGAGCTGCCCGAGGCCGCCGCCGTCGCGGCACCGGGGCGCTGCGAGCGAATCGTGATGATCTCGACCCACGGCTACTGGGGCGATCCGCCGCCCGCCGGGGCGACGGACACCGGCGGTCAGACGCTCTACGTCCTGCAGCTCTCGAAGGAGTGCGCGCGCGCCGGCCGCCAGGTGCTGATCCTCGCGCGCTGGTTCGCGCCCTACCCGCGGGTCGAGGCGCTGGAGCCCGGGCTGTGGCTGGTCCGGATCCCCGCGGGCGGTGATCGCTTCGTCCGCAAGGAGGACCTGTACTCCGTCGCGCCCGAGCTCGCCGAGTACGCGACCGAGGTGGCCGCGCGGTTCGGCGCCCAGGCGGTGATGGGCCACTACGCCGACGGCATGGCGGTCGCCGCCGAGGTCGCGACGCGGTGCCAGATCCCGTTCCTGGCCATGCCGCACTCGCTGGCGCTGACCAAGATCGCCGGGCTCGGGCTCGATCCCGGCGACCTCGCCACCTGGTTCGACGAGCACTACCGGTTCGCCGCGCGCGAGGACTACGAGCTCGCCGCGATGACCCAGGCCGACGGCGTCATCGGCTGTCTGCCCGATCAGCTCGACGTGGTGTCGCGCACGTATCGCCTGCGCACGCCGCGCGACGTGATCTCGCCGGGCGTCGCGCCGGTGTTCTTCGCGGCCGGCGACCAGCCGCCGGATCCGGCGATCCCGGCGCGGTTCGGCCTCGAGCCGGGGCGGTTCCTGATCGTCACCGGCCGGCTGGCCGAGACCAAGAACATCCCCGGCGCGGTGGCGCTGCTCGGCGAGGCCCGCGTGCTCGCGCCGGTGCGGCTCGGCGGCGTCGTGCTCGCGGTGGTCGGTGGCAGCGCCGGGCCGCGCGAGCCGGAGGAGCTCGCCGTCGAGGACCGGATCGCGGCGGCGATGGCGCGCCACGGCTTGACCGACCGCGACCTCCGGCGCGTCCCGGCGCAGCCCTGGCCGGTGGTGGCGCAGCTGTTGCGCCAGGCGCTGTTCTACGCCGGCATGCAGCACTTCGAGCCGTTCGGGATGGGCGCCGCCGAGGCGCTCGCGGTCGGTGCGCCGGTGCTGCTGTCGCGGCGCGCCGGCATCGCCCGCGTGCTCGATCGCGATCCGCCCGGGGAGCGCTGCGCCGTACTCGTCGATCCGGCCGATCCGCGCGGCGCGGCGCGCCGGCTGATCGAGGCGCTCGAGGCGCCGGCCGAGCTGGCGCGGATGACCGGCGCCGGACGCCGCCTGGCGCGCGAGATGTTCAGCTGGCCGCACGGCGCGGCGCGGCTGATCGCGATGCTCGACGGCCTGGTGGCCCGGCGCGCGCAGGGCGCGGCGGACCGGCGGCAGCTCGGCCATCACCGCCTGGCGTCGGCGTGGCGAGGCGACCGGCCGCGCATCGCCTCGCAGCACGCCGGGTCCGCCGAGCAGCTGCTGCCGTGGGTCCTGGAGGCAGAGCGGATCGCGGCGCGCGGCGGCCGCCGGCTGATCGTCGCGATCGGCGGCGAATCCGGCGCCGGCAAGACCGAGATCGCGCACTGCCTCGGCATCGGCCTGCGCCGGCACGGGCTGTGGAGTGCGCTCTTGCCCGGTGACGTGTTCTTCCGCCTGCCGCCGCGCGCCAACCACGAGGCCCGGCTGGCGGCGGCCCGCGCCGGCGATCTCGCCGGCTACATCGGCCCGCCGCGCGAGATCGATCTCGCCGCGCTCGACCGCGTCCTGGCCGAGGCCGCCGATCCGGCGACCCGCGCGATCGCGTGCCCGTCCGACTGCCGCGCGCTGTCCGGCCGGCGCTACGCGCAGGTCCCGCTCGATCTGGCGGGGCGCCGGGTCGTGATCGTCGACCTGACGTACGCGATGCGGCTCGACAGCCCTGCCCTGCGGATCTTCCTCGACTCGGACCACCTCGAGCGCCGCGAGTTCATCCGCCGTCGCAACGTCGCGCGCGATCCGGACCAGGACTTCGGGTTCATCCTCGAGGTCCTCGCGATCGAGCACGCGCAGATCCAGCACACCGCGGCGCGCGCGCACCTGCACGTCGATATCCGCGGCGGCGTCCACGCCGGCAGCCCGCCGCCGGCGCACCTGGCCGCCGGCGCGCCGGAGTGACATGCGCGCGGCGGCTCCGCGGTCACACCGCGACGACCGGCCGCGCCGGCGCGGCGCGCAGCCGCAGCGCGATCGCCGCGGCGACCAGCGCCAGGAACGGCAGCACGGCGAGGTTCAGCGCCCGCCAGCCCGCGGCGTGCTCGACGACGCCGGCCAGCAGCGATGCGATCGCCACCGCCGAGAACACCAGCAGGTCGTTGAGCCCCTGGGCGGCCGCGCGGTCCTCGGGGGCGACACGCGCGAGCAGCGTGGTGACGCCGATGTACGCCAGGTTCCAGCCGAGCCCGAGCAGGAACAGCCCGACCTGGAAGTGCGCCACCGACGTGCCGCCGGCGTTCACGGCCGCGGCCGCCGCGCACACGACCAGCCCGGCGAGCACGATCTGCGGCACCCCGAACCGCGCGACGAGCCGGCCGGTGACGAACGATGGCGCGAACATCGCCACCACGTGCCACTGGATGACGCGCGTCGTGTGATCGAAGCCGTGGTGGCACCCCGCCATCGCAAGCGGCGTCGCGGTCATCACGAACACCATCGCGGCGCCGGACACCATCGCGGCGGCGGTGAAGCGCAGGTACACCGGCCTGCGCGCGACCTCGCGCAGCGACGCCCGGCGCGCGGCGGCCACCGGCCCGCCCACGTCTCCGAGGAACTGCAGCAGCACGAGCGACCCCAGCGCCATGATCACCAGCATCGCGAAGCAGCCGGCGAACGCGGTCGACCACAGGTCGCGGGTCCGGTTCGCCAGCCACGGCCCGAGGAACGCCGCGAGCACGCCGGCCGACATCACCCAGCCGAGCGCGCGCTCCCGGCGCTCGGGCGCCGCGCTCTCGGCCGCCGCGAAGCGATAGAACGTCGCGAACCCGGCGTGGCCGCCGACCAGCGCCGTGCCGGCGCAGAACAGCGCGAACGAGCCGCGCAGGATCCCGAGCGTGGCCGCCGCGCCGCCGGCGAGCCCGAGCACCGCGCCGAGCGAGAACCCGGCGCGCCGGCCGAGGCGCGCCATCAGCTGCGACGCCGGGTACGTGGCGAGGAACGTCGCGAGCTGCTGCATCGCCGCCGGCAACGTCGCCAGGCGCGCGTCCGGCGCGAGCGCCGCGCCGACGATCGCCGACGCCGCGACCAGCAGGCTGGTGCTGCTGGCGACCAGCGCCTGGCACGCGAAGTACAGCGCGACGTCGCGCGGCGAGCTCTTCATGTCCGCGATTGTGACCGCAAACCATGACAGCTGACTAGGGATATCGATGCAGAATCCATTTTACCAGATCATGAGTATCCGAGCGCCGCGACTGGCCTGCACGATCGATCCGGTGGGATCACGCGGGCCGGAGGACAGGCCATGAAGCTGTCGACGCTGGGCCGCAGAGACTTCATCGAGTCCATGCTGGTCCTGGGCCTGGCGTCGTGTGCCGGGCCGCGGGCCGCGACCCGGGCGCTGCGGGCGTCCCGGCCGGCCGACGCCGCGATCGGCCCGTTCCACGCCGAGATCTCGCGCCTGGCCGACGAGCTCGCCCGCGATCGCATCACCGCGCACGGCTTCGCGCGCCGCGCCGCCGCGCGCCTGCTCGAGCTCGAGCTCGAAGACGACGTGCTCGCCGACTGGGAGCGCCAGGGGCCGGTCGATCCCGGCATCGGTCACAACGGGACGCGGATCCTCGATCGCCGCGAGCTCCGGTTCGGCGGCCGGCCGGGCGTGGTCGAGGCGATCCTGTTCTACACCCCCGCGGGCGTGACCAATCCGCCGCACGAGCACCACAACCTGATCTCGATCAAGCGCGTGCTGAAGGGCCACTACCACGTCCGCCAGTACGAGCGCGTCCGCCGGATCGAGCCCGGCGTGATCGCGATCCGCCAGGTCAGCGAGCTGGTCGACGTCGGGCTCGAAGGCCCGTGCGTCGAGATGACCGACGACCGGCGCAACGTGCACTGGTTCGGCGCCGCCGGATCCGGGCCGGTGCTCGCGCTCAACGTCGTCGTGGTCGCGCCGCTGGCCCCGGCCGCGACGTTCCACGGTGCGCAGGAGACCCGCGCGCCCGGCCAGTACTACGTCGATCCCACGGCCGCCCCGGGCGACGACGGCCTGATCCTCGCGCCATCGATCGGCCGCGACCGCGCCGAGGAGCTCTCCCGGCTGCCGCTCGCCGCGTTCCCGTCGCGCCTCGCCCCCGACCAAGCACACAAGCCCCAGGACAGACCGTGACCGCATCGCAGTCGCAGTCGCAGTTTCACCTCGCCTTCGGCGTGCGCGATCTCGAGGAGGCGCGCGCGTTCTACCTCGACACGATCGGCTGCACGCAGGGCCGCGAGACCCACAACCACATCGACCTCGACATGTTTGGCCACCACGTGGTGGCGCACCTGGTGCCGGCCCGGCCGCCGGCGGCGCCGAGCGAGTTCGACGGTCACGAGGTGCCGGTGCCGCACTTCGGGCTCAACCTGGCGCGCGGCGACTGGGAACGGCTCGCCGACCGGCTCAAGCGCTCGCGCTGCCGGTTCCGCGAGTACCCGCACGCGCGCCTGGTCGGACAGGTCGGCGAGCACGACACGCTGTTCGTCTACGACCCGTCGGGCAACGCGCTCGAGTTCAAGTCGTTCCGCAACCCGGCGCACGTGTTCGCCACGGACGGGCAGCACGCCGCCGCCGCCGCGCCGGCGCCAGACAGTGATGCGGTGCTCCGCCCGCGGATCGAGGCGGCGATCCACCACACCCGCGGCGCCGTGCAGGAGGAGCTGCTGGTCTCGGGGTTCCTCGACTCGATCGCGGCGATCGAGCTGGTCTCGGTGATCCAGCAGGACCTCGGCGCGGGGCTCGGCGAGCTGCAGATCAGCGACCTTGCCACGGTGACCACGCTGGTCGCGGCGGTCGCGGCCGCGGTGCGCCGGCAGGCGGCGCCGGCCGCCCGTGCGGTGCAGCCATGACCCGGGCACCAGTGACCCGGAATCCTGGGCCCCGCCTCGATGCGATCGCGACACGGGGTGCGCGGCGGGCGCCGGACCGGCCGGCGATCGTCGTGCCCGGTGGCGCGACGGGTGGCGCGCCGGGCGGCGCGACCAGCGGCGCGACGATGACCTACGCGCAGCTCGATCGCGCCGCGTCGGCGTTTGCCCGGTCGCTGCGCGCGCGCGGCGCGGCGCCCGGCGAGCGTCTCGTGCTGGCGAACGCCAACACCGCGGCGTTCTTCGTCGCGCTGTTCGGCGCGGCGCGCGCCGGCCTCGTCGCGGTGCCGCTCGACGCCGGGCTCGCGGCGGCCGAGCTCGCGAACGTGCTCGCGCACGCGCGCCCGCACACCGTCGTCGTCGATGCGCGGTCCGCGGCCGTGTTCGAGCCGCTCGGCGTGCCGCTCTGCGCGACCGTGCCGCCCGACGGTGACGGCGACGGTGACGGCGACGGCGACGGCGGCGGTGACGGCCCCGGCAGCGGCGATCCGGCCCTCCTGCTCTACACGTCCGGCACCACCGGCACACCGCGCGGCGCGGTCCACGGCCACGCCGGCATCCTGGCCAAGGTCGAGGCGATCCGCGCCTGGTTCGGGCTCGGCGAGGCAGATCGCGAGCTGTGCCTGCTGCCGACCCACTTCGGCCACGGCCTGGTGTGCGCCTGCCTGACCACGCTGCACTTCGGCGGCACGCTGGTGCTGTGCCGGCCATTCGACGCCGAGCTCCTGCCGCGCGTGTTCGCGCTGGCCGACGAGCACCGGATCACCACGTTCTCGACCGTGCCGACGATCATCCGGCTGCTGCTGCGCAACCCGGCGATCCGCGGGCCGGCGAGCGGCCACCTGCGCTTCGTCACCTGCGCGTCGGCCCCGCTCCAGCCCGAGGAGGTCAACGCGTTCGAGGCGCGGTTCGGCGTGCCGCTGCTCAACTGCTACGGCCTGACCGAGGCCGGCACCTGGTCGGCGATGTCACCGGTCGATCCCGGCCGCGATCGCCGCTCGGTCGGGACCGCCGCCGGGTGCCGGTTCCGCGCGGTCGCCGTCGAAGGCGATGCCCGCACGCCGCTGCCCGCCGGGGCGATCGGCGAGCTCGAGATCGCGGGCCCGAGCGTGATGCTCGGCTACGACGCCGATCCCGAGGCCACCGCGCGCGTGCTGCGCGACGGCTGGCTCGCGACCGGCGATCTCGGCCGGGTCGACGATCACGGCCGCGTCTACCTCGCCGGGCGATCGAAGGAGCTGATCATCCGCGCAGGCGCCAACATCTATCCCGCCGAGATCGAGGGCGTGCTGCTCCGCCACCCGGGCGTGGCCGAGGCCCACGTCGTCGGGCTCGACCACTCGCTGCTCGGCGAGCAGGTCGCCGCGTGCGTGGTGCGCCGCGACGGCGCGGACATCTCCGACGTCGATCTGATCCGCCACTGCCGAGCCCAGCTCGCCGCCTACAAGTGCCCCGAGACGATCCGGTTCGTGGAAGCTATTCCCAGGACGTCACGTGGCAAAGTCAGTCGCGCGACGCTCAAGGCACTTTTGATCTGACCGCGCCGGCTCGCCGATGTTTGCCACTTCATCGTGAGCGGCAAGCAGCTCGATCTGCGCGCGCGCGTGCTCGCCCACTTCCCGGTGGCGCCGGGCGTCCAGCTCTACGCGTCGGTGGCGCCCGGCTACACGATCGTGATGAGCCCCGATGACGGGGTCGACAGCACCAAGGGCTTCTCGATCGGCGGCGCCGGTGGCGTCAGCTACGATCTGTCCCCGCGGATGTTCGTCGCCGGCGAGGTCGGCTACCAGCGCGCGTTCACCAGCGCCGACATGACGGTCGCGGGCCAGACGGCCACGGTCGACTCCTCGCTGTCGTACCTGCACATCGGCCTCGGCGCGGGCACCCGGTTCTAGCCGTCCGCGCGACCTGACCGACCGCCCGGCCCGTGGACGCGCGGCCGGGCGTTTCCGTGGCGTCGTCGCCGGCGGAGACCACCGGGATCTCCGACCCGACCTCCCCGAAGCTCGCCTGACTTCGAGTACCGTCCAGGCCATGTCGAGCTCACGCAGACAGTTCTTGAAGGGGCCCGTGCTCGGTGCGCTCGGCGTCGCCGCGAGCCGGGTCATACCGGCGCGCGCCGCGGGCGGCAACCCGGCCCCGGCCGCGCCGCCGGCGGCCGCACCGCCTCCCGGATCGCCGCCGGCGTTCGGCACCGGCCCCGTGGTCGGCCCGGCGGTCTCGGCCACGACGATCGCCGAGGCGGAGAAGCTGGTGCAGGTGACGTACACGCCGGCGGAGCGCGCCCAGGCCGCCGGCAACTGGCGGGTGTCGATGGCGCCGCTGTACGAGCGCCGGACCGGTCCGCGCAAGCTCGCGCTCGAGCCCAGCGTCGCGCCGGCGAGCCAGTGGAACCCGGTGCTGCCCGGGCTGTCCGTCGGGCCGGCGCGCAACCGCTTCGTGCGCAGCAGCGCGGCTCCCGGCAAGCTGCCGGCCAGGGACGAGGACATCGCGTTCGCGCCGGTCAGCCAGCTCGCCCGCTGGATCGAGACCCGCCAGCTCTCGGCGGAGCGGCTGACCCGGCTCTACCTCGAGCGGCTCGAGCGCTTCCAGCCCCGGATCAACTGCGTCATCACGCTGACCCGCGATCTGGCGCTCCAGCAGGCGCGGCAGGCCGACGCCGAGATCGCGGCGGGCAAGTACCGTGGCCCGCTGCACGGCATCCCGTGGGGCGCCAAGGACCTGGTCGACACCGCCGGGATCGCGACGACGTACGGCGCCGAGCCGTTCAAGAACCGGGTGCCCACGGCCGACGCGGCGGCGGTGGCGCGGCTGCACCAGGCCGGCGCGGTGCTGGTCGCCAAGCTCAGCCTGGGCGCGCTCGCGCTCAACGACATCTGGTACGGCGGGCAGACCAGTAACCCCTGGCTGCCCGGCGAGGGCGCATCGGGCAGCAGCGCCGGCCCGGGGGCCGCGACCGCGGCGGGCTGCGTCGGCTTCGCGCTGGGCAGCGAGACCGGCGGCAGCATCGTGTCGCCCGCGATGCGCTGCGGCGTGACCGGGCTGCGTCCGACCTTCGGACGCGTGGCGCGGACCGGCGCGATGACCCTGTGCTGGTCGCTCGACAAGCTCGGGCCGATGGCGCGCAGCGTCGAGGACACGTTCCTCGCGCTCGCGGCGCTGACCGGCCCCGATCCGGGCGACGTGTCGAGCGTGCCGAGCACGCTCGAGTTCGACGCCGGCGCCGGGATCAAGGGGCTCAAGGTCGGCTTCTTCCCGCGCTGGATGGGCGAGGCGCCGGCGACCGAGGTCGATCGCGCGGCGCTCGAGACGCTCAAGAAGCTCGGCGCGGTGCCGGTCGAGGTCCAGCTCCCCGACTGGCCCTACAGCTCGCTGATGCCGATCCTGTTCGCCGAGGCTGCGGCGTCGTTCGAGGAGCTCACGCTGAGCCACGGCCTCGATCAGCTCAAGATGCAGGTGCCCGACGCGTGGCCCAACACGTTCCGCCAGGCGCGGTTTCTGTCCGCGGTCGACCTGGTCCAGGCCGACCGGATGCGCCGCAAGGTCGCCCAGGAGATGGCGCGGGTGTTCAGCACCGTCGACGTGCTGCTGGTGCCCTCGCTGCGCGACGAGATGCTGACGATCAGCAACTTCACCGGCCATCCGGCGCTGACCCTGCGCGCCGGCTTCGTCGAGGTCGGCCAGGCCCGCAGCGACTGGGCACCCGACCCGGCGCACCCGATGCCGACGTTCTCGCCGCCGCGCCGCGTCCCGCACGGCGTGACGTTCATCGGCAAGCTGTTCGACGAGGGCACGATCGGCCGGGCCGGCATCGCCCTCGAGAAGGCGCTCGGCGTGATCGCGGAACGCCCACCCGGCTTCGCGTAGCGCACGCCGTGGCGCCAGCGCACAGGGTGGATTGCTGCCGTGAATCGCGGCGCGCATCGCTGCTCCCGCACAGTATTCGGCCGCACCCGACTCTGCGTATGCTGGCCGCCATGGCAAAACGTTGCTCGCTCGGTGCGAGTCTGTGGCTCTCGATGGTGGCACTGGCGGGTTGCGGCATCGCCGACTTCGATGTCGAGCAGCCGGTGCCGCGGCAGACGATCCAGGGCTCGGGCATCCCCGGCCCGCTCGCCGCGATCTTCCCGCTGCCGCTGAACCTCGACCTCGACTCGAAGATCAAGGCCAAGAACACCGGGCCGATCGACAGCGTGACCCTGTCGTCGCTCACCTTGCACATCACGTCGAGCGGCGACTGGAGCTTCGTCAAGACGATCGACGTGCAGGTCGAGAGCACCAAGGCCGGCACCACCTTGCCCAAGGTGAAGATCGCCTCGGTGTCGATGCCCGGCGCGGTCCAGACCCTGACCTTCGTCGTCGAGCACGGCGTCAACCTCAAGCCCTACATCGACGAGGGCAGCCAGGTCGATTCGAGCGGCACGGGCACCCAGCCGACGCAGGACGTGACGTTCGACGGCCAGAGCGTGTTCACCGTCCACCCGCTGTGAGCGCGGCGGCGGCTGCGGCGACTAGCGCTGGTGCTTCTTCGCGAACAGCCGCCAGCCGTCGCGCGTCCGCTCGGTGGTGGCGACGCTGATCGACGACGACAGGGCTTCGCCGAGGCCCTTCTTGCGGCCGCGGGGCCGGCCCGGCATGTCGGTGCCGTAGTAGAATCGCTGCAGCGCCCAGACCCAGAACGACGGCCGGTACATGAACAGGTCCGCCACCAGCGACAGCTGGGCCTCGTTGTCCCAGAACGTGCGCTGCGGCGCGCCCTCGCGGCGCCGGAGCTTGAGCACGTCGTTGGACACCGGG
>DASWRS010000044.1:0-56733 GCA_036403075.1 Kofleriaceae bacterium
CCGAAGCCATCGGTGACGAAGATCAGATAATAGGAGCCGGCCGCGACCGAGGGGACATGGATGCTCGCGTTCGCCGTATAGCTGGCGCCGGCGGCCAGGGTGAAGTTGTCGGGTCGGGCATATTCGGCGATGAACGTGTCATCGGTGCTGAGCGTCGCGTCGCTCGACAGGAAGAACCGGTCGAACCAGATGTTGTTGTACTGATACGACCCGTGATCGGTCTGGGCGCAGCACGGGACCAAGGAGCCGCTGGCCGCGCCGGAGGCGGCCTGGTTCTTCACCGTCCACGACACCGGCAAGAGCTGTTGCGCCGTTGCCTGCCCCGGGACGCCGGTGACCGAGGACACCACCAGGTCCGCTTGCCCCACGGTGACGGGGATGGAGAGGGTGTTGTTGCCGTCATTGCTCTCCGGCACGCGATTGCCAAAGCCGTCGGTGATGAGGATCAGGTAATAGGAGCCGGCGGTCACCGATGGGACCTGGATGCTTGCGTTCGCCGTATAGCTGGCACCGGCGGCCAGGGTGAAGTTGTCGGCCCGGGGATACTCGCCGATGAACGTGTCATCGGCGCTGAGCGCCGCGTCGGTCGACAGGAAGAACCGATCGAACCAGATGTGGTTGTACTGATACGAGCCGTGATCGGTCTGGGCGCAGCAGGGCACCAGCGAGCCACTGGCCGCGCCGAAGCTGGCTTGATTGGTCACGGTCCACGACACCGGGAGGAGCTGTTGTGAGGACGTCTGTGCCGGCACGCCGGTGAGCGACGATACGACCAGGTCGGCCTGGCCCACGGTGAGGGGGATCGCGATCGTGTTGTTGGTGTCGTCGGTCTCCGGCACGCGGTTGCCGAAGCCGTCGGTGATGAGGATGACGTAGTAGTTGCCGAGGGCCGCGGCGGGGAGCTGAATGCTCGCGTTCGCCGTGTAGGTGGCGCCGGCCGCCAGGGTGAAGTTGTCGGGTCGGGCGTATTCGCCGATGAACGTGTCGTCGGCGCTGAGCGTCGCGTCGGTCGACAGGAAGAACCGATCGAACCAGAGGTTGTTGTACTGATACGATCCGTGATCGGTCTGGGCGCAGCACGGGACCAGCGAGCCGCTGGCCGCGCCGGAGGCGGCCTGGTTCTTCACCGTCCACGACACCGGGAGCAGCTGCTGTGCCGCCGCCTGTGCCGGGACGCCGGTGAGCGAAGCCACCACCAGGTCCGCTTGCCCCACGGTGACAGGGATGGCGAACGTGTTGTTGGTGTCGTCGGTCTCCGGCACGCGATTGCCGTAGCCGTCGGTGATGAAGATCAGGTAATAGGCGCCGGCGGCCACCGACGGGACATGGATGCTCGCGTTTGCCGTATAGGTGGCGCCGGCGGCCAGGGTGAAGTTGTCGGGCCGGGCATATTCGGCGATGAACGTGTCGTCGGCGCTGAGCGTCGCGTCGGTCGACAGGAAGAACCGATCGAACCAGACGTTGTTGTACTGATATGACCCGTGATCGGTCTGGGCGCAGCAGGAGACCAGCGAGCCGCTGGCCGCGCCGGAGGCAGCCTGGTTCTTCACCGTCCACGACACCGGGAGCAGCTGCTGCTCGGAGGCCTGCGCCGGCACGCCCGTGACCGAGGTCGCGACCAGATCGGCCTGTCCCACCGCGATGGGAATGGCGAGCGTATTGTTGGTATCGTCGCTCTCCAGGACGCGATTGCCGTACCCGTCGGTGACGAGGATCAAGTAGTAGGCACCTGCCGCCACGACCGGAATGTGAATGCTCGCGCTCGCGGTATAGCTGGTGCCGGCCGCCAGGGCGAAGTTGTCGGGCCGGGGATATTCAGCGATGAAGATGTCGTCGGTGCCGAGCGCAGCGTCGGTCGACAGGAAGAACCGATCGAACCAGATGTTGTTGTACTGATACGATCCGTGATCGGTCTGCGCGCAACACGACACGGTGGAGCCGAGCGCCCGGGCCGCTCCCTGGTTGTTCACGGTCCACGACGCGGGCACGAGCTGCTGGGCGGACACCTGCGCCGGCACGCCGGTGATCGACGCGATGACCAGGTCGGGCGACGCGGCGAGCGCCGTGCTGACGGCGGCCGTGGGCGCGTCCTCCGGCGGCCCCTGGCAGCCGAGGATCGACAGCGCAGCGAGGAGGGCGATCCGGCTCGCCACGAGTGGATGATGTCGCAGCGTGAATCGCGGCATGGGGTTGCTCCAACGCGTAGGTGCGCCTGTTGGCGAGCTAGTTCGTTTGTTCGCCCGTCATGAATTCGACCGATGCACCACTGGCCAAGCTCAAGTAGTCGCCCTGCTTCATGTCGCGCTCCACGCCGCTCAGCTTGACCCGGCAGCGCGGATGGTCGCAGATGAACTCCAGGCTGGCGGTCGCCGGGCAGGGCTGCGCGTGGGCCGCCTGGGTCAGGCGCTGCACGTCGACCGCGCGGCCCAGGGTCCCGACGACGACGCGCATCAGCCGGTCCGGCGCTTCGAGCTGCGACATCTTGCTGGTCAGCTCCGCCGACAGCGCCGCAACCGCGGACAGCAGCCCGTTCGAGCGGGCAAGCGCCGGCGCGATCCCGCCTGCGGCGGCGCAGACCTCGGTGGTTCGCGTCGCCGAGGGCGCCGATCCGAGCGCCACCTCGATGTCATAGGCGTTCGGTTTGCTGGACGGCGTGACCGCCAGATGGAACGGTCCGCCTTCGACGTCTTTTGCAGTGAACTGAAAACCGCTCGCCTTGGTCTCCGAAGGCGTGAGCTCGAAGCGGTACTTCGACGGCTCGAGCGGCTTCGCCGTGTTGTCAGGCGGCAACGCATCGAGCTTGAGCTGCACGCCCTTCGGCACCTCGATCTGGATCGGCAACGATGCCGCGGACTCGAACGCGACGGTGTAGAGATCGTGCGCCGCGTTCGCCGCCTTGTGCTCGGTATGCACCTGTCCCCAGTCCGTGAGCGGCTTCATCGACAGGACGGCAGCGGTGGCTTGCGCCGCGACGGGCTGTCCCTGCTCGTGCCCACAGCCTCCGCGACAGCTGATCATCGGGAGCGCCGCGGCAATCCACAGGCCCACGGCGAGTGTTCGATGACCACGAATGCAGCCCAGCATGCCCCAATGCATCAGCACGTCCCTCGATTCACTTCCTGCCATCTGCCATTCACGGCGATGGCGGATCAAAGACTATTCTGCTCTCCGCTGCCCAGTCTCCACGTTCAGTGGTTCGTGCGCATGGCGGGCAGTCTGCTCCTTGTGTGCGCTGGAAAGCAAGTGTGCATTGCCCACATTTGCCGCGGTGTCGGCCACGCAACATTTAGCTGCAGGTCGGCGGCAGTGGAGACTCCTTCTATGCGGGTCTACACCACGACAGCCGGATCACGATACGCCGGCGTATCATCTCCAGGTCGCGAGCTTCCGCGTCCCGACACCGCGCGAGCGGCGGCGGCGACTGCGACGTGCGCGACGTGTTACTTGGTGCCGAGGAGCTCGAGCGTCGCGAGCACCAGCACGGAGCTGTCGGTGCGGATCGTGCGCTCGCGGTCGGGCGCGAAGGTCGCGGAGTGGAGCGACGGCAGCGGCGTGCCGGCGGCGGTCGCGGCGGCGTGCTTCTTGGGCTCGACGGCGCCGACCCGGATGAGGACCGAGGGGACGCCGGCCGCCTTGCCGAGCTCGCCGAAGTCCTCGGCGACCATCTCCGGCTTGCCCTCGACGACGTTGGCCTTGCCCAGCCGCCGCGCCAGCGCCGCCTCGAGCCGGTGGGCCAGCGCCGGATCGTTGTAGGTCGCGTCCTGGGGCTCGGAGACCTTGACCTCCGGCTCGCGCGGGGCGTTCGCCGACATGGCCTCGGCCTTGGCGATCCGGGCGATGCCCTCGAGGAGCTGCTTGCGTACGGCCGGGTTGTAGGTCCGCACCGTGATCTGGAGCTTGACCTCGTCGGGGATGATGTTGTGCTTGGTGCCGCCGTGGATCGAACCGACGGTGATCACCCCCGGCTCGAGCGGATCCTTCTCGCGCGAGATCAGGGTCTGCAGCGCCAGCACCGTCCGCGCCGCCACGACCACCGGATCGACGGTGGTATGGGGCTTGGCGCCGTGGCCGCCGCGGCCGAAGATCGTCACATCGACCGAGTCGACGCTCGCCATGCCGAACCCCGGCACGATGAGGACCTTGCCCGCCGGCTCGTCGGAGGTGTCGTGCACCGCGAGCGCGAAGTCGGGTTTGGGGAACCGCTTGAACAGCCCGTCCGCGATCATGGCGCGCGCGCCTTGCACGACCTCCTCGCCGGGCTGGCCGACCATCACCACCGTGCCGCGCCAGAGGTCCTTGTGGCGGGCGAGGAGCGCCGCGGCGCCGGTCCAGCCGGCCATGTGGATGTCGTGGCCGCAGGCGTGCATCGCCGGCTGCGTCTTGCCGTTCAGGTCGACCATCTTGACGGTGCTGGCGTAGGGCAGGCCGGTCTTCTCCTCGATCGGCAGCGCGTCGAGCTCGGTGCGCAGGAGCACCGTCGGCCCGGTGCCGTTCTTGAGCACGCCGACGATGCCGGTGCCGCCGACGCCGGTGGTCACCGTGTAGCCGAGGGCCTTGAGCTCGGCGGCCAGGCGCGCCGCGGTCTTCTCCTCCCTCATCGACAGCTCGGGGTTCTTGTGCAGCTCGAGGTAGAGCGCGTCGAGCTTGGGATAGATCTCGTCGAGGCCGGCGAGCCCGCGATCGGGTGCGTCGGCGCGGGCAGCGGACGCCGCGGTCAAAAGGACCAGGACCAGGCAGGCAGTGCGCGACATGGGGTTACCCTCCGCCCCGTGAATACGTCGACGGCGGTGGAGCCGTCAAGCTGGCCCCCCGACGGGCCCCGGCTGGCCCCCGACGGCGACGCCGTGACGATTCAGGGCGCCCCGAGAAACGCGCGCAGCTTGCGTTCGATGAACGCCAGGTCCTCGGGGCTGGCACCCGCGCCGGCAGGGTGTCCCCAGAGCGACGGGATCGGCGCGAGCGTGACCTTGCGGATCCACTTGCTCTCCTGGCGTGCGTCTCCCAGCGGAAAGTAGAGGTCGGTCTCCGACGGCAGGTAGAGCACCGGGACGGAGATCGAGCGCAGCGCCTTCTCGGTGCTGCCGTCGAACCCCGGCGTGGTCCCCACGTCGTGGGCCTGCCAGGTCCGCATCTGCAGGATGAGATTGTTGGCGTCCGCTCCGGCGAAGAACTCCCTGGTCTGCTTCTCGGTGTATTGCGCCTGCGTCATGGTGGCGGCCGCCGGCTCGGTCTGCTTCCACAGCTCGCGCCTCCACCACTCCTGTGAATAGAGCCATGCCAGCCACACCGCGCCGGTGGTCTCGATACCGCGCACCGGCTCCTCGGTGTAGTCGCCGCCCTTGAACGCCGGGTCGGCGGTGATCGCGCGGATCTGGCTGTCGAGGCGGACGATGCCGTGGGGCCAGCAGCGCGCGGTCCCGGACGTCGCGACGATCTTGTCGGCGAACCTCGGGTGGCTCACCGCCCACTGGAACGCCTGCTCGGCGCCCATCGAGAAGCCCACCACGGCCTTGAGGTGATGGATCCCCAGGCCGTCCTCGAGCAGCCGGCGCACCGCCTCGACGTTGTCGCGGATCGTGGTCACCGGGAACCGCGGACCATGGAACGGCGGCGGCGTGTTGCTCGGGCTCGACGACCGCCCGTTGCCGAACAGCTCGGTCATGATCAGGAACTGCTTCCGGGGATCGAGCGCCCGGCCTTCTCCGATCAGCCAGTCGTAGCCGTCACTCTGGGCCATGTAGTGCGACGGCAGCAGCACGGCATTGTCCTTCGCGGCATTGAGCGTTCCATAGGTGCCATAGACCACGATCGCCCTGGGAAGCGTGACGCCACTCTCGAGCTGGAAGCTCTCGATGGTGAACGAGCCAGGCGCGGGCCCGGGCTTGTGTTCCGGCTCGGCGCGCGCCACGGAAGGGAGCAGCGCGAGCAGCGCGCACAGCGCGAGCGGCGCGAGGACGAGCGCGAGGCTCACCCGGGAAGCGGACCTGACCTGGATGCTCATGGGGCGGAAGCTTCCCATGCGCGCGGCGTTCCGGGTTCGGCTGCGACGCCAGTTCGCGTCGAGGCCCGGCCGAGGCTGACCGGGATCGGCTCAGGCCAGCGTGCCGCCGTCGACGATGATCGATTGTCCGGTCATCCAGGCGCCGGCGCGGCTGGCGAGGAAGACCGCGGCACCTGCGATGTCATCGGGTTCGCCGAGGCGCCGGAGCGGTGTACCCGACGACGCGCGGCGCTCGCCTTCCTCGCTGTCCCACAGGGCCCGGGCGAAGTCGGTCTTGACCAGGCCCGGCGCGATGCAGTTGACGCGGATGTTGTGCGGTCCGTTCTCGAGCGCCAGGTTGCGTGCGAGCTGGAGATCCGCGGCCTTCGAGATGCAGTACGTGCCGATCGTGGTCGAGCCTCGATAGCCGCCGATCGACGAGACGATGATGATCGCGCCGTCGCGCTTCGCGATCATGTCGGGCAGTACCATCTGCGCGAGCCAGTGATTCGATCGGATGTTGGCGCCGAGGATCTTGTCGAAGGCATCGTCCTGGATCTGCGACATCGAGCCGTACGCGGGGTTCACGGCGGCGTTGCAGACCAGGACATCGATCGTGCCCAGCTTCGCGCGGGTCTCGTCGACCAGTGCCTGGAGCTGATCCTTGTAGTTGATGTTGCAGGCGATCGGCACGGCGACGTGGGCGCCACGCGCGGCATTGATGCCGGCGGCGACCTGGTCGCACGCCTCGGCCTTGCGGCTGGAAACGACGACCCTGGCGCCATGCTCCGCCAGGCGCTCGGCGATCGCCTTGCCGATGCCCTTGGTCGAACCGGTGACGAGGGCGACCTTGCCCGTGAGATCGAAGAGAGTCATCGCAAGGTTGTACCAGCGCCGGTCCGCGAGGTCGAACCACGTCGCCACGCGGGCGCACCGCGCACGAAGCATGTCGCGGTGATGCGTACACGGCCGGCACCCTGCGGTGGATCGTGAGCTTGACCTTCGCCGGTATCGCCAGTCGGCCAGTCTGACCAGAGCCGATCATGCGCGGCGGCCGGACGGGCAATCGCTGCCACGCGGTCGAACGCACTAGGTTTGACGCATTGATCTGTTGTAGAGCAAGATACGGAGGTACACGTGAAAACAGGCGTACGATGGGCTGCTGCCGGCGGCTGGACGGCATGGGCGTGGACACTTGGCATCGTGGCACACGCCGGCTGCGGGCCGCGGTCGAGCGAGCCGCGCAGTGCCGCGGTCCGGAGCAACCTCGGCGCGCTGTCCGGAGAATCGCAGGTGGCGACGTGGACCTGCACGTCAGACCCGTGCCCGTGGGGCGACGAGCTGAGCAATCCCGTGCTCGCCTGGCCGGTCGAGGCGGAGCCCGTCGGTACGCGGCTGGGCTACACGGTGTCGCCGGCGGCGTATCTCCCGGCGAGCAGCGCCAACGGCCTGACCGTGACGATCGAGTTCGGCAGCGTTCGCGTGTATGCGGGCGAACCGCAGGAGTCCTCGCACCACCGGCTGACGTTGCTCTCGGAAGGCGAGAGCTACGATGTGTCCGGGCTCGAGCCCGGCGAGGTGCTGAGCGTGCAGTCCGATGACCCGTTCGGCTATCACATCGCGCCGACGGAGCCGGCCGACCATTCCGACGCCGGAGCCCCCGACGATGCCGGAGCTGCCGATGCTGGAGCTGCCGATGCCGGAGCTGCCGATGATGCCGGGACGCCGCCGGATGCCGCTCCGCCGCCCGATGCGCCGGCGCCGGCCGACGCCGCCGTGCCGCCCGATGGTGCCGCCAGCGCGTCGCAGGCGATCACGTGGACGTGCACCGGTCGCCAGTGCCCGTGGGGGTCGACGCTGCCGCCGGCACAGGCGCTCGTCTGGCAGATCGAGCGGGGCGCGATCACGACGCACCTCGGCTACACCGCGTCCGCGACCATCTACCTGTTCGGGAGCCGGGCGAACGGCGCGGACCTCTGGATCGAGACCGGCACGGCGGACCTGCTGGCGGGACTTCCGGGCGACCTCTGGCCCCGCACCCTGGCGACGCTCCACGCGGGCGACACGTTTCACGTCACCGGGCTCGGGAACAACGAGGTCCTCGCCGCGCAATCCGACCAGCCGTTCACCTATCGCGTCGTCGTGCCGCCGTCCTCCGGAGACCCACCGGACGCAGTCGGCCCCCGCGGCGACGTGATGCACGCGACGCCGTCGCTGTGGCGCTGCACGGTCGGCATCGCCGGTTGCTTCAGCGACGACTGGACCGGCGCGGTGATCGCGTGGCCGTCGTGGTCGGCGCACCAGGGCAATGCCCGGCCCGGAAACCTGGGGCGCTCGGTGTTCGCGTGGGATGGCACGCCGCTATATCCGTACATGGGCGCCTGGGCCAACGGCTGCGAGGTCACCGGCGAGTCCGGCATCACGCGGGTGATCGAGTGGCAGCTCGGAGCCGACCGGTGGCGGGATACCTGGCTGTATCCGGGACAGTCCCACGTCATCCAGCTCGTGCCGCCGGAGAACGGCGCGCTGATCGAAGGCTACGACGCCTCGCCGGGATTCAGCGCGTCGCTGCGCAACTGCACGCCGCAGCCGCTGCAGCCCTGAGGCGCCGCGCGGGTGCGCCGAACCCGGCACCCGCGGAGCTTGCCGCTCGCGTCAGCTCGCGCCTTCTGCGAGGTCCTCCGCGGCGACCGTCGGCTGGATCCTCGGGCTGCTCGGCATCGGCTCGTGGCTGACGTCGTAGGCTTGCACCTCGCGGCGGTCGCCGTGTTCACCCAGTTCTGGCTCGCGCTGTCGCTCGACATGAAGGCGGCGTGCACGCCCGGGCCTCGCGCTCGACCTCGCCGGCGCCGCGCTGTGTGGGCGCAGCCGTCGGCGCCGGTCACCTGCTCGTGGCGCCGGCTCGCCGAGTTGGTGGCGGCAGCGGCTGGTCCTGTCCGCTCATGTAGGACAGACCGCGAATGAGGACGCCCGCGATGATTGGATCATCGGCAATGATGTGGCCCGGATATGAGGTGGCCGGCACCTGCACTACATGATGTAGGCGCCGAGCTGCACGTGGAGATCGCGAGGTCAGCTCTCGAGTCATGACGTTCATCGGCTGTGTCGTCTCCGTAGGGATTGCGTCGCCTAGATCGGCGGGGTTGCGTGGGCGGCATGCCGCCGCGCTCCGGATCGGAATCCTTGGAGGTCAGATGCGCGAGCGTCCATCGCATGTGAACGATAACTGTGTGGTCCTGTCGGAGGTAGACCTCGAGTGCGCGGGACCCGTATCACGCGCGACACCGCGCCCCCCCGACTTGGTCGAGCGCGTCACGGTCCGCCGGCGCACCGATCTCCAGGGCATCGAGCACTGGCGCGTCGAGGCATCTACGCGGCTCTGGGCAAGCTATCACGAGCGATACGCATTCTGCGTGGCCCATTGCAGTCCGGGGCCCCAGGCCTGGCGATATCGTCGGCGCGTCCATGGGATGAAGGTGCATACGTCGACCATGCTGATCGCTCCGGGTGAGGTTCACGTCACGATCCAGGTTCCACTGTCGGGCTTTCAGGTCCTGATGATCGATCCGCTGGTGATCCAGCGCGAACTCGCTGACGTGGAGCCAACCGTGCTTCAGAAATTCTCGGGCGGTCAGACCGATCAACCGATGGTCGCTCGGTACCTATCGCTGCTATGTCGGGCTATCGAGGACGCCGACACGGACAGTTTCGAGCGTCGCGCGTTGCTGCGGCAGTTCTTGTCGGCTGCGCTGTGTGCCTCTCGTGACCCATCAGATGTGACGTTCAGCGTCGGCTGCGAGCGGGCCGTCATGCAAGTCCGTGATATGATCAATGCGGGGCTTGCTGAGAATCTCACCTTGGAGCTGTTCGAGCAGGTCACCAATGTCAGCAAGTATTATCTGGAGCGCAGCTTTCAGGCGAAGATCGGTGTGCCGATCCATCGCTATCTCAAGCTGGTCCGCCTGGAGCGAGCGCAACAGCTGCTGCGCACCGGCCATTCGGCGACCGAGGCCGCTCACCGCACCGGGTTCTTCGACTCGGCACATATGAATCGCGCGTTCAAGGCGGAATTTGGCATCCCACCAGGCGCCTATGCCCGATCGCTGCTGCGGTGATCGCGCGCATCACCGGCCGAATAGACCGCGCATGATCGCAATGAGGCCGCCGATGATCGGGCCATAGGCAAGGATGAACGTCCCGCCACCCGAGGATGCGTGCTCGAACGTCGCCGCGGTGATGGCGATGCCGATCGCGATCATGAGCGTGCCCAGCATGACCGAGTCGCGCCGAGAGTTGCTTCGCCATCGCTCGATCCGGCGCTCGTAGGCCGACCCGACCGTGAACGATGTTGCTCGGGCCGAACGATCCTGGTTCGCCGGGTCACACTTGCCATCCTCGCTTGTCGCCGCCTGCTGCATCTCCATGGCAATCCTTTCCGTCGGCGCAATGAAGCCGTGCAGGAGATCGTTGCCACGAGCATCACTCAACTGACTTGTACAAACTTGCCGTGATCGGCGAGCACGCTGGCCGACCCACGTCTGGCCACGTTCAGCCCGACGGGTCCTGTCAGGTGTGTCGTGGTGACACTCTCGTACATGGCAATGACTTCGGGTGCCGAGTCTTGGCCAGGCGGACCGCGATCGACGGAACCGAAGGCGACGGGTGCGCGGATTGCACGACAGCTGAGCGTCGGACTCACGCTTGTCGATCGTTGAACGTGGCATTGCTGGTCGGGTCGGTCACCGACCCGTGTGCTGCTATTCACTTGACATCGTCAGCGCGTCTGACGAAATACTGACCAAGTTCGACGCGCGGCCTCTTTGTCGATGGCTCGCGTCCGGGGTTGGTCGTCAATCACAGCGTGGAGGAGATCATGTGGACGAGATGGGGACGGCGTGCATGTTTTCTCGTTGCTGCGGGTGTCTCATTGCTGGGCTGCAAGCCACCGGAGTCGGGGGAGGCACTACCCGACGCGCGCGATCCGGGGGGCGATTCGCCCGACGCGTTCCCCGGCAGCCCGGTGCTGGCGTTGCCGCTGACGATCTCGGACTATTTCGTTCCAGGTGGCTACATGGGCGACGGTGCGATATCGACTACCGCCATCATGGTGCAGACGACGACGTGCAGGCAGCCGCGCCCGTCGGGGGCAGCGGGTGACTGCTACTGGTTCACGTACAGACCAGCGGTCAGAAGCTGGGCGGGTATTTACTGGCAGTATCCAGAAAAGAACTGGGGCGCAAATCCAGGCAAGCAGATCGAGGCTGGGGCGACCAAGGTGACATTCCATGCGGCAGGTGCGACAGGGCGTGAGGTGATCCAGTTCATCGCGGGCGGAGAAAATGATGTCAACCTTCCGTATCATGACTCCTTCACGGCGACGAAAACAGTCGCGTTGACGACGTCGGTCGCGCAGTACCAGATTGATATCACCGGCAAGTCGTACGAGCCCGGGGTGCTCGGCGCCTTTGCGTGGTCGGTCGGGGTGCCGCCGGGCTCGACGGCTCCGGTGGAGTTCTATCTCGACACGATCCGGTGGGAAAAGTGACGTACGGCGCGCCACGCGAAATGGTCACAATGGTGGCCGCGGTGGCGGGTATCGTGTGGTCTACAGTGGATCCACGTGGAGCGTACGGCGACGATGTCGTGCGCACGTCGTCCAATGTGTTCTCGTGCATGGCCGAAGCTCGGATGTTCGTGAATGAGCACGGCGCTGACGAGACTCGCGCGGAGCGCGATCGCTGGCTCGCGGTTCCCTCCGAGCCGAGCGAGCCGGCGATGGTGATCGCGCACCGCTGGTGTCTGATCGCGGAGCTGATGCGGTCGCTCGGCGACGACAGTGCATCGCAGTACTACGCGCGGGCGATCGCCGCGACCCACGATCCCGGTTACGAGATGCGGCTCGCCGACTACTACCGGACCGTGCGCGGTCCGCGCGCGGCGCTGATCGAGCAAGCCGAACGCCACTACCAGGCCGCGCTTGGCGGCGTGCAAGCACACGCGGCCAGCCCCGGTGCATCCGACGATGCGATCGCCGAAGGTGCCATCCGCGGGCTGATGCTGACGTTCCAGCAGGACGGTCTGGTCCTGCTACCAAGGCCGCCGTCGCGCGGCCGTGGGACCTCGCCGTGGCCCAGCATCGCCGTCATGGTCGGCGGTCGAGTGGCATTCGATACCAACGATACGCCGGTCGAGCTGAGCTCACCGGCGCAGGTCGACGACGCGCGCCGGTTCACCTCCGAGGCGATGTTTGCCGCCAGCACGTTTCGCAAGGCACAGCCGCTGCGCCGGGATGAGCTGCAGGCGATCGCCCGGGCACCGCTACGCGCGGAGCTCGTGGCCCGCGGCCGGCTCCGGTCGTGGCCGCTCGGCGCGATCGACATCTGGTATCACCAGAGCCAGGTCTACGGGGGTGAGATCACGAGCTATCAGCTACCGATGAGTGTGAACGACATCGCGGTGTCCGAGCTCGGTGCGGGATTGTCGCGCGCACTCGATCTGTCCCCTGCGTTCGACCTGCTGATCGCCGGCGATTACCGACGAGTTCATCGCGTAGGTGTGATCGAGTCCGCGCCGGATGAGGCGCAGGACTTCAACGCGTTCACGCTCCGCCCGACGATCGCGCGGTTCCTTGGGCCCGACAAGGTTTCGCTCTCTGCGGCATATACCGTCATGGCGATCCCTGACCTCTTGCGCGGTGTCATCGCAGAGCGCGCGCGGGGCCGTGTGATCACCTCGCTCGATGTCGATTACGTGATGAACCGGCTCGTGCTCCCGCCTCGTCGCCTCCCGGCGGTGCATGTGTTCGCGGGCACGGCGCAAGATGATGAGACGTTCGGCATCCGCACGGTGCGTCGCCGCGACGCCTACGTCGGCGTCGGCGTGCCGGGCTTCCACCGCTGGGACGTCACGGTTCAGGCCTCGGTGTTCTCCGGCCTGGTCGACGTTCAGCCGCAGGATGCGACGCAGATCGCCGGCGAAGATCCACAGCAGAGCAATGCGCAGTACCGGACCACGGTCGGGTTGCTCCACCGGCTGATCGACGAGGACGCGCGGCCGGGCCTCCCGCGAGAGGTGCACGGCGTCCGGTTGCCGCTGCTGAGTGCGGTGATCACGGTTCGGCACGACGTGGCGCTCCGCGGCCTGGCTGCGTACGAGAACCTGCGTGGCGGCTTCGAGCTGCGGACAAGGGCATTCGTCAGCGGCCTTCGCGATGCCGCGGTTGGGCTAAGTGTCGGATATGGCAATCAGTACTTCTATAATATCGGCAAGGACCTCCATGTCGTCCATTTCGAGATGCGGATGGGCTGGTGACGCGGTGCAGGGCGACGCTGGTCGCCCGGAGGATGGTCGTGTGAACACGGAGATCGAGCGGGACCTGGAATTGGTCGACCGGCACATGCCGCCGGATGCATCGTCGGTCGTGCCCGGCTTCGACGTATCGCCGTGGCCGGACAGGATCAAGATCCTGTTCATCGCGGTCAACGATGGTACCGGGCAACTCGCGCTCGACGAGGAACACCGGGCGATCCGCAAGACGCTCGCTCGCCGCCGGGATCGCTTCGAGTTCGAGCCGCTGCTTGCTGCTCGCGTCGATGAGCTGGGCGAGGAGCTGCGCGATCACGCACCTCACATCGTACACTTCGCTGGACACGGTACGACGGCTGGTGAGCTGCTGTTCAACGATGGGAACGGCGCGCTGTCGCGCGTGTCGGCCGATGCGTTCGGGTCGCTCCTGCGCGCACTCGGCGGCAACACCAGGTTGGTAGTGCTCAATGCGTGCTTTTCCCGAGAGCAGGCCAGGGCTGTTTGCGACAGCACAGGGCTCGCCATCGGGATGTGCCGGCAGATCTCCGACCGGGCCGCCATTGCATTCTCCCGGGCGCTTTATGGCGCGATCGCGGATTCGAGATCGGTGCTCGAGGCCGTCAGGATCGCGCAAGCCGAGATCAAGGTCATAGGCGCGCTCGGCGACGCAATGGTTCCTGAGCTGTTCGTGCGTTCCGGCGTGGACGCCTCGCGCCTCTGTCTGCCGCGGGTCGCGGCACGGACCCAGCGCCGATCGCTGCTATGGAAGCTGGTGCGCCACATCGTCGTTCCGAGCGCCTTGATCGCATTGCTGATCATGGCGGCGGGTGCTCGCTGGTACCGGACGGCGGGAGGAGATGACTTCGCGGTCAAGGTCAAGTTTGTCGATGAAGCCAGGCAGCCGGTCAAGCTCAGCGGGAACGCACGCCTCGAGACGGAGACGTACACGCCGACCGTGCTGGTCGAAAGCTCCGACATGGCCTTGTTCGAGCAGGTGCCGCATCGCCTGAATGGCAGCGATGCGGGCTTTACCGTCGATTCGCGTGCATTTCGGATCGCCTCACCTGCGCGAAGATATCAACTCCAGGCAAGCGGAATCATCTATCTCGAATTACGCGCAGTCGTAACGGTGACCAGCGGAACCGTCAGTTTTGCCGGCGAACGCTTGCCAGGCGGCCGGATCTCGCTGGCCGGCCGTGACTGCAGCGGTGACATTCGCAATGGCTATTTCGAGATCCCGTGCGCAGACGTGAAGCTGCCCGTGAAGGTCCAGGTGCACGAACCTGACTCGTACGGGCGGCGGATCTGTACCCGCGAGTTCGTGCTGCAGGAGCAGACGAGCAATGAGCTCGTGCTCGGCGCATGCCCGTCGTCGACGCCACCCCCGCCACCATCCTGCCCGCGCTCGCCCGAGGAGCTGATCCGGAGTGAGGCGGCATTCGCGCAGCACCAGGATCTGGGCAGCCTGGTAGCGCTGTTCGCGCCGGGCGCCACGATCCGGGATGTGTTGAACGATACGCGTCAGCCTCCGCGCGAGCGCTATCGCGCCGAGTTCGCAAGGCACCGCTTTCTCACCGCATCGCACGCCGACATCCAGTGCGAGGCCACGGGGCCTCGGATCTTGCTCTGCACCAGCTCGAGCGCCGGTACATTCGATGATGGCCACGGCTATTCCAACCCGCCTCGCAGCGACCACTGGGTAGTCGAGAGGCAGGGCACGTGCTGGCGAATCCGGAGCCTCGCGATCAATGCGGCCGGCAAGTCATTCAACCAAGCGGAGGAGACTGCGCCGTGATCAAGCCCAACCTGTTGGCCGCGGCGTGTATTGGCGTCGCGTTCGTGGTCTCACCGACAATGCCGGTAGCGAACGGGAAGCAAGCCGGTCGTGCCGGCTACCCTCTGCTGCCTCGGCCCGACACGCTGGTGCGGAATGGTGCAGTGCTGACACCGCCGAGCGACCCCGATGACTGTGTGCGGCACCACCTCCCCTTGCCACGCGCCGGTGGTGTGGTGATCGGCATCGCCAGCTGCGATCCTGCATCTGCGGCCGGCGGCAGTGTGCAACTCGAGCAGGTGTTCGAAGTCCCCTATCAACCGACCGTCCTCACGCTCAGAATCGCTCCGCCGGCGGGTGTTGCGCGCTCGATCGAGTCATTGCGCAGGAATGGCCGTGCGCGGATCCTGTTCGATGGCCGGGCGATCTGGGAAGCGCGAACAGCGAGCGAGGAGGCGCCGGGAAGTTACTCCGCCATCGCCGAGTCAGACGTCCTCACGACGGTGGTGCTCCACCGGCGCGCGCAACACGTCTTGCGACTCGAGGTCGAACCCGGCGTGACCTGGAACATCGCCAGCATCGTGATCCAGTCGGATCCCGCGCCGAGGTCGATCAAGGGAATTGCCTACAGCCCCTATCGCGATTGCCAGATTCCCGGAGGCGCGCGCCAGCCCAGTGCCGCCGATATCGACGATGACATGTTCCGGATCGTCCATTCGTCGACGGCGATTCGCACGTACTCTGCGATCGGCGTAAACGCCGGGGTCGTCGCCGCGGCCACGGCCGCTGGTCATCCGGTGTACGCTGGCGCGTGGCTCGATCAGGTCCCAGGCGATGCCGCCGAGCTCGGCGCGCTCATCGAGCTCGCGCGAACCGGGCGCCTTGCAGGATACATCGTGGGGAACGAGTTCTATCTCCGGCACCAGCAGCAGGGCCGGCGCGCGGTGGACTACTTGCTCGCGCAGATCCGGCGCTTCCAGGCTTCGCTTCCCGCCCACCACGCGCCGGTCATGACCGCCGAGGTCGACGACCTCATGTTTCGGTTGGGATGCGACGGGGATGGCGTCACGGTGCTCGGCATTGCCCCGGAGTACGAGCCGATTCTCGACGCGACCGACGCCGTGCTGGTTCACGTCTATCCGTTCTGGAACAGGCGGCCGGTCACCGGGGCGGCCGCGCTTGCGACCGCCCGCTACCTGGCGATCCGCAATTTCATCCAGCGGCGATATCCTGGCAAACGGGTGATCCTCGGCGAAACAGGCTGGCCTTCCGCCGGAGCGCCTCAGGGTGCCGCGGTTCCTGGTCGCGAGCCGCAGCGGCGGTACATGGCCGAGTTCATGCAACTCGCCGATGCCAACGCGATCGACTACTTCTACTTCGACGCGTTCGACGAGGGCTGGAAGATCGAGGAGCCGGGGCACGTCGGCCAGCACTGGGGATATGCGGATGCCACCCGGGCTGCCAAGTACGACATCTCCGGCGCGTTGATCCCGGCGGCGCTGCTCGCCACGCGCGTCGGCTCCCCCGTCGCGGGGGCTGCGATATGTGGCGACCGGACACCACCGACCTCGGGTGCTCCAGCACTCGCCGATGCACCGGGGACCCGCGAGCCGCGCGGCAACGCCGCCGTTTACTCCGACTGGCTCAGTGATGAGTCGAAGTTCATTCCCGCGATGCGCATGGGCGACACCGACAAGATCGACCTGTTCGCGTGTGATCGATCGGCTCCTCACGGGGGCGAAATGGCGATCCGAGCGCAGTTTTGGCCCGACGGCACGAAGGGATGGGCGGGTGCCGCGTGGCAAGCACCGGCGGCTCAGCCTGGCGAACCCGCAGGTCGCGATCTCGGTCGCTTCGATCGGCTGAGCTTCTGGGTCAAGGGCGACCGTGGCGGCGAGGTCGTCGAGTTCCAGGTCGGCGGCGCCGGGGCGCCGGAGGAGCGCCAGCGTGACACGCTGCGGCCGGCGCGGTCGTCGGGGCCGCTGGTGCTGTCGCGTGACTGGCAGCCGGTCTCGATCGCGCTCGGCGGGGCTGATCGACGCCGCGTGGCCACGGCGTTCGCCTGGTTCGCGAGCCGGTGTCAAAACCCGCAGCCGATCACGTTCTTCCTCGACGACATCCGCCTGGAGGCAGCTCCGTCGCCGGCGGGTGCGCAGGTGCTCACGCGTGCGCCGTTCCATGTCTACGATGACGAAGGCTCGGGATGCGAGCGCTTCACACCTTCTGGCTTCATGGGCGACACCGGCGACTTGAAGGTGAACGCCGGGAGTACGACGGCTCCGTTCAAGGGCCACACGGCAATCCAGGTGACGTATCGCCCGAGCGATGAAGACGGATGGGCGGGCGTCTACTGGCAGCAGCCGGAGCGCAACTGGGGGACGCGCGACGGCGGCTTCGATCTGTCGTGGGCCAACTTTGTGACGTTTCACGCCCGGGGTCGCAGCGGCGGAGAGACTGTGGAGTTCATCGCGGGTGGCATGGGAAAGGCCGGCGACCGATATCGGGATTCATTGCGAATACGGACCACGGGTCCCGTTCGTCTCAAGAACAACTGGCAACGCTACGCGATCGATCTTCGAGGTGGAGATCGAACCCGCGTTGCCGGTGGCTTCGCATTCTCGATCAGCGCCGCAAACAACCCCGATGGGGCTGAGTTCTTCCTCGACGAGATCGCCTACGAGGAATGACGAGTTGCTCATCGAGCATTGCGATGTGCGCCGCGGGGCGCCGGGCTGGTCCAGCACGACACGATGTAGGACTCGTCGGGCTAGCGATCTGCGGTGCGCCCGGGTGGGTCTGCACGTCCAGCTGCGATACGGGCACTCGACGCCCGCGTGCTGGCGTAGCCCCGATCGCCTTCCGCGGTATCACGTGATCCGCTGAAAATTTCCACTGATGACGCATCAGGCAGGAATTCGGCCGAAGTGGATACCAGCAATCCCCTGAGACGCGCGTCGTCGACCGGTGACCTGTCCAGGAAATCTGCTCTCGCACTACCTCGTTGGCGCTCGACGGGCCGGCGGTTCACGCCGCGGCTGTGCGCTCCGGAGCTCGGGTGTGCAGCAAGGTGTTGCAGCGAGTCGTGGCCAGGCCCGCGCGCTTGACGCCGGTGACGCGGCGGCGTCTTCTACTGTGGGGGTGAATCGTGCACTTCGATTCTTCCCGGGCAATCGAATCAGCGCGGAGTGTACATGACCCATCGTCTCCAGCACGAAGCTCTTCACGGCGAGGCCAGCGCGCCGGCCGCCGGCCCCACCGTGGACTGCGCCACCGATCCGATCGGATCGCTGGTCCAGATGTTTGTCGGCATGATCGAGGCCGGCCGGATCAAGGCCGGGCAGTGTCCCGCGATGCGCCCGGTGTTCCTGAAGCCCCACGGCGTGGTGCGCGGCAGGTTTCGCATCAAGCAGGACGTCGACAGGCGTCATCGCGTCGGCCTGTTCGCGGGTGACGAATACACCGCCTGGGTGCGGTTCTCGTCGGACACGCTGCCGACCATGAACGACTACCAGAGCACGCTCGGGATCGGCATCAAGCTGTTCGGGGTTCCGGGTGCGAAGCTGTTCGGCGCGCCGGAGGATCCGACGTTCGACTTCCTCCTCCAGAACATGAGCGTGTTCTTCGTCGCCACCGCGCGCGACATGTGCGAGTTCACGCGCGCCGGCGTGGTGAACCACGACTACGACAGCTATCTGAAGGACCACCCCGCGTCGAGCAAGATCCTGGACGAGATGGCCAAGCCGGTCGGCAGCGTGCTCGCCAGTCCGTACTGGAGCTGCCTGCCATTCGCGTTCGGTCCGGGCGAGTTCGTCAAGTACAAGCTCGAGCCGACCGTCTCGGTGCCGGCGCCGGGGTCGCCGCCCGCCGATCCGACGTACCTCGCCGCGGATCTGGAGGCACGGCTCCGCGCGGGGCCCGTGACGTTGAAGTTCTGTGTTCAGCTCCGCACGAATCCCGCGACCCAGCCGCTCGACGACGCGATGATCCCGTGGACGGAGGAGGCGAGTCCGCCGGTGCACCTCGCCGATCTGATCCTCGATCAGCAGGACGTCTCCGCGCGCGGCCAGCCGGCGTACGGAGAGAACCTGTCGTGGAACATCTGGCGGGTGACCGAGGACCATCGCCCGCAGGGGTCAATCGCCGCGGCCCGGCGCGAGGTCTACGCGGCGTCGGCCCAGTTGCGGCGCGATGTCAATGGCGTACCCACCGGCGAGCCGGACCGCCCCAGGCCCGGGGCAGACTGGCCACCGGCCACCGACAGCGTGATCGTGCGCGCCGCGATCCATCCCGCGATTGGCATGTGCCGGGTCGGCGACAGCGCGAGCGAGTACTACATCGGTCCGCAGGTCACCGAGCCCGCGCCGCTGCCGCCCGGGGCGTACCGGGACGCCGCCGGCGGGCTGAAGCGTGAGGCCGCCGAGTTCCGCGTCTATGGCTACAACGCCGCGGGGCAGGTGGTGCGCGAGCTCACCGCCGACAGCGCTGATCTGCAGTGGACCGTGCACGTCGCGAATCGCAAGGCGCAGTGGTACCAGTTCCAGCTGGCGCTCGACATCCCGGACGCCGCCGGCAAGGCCATGCCGCTCCGCAACCCGAAGGTGAAAGGCGATGCGCGCGAGGCGCTGGCGATCGATCCGGGGCCGCGCAGCATCGCCGGCAAGTCGGTGTCGGGCGGTCCGGATCACGCGTTCGACACCGGGACGTTCATGGGCGTGACGGTGCCGCTCGGCGAGATCCGGACCGACGCCTCCGGCCGGCTGCTGGTGCTGGGCGGTCACGGCAAGTCTGGATCGCCCACCGGCGCGCCGGTCTACGTTCCCGCCGATCCGGACAGCTTCAACAATGCCAATGAGTGGTACGACGACATCTCCGACGGCCCCGTGACCGCCACCGTATCGATCGACGGCCGTGCGGTGCCCGTGCAGCACGCCTGGGTGGTCTGCGCGCCGCCGAACTACGGCACCGGCGTGATCGGCTGGCGCACGATGTACGACCTGCTGGTCGATTGCTACGTCGCCTGCGGCTGGCTGGCGATGCCGGAGACCACGTCGTTCTCCCGCGACATCCTGCCGTTCCTGCGCCGGCTGTCGAATCTGCAGTGGGTGAACAAGGGCTTTGCCGCGATGTTTGGCAAGGACGGACCAATGGACTTCGAGGACCGCGAATTCGTCGCGAGGCTGGCGAAGCTGCCGCCGCGCGAGGTCGCCGGCGGTCCGGCCGACACCTGGGGCGAGCTGCGCCGGGTGATCATGAATTCGTTCCGGCCGTTCGACACGCCGTACTACCAGCCTCGGATGTGGCCGTATCTGTACGGCGATGCCTACGGGTCGTCCACGGTGGACTCGCCGCGCAACGTGCTCGATCTGCCCGCGGTTCAGCAGGTCCACCTGCAGCGCTGGGTCGACGGCGAGTTCCTCGACGACTGGAAGCCCGATGTCACACCGCCGCGCCGGATCGACGAGGTTCCGCTCGCCCAGCAGCCGGCGATGCTCGACCAGGCCGCGCTGCACTTCTGTCTGGCCGACGCATTCCACCCCGGCTGCGAGATGACGTGGCCGATGCGGCACACCAGCCTGTTCGAGGCGCCATTCCGTATCCGGTTGCGGCCCGAGGCCGAGGTGCCGATCGATGTCGGCACGGAGCTGACGCCCGCGATCGCGCTGGCGCCGGGCGGGCCGGTCTACGACCAGACCGCGGGCACGATCAGCCGCTGGATGGCGCTGCCGTGGCAGGGCGACACCGCGTTCTGCCGCTCGGGCTATCCCGACGGCTTCGATCCGTTCATTCCGTCGTTCTGGCCGGCGCGCGTGCCCAACCAGGTGCTGACCGACGCCGAGTACCGGATCGTGATGGACACCACCCGGCCGCGCGCCGAGCGCCTCGCCGCGTTCAACCGCCGCGCGTTCTGGACCCGCGGACTGCCACGCGATCCGGTGGAGGCCATGATGAAGATGGTGGCGGACTTCGCCGACATGGGCGTGGTCGAGGCGCGGCCGGGCCTGCCCCACGATCCGGATTTTCCGCCGGTGATCTACGTCGAGAACATCCCCGCAGAGCGCGTGCAAGCGCTCGAGCACCACGCCCGGCTGCTCGCCGCCGCCCCGGCGCGGCCGCCGACGCCTGCCCAGCGGGCCGGCTGGGAGGACGAGGAGCACAGGAACGCGTTCGCCGCGATCCGGATCCGCTTCCGGAGGTGAGCACCGTCGCCACGTACGATGTCGCGGTGGCCGGCGCCGGTCCCGCCGGCGCGGTGGCGGCCGGCCTGCTGGCCCGTGCGGGCCTGTCGGTGCTGCTCTGCGATCCCCGGCTGGGGCTCGGCGCTGCACCGGCCAAGCCCGGCGAGGCGCTGCCCGGCGCCGCCGATCGGCTGCTCCGCGCGTGTGGCTTGCCGCCGCCGGGGGCGAGCGGGCGGCACGCGTCGATCGGCGGCAACATCTCGATCTGGGGCTCGCCGGACCCGATCCGCCGCGACTTCCTGAACGAGCCCGACGGCGCGGGGTTTCGGCTCGACCGCGCGGCGTTCGAGGCCGAGCTGGTCGGCGCCGCGCGATCGGCGGGCGCCGACGTTCACGCGGTGCGGCTCGTCGATGCGGCGCGCGACGCGGGGCGCTGGACGCTGCGCAGCCGAGATGGGGCCACGTGGCGCGCGGCCTTCCTGGTGGACGCCGGCGGGCGCAGGGCGCCGCTGGCGCGACGGCTGGGCGCCCGGCGGCGGCGCGACGAGCCGCTGGTGGCGGTGGTTGGCCGTGCATGCTCACATGCGGAATACCACCTGAACCGGACCGTGGTGGAGACCGTGCCCGAGGGCTGGTGGTACGCGGCGTTGCTCCCCGGCGGCGCCCCGGTGTTCATGCTGCACACGCGCCCGGCGGACGCGGCGCGCCTCGTGGCGCGGCCCGACGAGTGGCGCGCGGCCCTGGCGGTCACCCGGCACGTCGCCGCCGCGTTCCCGGGCGCCGAGCTCGCCGCGCCGCTTGGCGCCCACGACGCCGGCGGCGCCTGGCTCGATCCGGTGCTCGGCCCCGGCTGGGTCGCCGTCGGCGACGCCGCGCTGAGCTTCGATCCAGCGGCAGCGCAGGGCATGTTCTCGGCGCTGCACGCCGGCATGACCGTGGCGCATGCGATCCCGGCGGCGCTCGGCGGCAACGACGTGCAGCTCCAGGCCTACGCCGCCACGCTGGCCGAGATCCGCCGGCTCTACCGGATGCGCTTGCGCGCGCACTACGCGGGCGAACAACGCTGGCCCGAGGCGCCGTTCTGGCGCGAGCGCGCGCTCGCCGCGGCGTGATCCCGAGCTCGCGCGGCGTGCCGCATCGCGGCTTCGGGGCATTCCGCCCGGAGGCGCGCTCGTGCGCCTGCGCACGTGGTCGCGCTCGGTGATCGCGTCGCCGGCGCGACGTGGATCCGGGGCGGCGCGGGGCGCGGATGGTACGGTGGGCGCATGACCGTCCCACCGGTGCTGGCCGTCATGGGCGTCTCGGGCAGCGGCAAGACGACGGTGGGATCGCTGCTCGCCGGCCGGCTGGGCTGGGCCTACGCGGAGGCCGACGACTTCCACTCGCAGGAAAACGTCGCGAAGATGGCGGCTGGCCAGCCGCTCACCGACGAGGATCGTGGACCGTGGCTGGCGGCGATCGCGGCGTGGATCGACGAGCGGATCGCGCACCACGAGCCGGGCGTCGTCACCTGCTCGGCGCTCAAGCGCAAGTACCGCGACGTGCTGCGCCGGCCGGAGGTCCAGTTCGTCTACCTCGAAGGCAGCCGCGAGCTGATCGCGCGACGCCTGGCCGCGCGACATGGCCACTTCTTCCGGGCCGAGATGCTCGCCAGCCAGTTCGCCGACCTGGAGCCGCCGGCGGCCGACGAGGCGGCGGTCATCGTACCGATCCAGGGCACGCCCGCGGAGATCGTCGACGCGGTGACCGCCGCGGTCGGTCTCACCGCGGGGCACGGCCGATGACCTGGACCAGCAGCGACACCTGGCTCGTGGTCGCGGCGCTGGCCAGCATCGCCACGATCGTCGTGCTCATCACCACGTTCAAGGTGCACGCGTTCCTCGCGATGATCATCGGCTCGGGCGTGGTCGGCCTGGCCTCGGGGCTGCGCGCGACCGACGTGGTCAAGCAGTTCGAGGGCGGCTTTGGCAGCACGCTCGGCGGCGTCGGCGTGCTGGTGGGGCTCGGGACCATGCTGGGCCGGCTGCTCGCCGACTCCGGCGGCGCCGATCGGATCGTGGCGACGATCCTGGGCTGGGCCGGGGACCGTCGCCTGCCGTGGGCGATGACGCTGATCGCGATGATCATCGGGATCCCGCTGTTCTTCGAGGTCGGCGTGGTCCTGATCATGCCGGTGATCCTGCTCATGACCCGGCGCTCGGGGAGCTCGGTGATCCGCGTCGGCATCCCGGCGCTGGCCGGGCTGTCGGTGATCCACGGCCTCGTGCCGCCGCATCCCGGGCCGCTGATCGCGGTCGACGCCCTCAAGGCCGACCTGGGGCAGACCATCGGGCTCGGCCTCCTGATCGCGATTCCGACGGTGATCATCGCCGGACCGGTGTTCGGCGCGTGGATCGGCGCGCGGGTCCGACCCGAGCCGCCGGCCGAGCTCGCGAACCAGTTCGTGCGCGGTCCCGGCGACGCGCTCGAGCATGCGCCGAGCTTCCCGGTGACGCTCGGCACGGTGCTGCTCCCGGTGGTGCTCATGCTCGGCAAGGCGCTGGCCGACGTCCTGCTCGACAAGGCCGCCGCGGCGCGCGCAGTGATGGACTTCCTCGGCGCCCCGCTGATCGCGCTGCTGCTCTCGGTGATCGTGGCGATGTTCAGCTTTGGCTATCTGCGCGGGGTATCGCGCAAGGGAGTCAGCGATCGCCTGGGCAGCAGCCTCGCGCCGATCGCGGGCATCGTGCTCATCATCGGCGCGGGCGGCGGCTTCAAGCAGATGCTGATCGCCAGTGGCGTCGGCGACGTGATCGGCAAAGCCGCGGCGGGGAGCTCGATCTCGCCCCTGCTGCTCGGCTGGCTGATCGCCGTCGGGATCCGCGTCGCGACCGGCTCCGCCACGGTGGCCACGGTCACGGCATCGGGGCTCATGGCGCCGATCGCCGCCGGGATCCCCGGGATCAACCTGCCACTGCTGTCACTGGCAATCGGCGCAGGCTCGCTGTTCTTCTCGCACGTCAACGACGCCGGGTTCTGGCTGGTCAAGGAGTACTTCGGGATGACCGTGGGCGAGACGATCAAGACCTGGTCGGTGATGGAGACCCTGCTGTCGGTGGTCGGCCTCGCGTTCGTGCTGCTGTGCAACCTGGTGCTCTGACCGGTCGCCGGTGCGCGGCCGCCGTGCGGAGACTGCCAATCAGGACGCCGGCGCCCGGCGGCGGGCTCGCGCGGCCCAGAACTGTGCGTCGTCCTCGCTCCAGCGCTCGGGGTTGCGGGTCCGGGCATAGCGCAGCACGTCGCGAACCACGCCGGCCTGGCCCCGCGACAGCATCGCGGCCAGCCGATCGATCAGGCCGCGATCGGGCGTCTCCGAGGGCGACAGCAGCGCGACGATACCGGCCGTCGCCTTCTCCGGCACCGACAGTAGCAGCGCCGGCAGCCGCCGCCGGAGCTCGACGGCGCCGAGCGCCGCCAGCTCGTCCACGCCGAGCCGCTCGACCTCGCGCGGGTCGATCTCGGCGGCGGCGGCATCGCCCGCAAAGCCCGCGAGGATCCGGCGCACGACCTGTTCGCGCAGCTCGTCGTCCGCCGCGATCTCCGGCGCATCCCAGTACGCGGTCAGCGCAGCGCCGGCGGCGGCGTGGGCTTCGCGATCGCGCAGCTCGATCAGGACGTCGCGCACCGCGCGCTTCTCGCTCGGCCACAGCGCATCGCGGTCGCAGGGCCCGCGCGCCAGGTACGCGATCACACACGCCGCGATCTCGCGATCGACGAACGCGGCGCACAGGAAGCACGGCAGGTAATAACGCAGGCCCGGCCGCTCGAAGCGTCCGAGATCCCGGCGCAGGCGCCACACGGTATCGAACGTGACCTCGTCACGCCGCTTGCCGGCGAGCTCGCGAAACGCCGGGTTCTCCGACGCCTCGCCGACCTCCCACAGCCGGGCGGGCTGGCGCGCGGCGCGGAACGCCTCGGCCAGCGAGCGCAAGAGATCCTCGCGCAGAGGCAGATCGGGATCCGTCAGCCCGACCACGTGCGCACCTGGCTCATCGTCTTCTAGCCTGTAGCGCGATGCGGCAGCGAGCGATACAGCGCAGAACGGCAATGTCGTGCAGGAACCGGCGAACTCGGCGGGGCGCTCAGCCAGCCGGCGTCTTGGGCGTCCAGCCGAACGTGAGCAGAAACGCGCTGTCGCCGACCGCCTCGACGGCGTGCTCGGTGCCGGCCTCGAGGACGAGCACCCGACCGGCGGAGAGCTCGAGGACGCCGTCGGCGCCCGGTCGCGCGAGCCGCGGTACCTGGAGGCGCAGCCGGCCGCCGAGCGCCTGGATCGAGACGGTCTCGTCCAGGGTGTGCGCCGCGACCCGGCTGCCGGCCTTCATCGCGATCAGCACGACCCGCAGGTCGGGGGCGCGCACCAGCGTCCGCGCAGTGTGGCCTTCACGGGCATAGGCCTCCTCGCGCCGCAGCTCCTGCTCGACGGTTGCCAGGTCGAAGATCACGCCAAGCTCGGTAGATTCGGGTCCGGCCATCACCACTGGTCATTGCATCATCGATGCCGACCGCCGGCGAGCGCCGTGTCAGTCGACGATCGGGACGTGCGTGCACGCGTAGTCGTGGCTGCCGATGCGCCGGCCGCCGCCGACCATCTCGAAGTCTCGCGGCCGCAGCGCTCCGACCGAGGAGCCGGTGAGCAGGTCGCTGGCATCGCTTGTCGCCGAGATGTAGATGTTGCCGCCGTCGACCAGGTACATGCCGTAGTGCTGCAGGGTGCGAGCCACGACGCGGGCGGCGTCGCTGGGCAGGCTGGCGAGGTTGTAGTCCTTGCGCAGCCGCAGGCGCGCGCCGGTCGGGAGCGTGTCGTCGCCGCCGCTCGTGCCGCCGAAGCCGTAGTGCGTGGCCGGATGGACATAGCCATTCGAGCGGACGCGGCTGTTCACCATGGTGAAGCGCAGCGCGTGGTGGATGATGCCGTCGCTCGCGATCGCGGCGTTGAGCTCCTCGGCGGTGAGCAGCATCGGCGCGATCGGGAGGTCCGAGGCGGTGCCGCCGTCGCAGGTATCGCCGCGGCTGTAGCCCGGTGAGTGGTTGGAAGCGTCCCAGTAGTCGCGCGTGAGATCCCAGATCGCGAGGCAGGTGCCGGTGAACGCGCCGCCGATCGCCACGCCGCCGGTGATGTTGGCCTGGTACAGCTCGTACAGCCGGCTGCCCTGATAGACGATCAAGTGGCAGTCCCCGCCGGAGCACGCGTAGCTGTCGGCGCCTTCGGTCTTGCCGCCGATGGGCAGCGGGACCGCGGTCAGGTCGCAGTCGGGCTGGTTGTTGCCGTCCTGGACGTACACGCGACGGGCGACGTTCGACGCGGCGCAGTTGACCTCGAACGAGAAGTCGATCCCCAGGGTCTGCCGATCGCCGGAGTCGCCCCAGTTGCTGCCGTCGAGCGCCGCCAGGATCCGGGCGGACTCGACGTCGAGCGCGGCGCTGGAGATGTCCTGATAGAACAGCGCGTTGGGCGAAAAGCTCGAGCGGCCGCAGGTCAGGTTGCGACCGCCGCCGGTCCCGGTCGCGGGATCGCCGGTCGGCGTGGGCCCCGCGTCGCCGCCGCCGCCGTCCGGATCGCCACACCCGGCGACCGGCGCAAGCGAGGCAACGGTGATGGCCACCGCGAGCCCGACGGCCGCCCGTCGCCACTGGACTCCTGCGTGCCGAACCGGTGACAGGTTCTCCACCATGCGCGCTTCGCGAACCAGGGTAACACGGCCCGAGCCGGGCCGGCTGCCGTCGCCGTGGGAGGAACGAATCACGCGCTGCGTCGCCGGTAGAGACCGGGCGCGAGCTCACCGACGCGGCCGTCGCGCACGAGGCGAGCGAGGTGGAGGGACATGCTGCGGCGCTCGACGCCGTCGGCGAACGCGACCTGATCTTGCGGCCGGTACACGAAGCGGTGCCGGACGATGTCATCGAGCGTGTGCGGCTCGGCGAGGTAGTCGAGCAGCCGGCGCTCGCGGTCGGCGATGACGCCGGCGAAGCGGTCCAGCCGCTCGACGTACGCCGCCCGGCCCTCGATCACGCCGATGTGGTGGAACGTCGCGTAGTACCGCGCGTCGAGCTCGCGCGCCTTCGCCAGCGTGCGCTCGAAGTCCTCGAGGTCGGACCAGGCGTCGCCGTAGTACGGGCCGAAGCTCGAGAGGTCGACGTCGGCCAGGTACACCAGCCCCACCGGCTCGATCCGGAAGAAGCAGTGGCCGCGGGTGTGACCCGGTGCGTGGATCGCCTCGACCGTGACGCCGCCGAGATCGAACACGTCGCCGCCGCGAAACGCCGTCGCGTCGGGCCGCGGCGTGAAGTGGAATTGCTCGACCACCGCCTTCGACCACGTCGAGCGGATCGGCTCGGGGTAGCCGTAGAGGTCCATCAGCGCGTCGAGCGAGCGAATCCCCGGCAGATCGGCCTCGTGGAACAGCCACGGCGCGCCGGGATACAGGAAGCTCCCGGCGAAGTGGTCCTCGTGGCAGTGGCTGTGCAGCACGAGATCGACGCCGGGCGGGTGCGCGCCGCGCGCGACCAGGCCGAGCGACGGATCGATCGCCAGCGCCCGCTCGCGCCCGCGCACGATCAGCGTGTTGCCGTGCGGATACTTGCCGCGCCGCTCGCCGTACAGGACGGTGACCGCGCCGAACTGCTGGTCCTCGAGCGCTTGCTCCACGGCCGTATCGTAGAGCATCGATCGCAACGATGGCCTGCCGGACGTGTCAACCCGAGCTCCCACACCCGCATCACCGTGATCCCGAGCCCGAGCGCCGCGATCTTCCAGATCTCCGCAACGCTGAACGGCGCCACGACGATGCCTTGTCACGCCCACCCTGAGCCCGGCTGATGCTACGATTGTTCATGCCTTCCGCGACCTCGACGATGGACGCGCCGCTGGAGCGGCTCGTTCGTCATGTGGTCGAGGCCATGCACCCGCTGGAGGTCTGGCTTTTCGGAAGCCGCGCCGAGAATCGCGCGAGGCCCACGAGCGACTATGACCTCCTCGTCGTGATGCCGGATGGAACGCCCGAGCTCGAGCTTGATCCCGTGCGCGCGTGGCGTCTCGGATGGGAAGCTCGCGTCACGGCCGACATCGTCCCGTGCACCCGAAGCGAGTTCGACGAGGAGAAGGACGAGCTGGACTCGTTGCCGAGAGCCGCGATGCTGCGCGGGCGCAAGCTCTATGAGCGTTGAGAAGCGAGTCCGGGCATACCTCGAGCTCGCTGCGAAGGACGCTGAAGCTGCGGAGCTTCTCCTGGCCGGTGGCAACCGCTACTCCGCATATCACGTCCAGCAAGCTGTCGAAAAGATCACCAAGGCACTGCCTCTCACCTGCGGCATCGAGGCGGGTGTCGAGCACCGCCTGGAAGAGCTGTTCAAGCGCTTCCCGAGCGAGAATGAGTGGCCTGCTCGATTGCTGCCGTTCGTTGGCTATTCCGCGTACGCGACTGCGTTTCGCTATCCCACTCCCGGTGGTCGTATTCCTGCGGACCCGCCGGCGGACGCGCTTCGACGTGACATCTTCCTGCTTCGCGATCTCGTCGCCGTGGCGCGCGAACAGCTTCTCGGTTCGGCTGTCGATCGCTGAGCCTCCCATGAGCCGCGCGCCGGACGCCGGCGGCGCACCACCGGCGGGGTGAGCGGGCGCGGGTGCCTCCACGGCGCGCTCCGCGCTGCCTGGCGCCGGCGAATGATCCCGATGCAGGCCGGCGGCAGCAGCTCGCTGCGGGCCGCGGCCTGCACTGCCGCTCGACGCGCGGCGCAAGCTCATGGGGTCACAGTGTTCCGTGCATGGCACCAAAGCTGCTGTGGCTCGCGGCGAACCCCAAGGAGCCCTCATGACACTTCGTATGTCCCGGTCCGTCCTCGGCCTCGCCGGCGCCGCCGCGCTCGCGGGCTGCACCGGCCAGAGCACCCCGTCCTCCGGCGCCGCCGACTCACCACCTGGCGCCAACGTCACGAGCGTCGGCCCGAGCGTCGCCCCGCGCGCGCCGCGCCTGCCCTACAAGGGTGCGGGCAAGGAGCTCGCCGACGCCGAGGTCCACGCGCTCCCCGGGACCGCGATCGCGATCGACGTCGTCCGCGATCGCGCGACGGCGCGGACGCAGCTGCGGCGCTCCGACGCCGGCGGGCTGGTCATGTCCATGTCCGACGACGGCAAGCTCGACACCGGGGGCGCGTTCCCAGGACCGGTCACCGATCTCGTCGAGTCATTGCCGGCGCCCAACACGCAGCTCCAGGTCGGCAAGGCCTATGAGGCCGGGGCGCCCGATCAGGCCTATCTCGACAAGGCCTTCGATGAGGGCAGCGCAGTGATCTGGCAGGTCACGCGCAATACCCCACTCGCGATCTACAGCGATGGGGAGCGCAAGCTCGTCGCGCTCGACGTGGTCGGCTACAACCGCGGCTACGCGCGCGACGGCGCGGGGATCCACGAGTCGGCGATGGGCGCGGCGTTTCACGCGCGCACCGATCTCGCGTTCACGCCGGAGACCGGCTGGGTCGTCCTGCGGCTGCGCCGCGTCGTCCAGTCCGAGGCCAAGGGCGATCCCGAGACGCTCGGGTTCGCGGACCTCGTCGCCGCGCGGCACAGCGAGTTCGACGCGTGCCTCGATCTGCCGATCAGGCTCGACGGCCTGACCGCCGCGACCGACGCCGACTTCCCCGCCTGCCACTGAGCCACACCCCGGGAGACCCCATCATGAAGAATTCGATGATCCTCGCGCTCGGTGCGCTGACCGTCCTCGTTGCGAGCGCCACACCGGCGCGCGCCGCATCTCCGCTCGACTTTCTCGTGTACTGCGTCGGCGAGAAGGGCGACGCCACCACCACCGCGATCAAGGATGACCTCGCCAGCGAGTGCAACGTCAAGCGCGGCACGAACGACTACTGCAGCCTGATCGAGGGCACCCCGTGGGACTGCGCCACGCCGGAAGGCACGGCCGCCCCCCAGCCGCCCCCGCCGCCCGATCCGGCGAAGCCGAAGTACTGCGCGTACCAGAATGCGTCGATCTCGATCAAGGCCGGCCTCAAGCTGCCCGCCGGCTGGACCGCGGAGACCACCGGCGCGATCAGCTTCGGTGTCAGCGCCGACAAGACGCCGAAGGGCGCCTGCACGCCCAAGGCGAGAGACCCGATGCCCGCCGAGGGCAACGGCGGCAAGTACGTCACGGAGAATGGCACGTTGTTCGCCGAGGTCGAATACAAGGTGACCGGCAAGCTCGAGCTGACCTCGCCGCAAGGCTTCGGCGTGACCCTCGAAGGCGAGGCCAAGTGCGGCCGCGGCGTCACGATCGACTACTACAAGGAGGCCTCGGTCAACCTGTGCCCGTGCAAGAAGAAGACGATGATGAATGTGACCTCCGGCGCACTCGAAGAGGTCTGTGAGGATCCGGGGCCGACGCCGACGCCGAGCCCGTCACCGTCGCCCTCGCCGAGCCCGTCGCCGTCGCCAACGCCGACCGCGACGCCGACCGCGACGCCGAACCCGACGCCGTTCCCGACGCCGTTCCCGACGCCGAACCCGACGCCGTTCCCGACACCGAATCCCACGCCGTTCGCGACGCCGTTCCCGACCCCGTTCCCGACGCCAACGTCCAGGGCGATGCCGGGACATGCGCGCTGATCGCTGGATCGGCGCGCTGGGGCTCCTGGCGCTGATCGGCGCGCACGAGGGCACCGCCACGGCCGGCATCTTCGAGTTGCTGGACTGGGCCTGCAACCAGAACGATGACGCCCGGAAAGGCGTCGGCGATCGAGAGGCGCTCGCGACCTGTCACATGACGGCGGGCGCCGACAAGGCGGCGTGCGCGGTCGTGACCGGCGAGCCGTTCCACTGCTTCGAGCCGCAGATCTACCGAGGCTCCCAGACCTGCGAGTACAACGACCTCGTCATGACCATCAAGGTCAGCACGCAGCAGAAGCTTGGCTGGAAGATCGAGGGCGTGCTCGTGGTCGATGCCGGCTACAAGGTGGACTTCGAGGGCGACGAATGCCGGCCGTCGATCCGGACCACGCTGGACGACAGCGGCACCGGCACGTTCGTCCGGCGCACCGGCACGGCCAAGCTCCATACCGAGTTCGAGGCCTCCGGGGAGGGCTACATCACGTTCCTCGGCGGCAAGGTCTTTGGCTCCAAGTACACCGCGAAGTGTTCCGGTGATGCGTCGCCGAAGGGCTACATCACGGATCAGAAGTCCGGATGCAAGGCTACGTGCCCGCCCAAGCTGCTCGGCAGGAGCGCCGCCGAGGTGGATACCTGTCTGCCAGATCCGTCGCCGAGCCCGACGCCGGATGCGACTCCGAATCCGACGCCGAGTCCGAACCCGACACCAAACCCGAGTCCGAACCCGACACCGCTGCCGAACCCGACTCCGAACCCGACACCGTTGCCGAATCCGACGGCGAACCCCACGCCGGTGTCGAGCCCAACATTGCCGTCGAGCCGACGTCATTGAGCGCGGCTTGTTGTTGAGCCCACCTCGTCACCGAACCCGAGCTCGTCACCGGCGCCGAGCTCGTTACTGAGCCCGGCCGCGGCCGGATCCGGCGCCGCGGTCGGCGAGCCGTCGTGCGACGCCGGCTCGCTCGCGCGATCACTGCGGCGGTGCGAAGCCGGTGAGCTGCAGCACCAGCGACCGCCGCGCGCCGGTGCGCGGCAGCTGCGAGCTGGCGCTGACGGCCGCGGTCTGATCCGGCGTGGCACCGAGCGTGGCGGTCGTGCGAGGCACGAGCTGCGAGCCGGCCGGCGCGTAGACCACCAGCTGCTGACCGCTGGCAACGACGACCTCGGCGCCGGCGATCTCGTCGAGCTCGCCGGCCGCGACCACGGTGGCCCCTGCCGGCACACCCGACGCCGCGATCACCGCCGGCCCGTTCGCGCCGGCGCCGAACAGCCACAGCGTGCCCTGCGCGATCGCCGCGAAGTCGGTCTGGCCGTCGCCGGTGATGTCGCCGAGCGGCACGACCCGCGAGCCGGCATCGAGCCCGAGGCCCCAGGGCAGGACGCGCGCGCTGCCCTGCGCGGTCAGGCGCCAGAGGCCATCGGCGCGTGCGACGAGCACGCCGGTGTCGCTGCCGATCACGCGATCGCCGAGCATCGCGGCGGCGGCGAACGCGGGGGCGGGGCCCTGCGGCGTGCCGCGGTACACCGTCCACGTGCCGGCGCTGGCGACGACCAGATCGGCGTAGCCATCGTGGTCGAGGTCGCCGGCGGGCGCGACCAGCCCCTCGGCGGGTGTGTACGTGACGTCGAGGTGGTAGCTCGCCGCGGTGTAGCCGACGACCATCACCCAGGCGGTGGTGACGCCCTGCGGGACGACCAGATCGCAGGTCTCGTTCGCGGTGCCCGTGAACGGCCGGCAATCGAACGCGGTCAACGTCGGCGCGGCGCCCAGCCGCAGGTACAGGTCCGCGTCGCCGCTGCCGGTGGTCACCGCGCGAACGTGCGTGCCCGGGACGACCGCGAGCGCGGCGTAGCGGTGCTGCTCCTGCTGCTGCACGGCCGCGGTGTCGCCGCGCGTGGTCGTCGTGTCGGGCAGGCTCCAGACCGGCTCGAGCCCGGCGGCGCCGAGCTTCGCGAGCACGGCGCCGGCGCTGCTCTGGACCAGCAGCTCGTCGCGGCCGTCGTGGTCGGTGTCGCCGGCGTTCGCGAGCTGCGCGTCGGCCGCCACCGCGACGTTGCCGATCGCGGCGTCGAACGACTGCGCGACGACGAGCGCGAGGCCGTCGGCCGTGCGGCCGGCACCGACGATGCCGCGCGCGTCGGTGAACACCAGCTCGTCGCTGCCATCGCCGTCGAGGTCGGCGGTCGCGCGCAGCGCGTAGTCGGGCGTCCAGCGCCAGCGGCCGGTGCGCGGCACGCCGTCGTCGAGCGTCGTGACCGCGGGTGCACCCTGCACGCTGACCTGCACGGTCGCGAGCAGCCCGCCGCCGGTCACCTTGCGCTTGCCGGCGCTGCCGGTCTTCGAGCCACACGGCACGGCGCCGCACAGCAGATCGAGCGGCAGCGTCCGCCACACGGCGATCTTGGTCATCGACGCCAGGAGGTCCGCCCAGCTCCAGGTGCCGTCCGACGTCAGCGGACTGAACACCACGCCGGCGCTGCTCGGCTTGAACGGCAGCACGCTGACGGACGCGGCGGTGGGCGTGCTGAGCGCGACGAGATCGAGGTAGCCGTCGCCGTCGATGTCGGCGAACCGGAGGCGATCGTAGGTGACCGGACCGAGCCCGTGCTCCTGCATCTTCAGGCGACCGAACCGGCCGTTGCCCAGGCCCGGCTTGATGTAGACGTAGGTGTCGTCGATCCCGATCCAGTCGGCCGAGCCGTCGTTGTTGAGGTCCGCCATGGTCGACGCGAGCTCCCAGCCGGCGCCGACCTCGACCTGCGTCGAGTTGAACGTCGTGAAGCCCCCGGCGAGATCGTTGAGCTGGGTGACGAGCGACTGGCCGCGGATCGCGACCCAGTCGCTCGGATCGAGCGGGAGGGGTGGCGTGCGGCGATCCACGGGCAGGAAGCCCGAGTACAGGTCCCAGCTGCTGCCGGGCGCGGCCAGCGTGCTCGACTTGCCGACGGTCGAGAGGTTGCCGAGCCCGACGGCGCTGTACGTGGTGATCGTGGTGGATCCGAGCACGCCGACGTCGGTGCCGGGCACGAGATCGAGATCCGCGAGGCCGACGGCGCCGCCGGTCAGGCTCCAGCTGAGCCGCTTGCCGGGAGCTCCGAACGAGCCGAGTGGCGAGGCCACGCCGACCCAGACCCCGGTCCCGTCGATCCAGGCGTAGTCCTTGCCCGCGAGCCCGTCGACGTTGCCGAACTGCGCCGCGGCCGGCGTCCATGCCGAGGACCCGAGGCTGGTCGTGACGGCGGGGAACGTGAACGCCTTCGAGCCCGCGGCGCGCAGGACATCGATCTCGCTCGCGGTCGGCAGCACGAGATCGGTGAGCCCGTCGCCGGTGACGTCGATGAAGTCGACGTCGGGGGTCGTGAACGTGAACGGCAGCGCGGTCAGGCTGACCGGCGTTGCCGCGCTGAACACGATCGGACCACTGCCGGTGCGCGACCCGCCCCGGATCTCGAGACCGCCGCTGGTGATGCCGACGATCTGCTTGCCCACGCCCGAATCGAGCTTGGCGATCCGCCACTGCGCGGGCGGGGGCCAGAAGGTCTGCGACGAGCTCGCGTCGAACATGGTGGTCTTGAATGCCTGGTAGGCGATCCACGCGGCGGTCGCGCCGTTGGTGCGCGTCAGAAAGTTGTCGTAGGTCTTCAGGTCATAGCCGTGCATGATGCCGACGATGCGGTGGCTCGTGGTGCTCCAGCACGGCCCCCCGGAGTCGCCCGGCTGCGTCGTCAGCGCGGGAGAGCCCTTGAGCTTCATGGCGATCGACGTGCCGCCGGAGATGATCGAGAACGTCAGCGTGCGCAGCGTCCCGACTCCGACGCTCGAGCCCTCGACGATACCGCCGGCCCCGACGCACTCGACCGACCCCGCCGGCGTGGCGCTGCCATCGTCGAGTGCCGCGTCGCGCGCGCCCAGCGGGATCGTGAGTGCATGATCGAGCTCGAGCACGGCGATGTCGTAGTCCCAGTCGGGTTCCTTCCCGGTGAACAGGCGCAGCGGGTGCGGCTCTTCATGCACCACGTTCGCGGTCTCGGTGGTGGCGCCGAGCGGATGCGACACCGTCGTACCCGCGGGCAGGCCGGTCTTGAAGCAGTGGAATGACGTCAGCACGGCGGTCTCGGTGAGCAGGATGCCGGTGCAGGTTCCGAGCGGTGGGATGTTGATCACCACGGTGCGGGTCGGGGCGGTGAGCGGGGTGCCGCCGATCAGCGGCTCGTCGGCCGTCGACGACGGCAGGTCGCGCGGATCGACGCAGGCGGCAACGAGAACAGCAAGAACGATCGCGATGCGCATCGTCATCTCCTAGTGGCAGGTGCCGGGGGTGACCGGGCTCGGCGTGCCGACCGGCGTGGGCGGGGTGGTGATCACGTCGGTGGGCTCGAGCATCCGCGCGCCGTCGTCGCAGGCGCCGAACTCGAAGATCCGGTTGAACGTGCCGGTCGCGGGCGTCGGCGCGAACGCGCGTCCGCACCGATCGCTCAGCGTCCCGAGATCGATATTCGGGACGACCATGTCGATGATGCGCGCGACGCCGTGCTGGCCGTGCCAGTCCTGCTCGCGCGACGTCGGCGCGCACAGCCCCGACAGCACGGCCGTGTAGCATTGCTTCTGAGCGGTGGTCGCACCCGGCAGGATCGCGTCGACGTGCCCCGGGATGTCGGCGCAGGCCCCGGCCCACGCGGCGGTCGTGCCGTTGCCGAGCCAGCCGTCGATCGGCCGCGATCCGGAGAACACGCACAGGTTGCCGTGCGGCGGCGAGCCGTTCGCGGTGGGCGGGCAGCCGGGCGGCACCGGCGGGTACGACGTCGTGTCGGCGAGGCACGCGTTGACGTCCTGATCGAACGAGTTGAACGCCGGGTACGCCGGCGAGGTCGGTGGCGTCGACGACGATGGCAGGTGCGAGACCGCCCACGGCTGGTACGTCGGGTCGCCATACTGCGACCCGGTCGCGATCAGCGCGCGGTTGGTCTGCGGCCACGGCGCCGAGCCCCAGGTGTTGCCGGTCGACGTGGTGACGATCGTGACGGTCTCGTCGATCGTGTCGAACACGAGCGGGATGTGGATGTGCAACGTGACGGTGAACGACGCGTTGACGCTCGCGCTGGTCGATGGCGTGACCGTGAGCGCGGTCATCGGATAGCCCGAGCCATTCCCCATCAGGTCGAGCACGCCATCGCGGACGTCGATCTGCTGGCCGAAGCCGACGTGGACGTCGCCGGTGCCGGCGAGCACGAACGCCGCGATGCCGAGACTGAAGCCGACGCTGGCGGTGCCGCCGACGCCGAGATCGACCGACGTGCTGGTCGCGACGTGGTGATCGTCGTCGGCGAGCGCGCGCATCACCATCGGATCGGCGGTGCCAAACGTCGCACCGCCGCCCGCGGTCGGCAGCGCGAAGCTCGGCGTGCCGGTGAGCGGCGCGTCGACGTCGAACACCGGCGACCACGGCTCCTCGTCGTAGAAGTACATCGGCGACCACGGCGAGGTCGACAGCCGGCCCGAGCGTGGCGGCACCGGCCAGCCGCTCGGCACGCCGGCGAGCAAGCGGTCGCCCGCCGGCGCTCCGGCACCGCCGCCGCCGATCGTCAGCGTGCCCGAGCCGTGCAGGGACAAGGTGAACAGGCCGAGCGTGAAGATCGGCGTGTCGGGCACCGTGACGACCAGCTGCGCCGAGCGGCCGAGCGCGGCATCGGCGTGCGTCACGGTCAGGTAGTCCCGGGGCGACACGGTCGAAAACGTCGGGGCCGTGCCGCAGCCGCCGAACGGGGAGCAGAACGTGTGATCTCCGGTGTGCAGCGACACCGGCGCGACCGCGCTCGCGACCTCGGTATCGCCGGCGATCAGCACCATCGGGTGGCGCAGCTCGCCGAAGCCGGGCAGGCCGATGCCGTCGATCGGCGTGATCGCCGCGCCGAGCAGCATCGGGACCTCGAACGCCTGCGCGCCGTCGACCGCGCCGGAGCTCGTGAACCGCTGGGCGCCGTCGAGCGTGAACGTCGGCTCGATGACGCCGAGATCGATCTCGTGACCGAGGATCGACAGCGCGAGCGCGACCTGCCGGCCCATCGTCATCGACGACGGCCGCGCCGCCTGCTCGAACTGCGCGCGCCGCGCCGCGCAGTACAGCCGCGCGCCGCGCTCGCGGATCTCGCCGCCGAACGCCGGATCGGCGTAGTCCTGGCGCGTCATCGCCCCGGTCGAGCTCGTGACCGCGTACTGGCTGCGCAGCCAGCGGCCCTGCACCGGCGCCCAGCCGTGGAAGCCATCGGTCACGGTCGGGGTTCCGGCGTGGATCGGCAGCGGGAAGCTGTTCAGCAAGGTGGCGAGCCAGCTCAGATCGGTCAGCCGGCCGAGCGTCGGGCCGGCGGCACCGACCGCCGCGGCGAGATCGCCGGTGAACGCCGGTGCGCTCTCGAACTGCGTCCAGTCGACCCCGGCCGCGAGCGGATACCACGTCGCCGCGCTGGTCGCGCCGGGCGAGTTGCTGTCGCGGCCGTTCGAGAACGTCGCCTCGTGGATTGACCACGCGTCGGTCGCGGTCGCCGCCGCGCTCGGCACGCTGCCGCGGACCCCGAGATCGGGAACGATCGAGTACGGGGAGTTGTTGCGGTACGGCGCGGCGGCCGCGACCAGCGCCTGTGGCGTGGCCGCGGTGTCGACCGCGTCGCTGCAGGCGGCGGTCAGCGCCAGCCCGCCGAGCAGCGCGAGGGTTTGCATCGAGGGTGTCTGGGTCATGTGTTCCGGCGGACGCTGTCACGTCCACCGCGCGCGCGGCAGCGCATGAACATGCGCCTGCCGTCGGAGAAGCCGGCGTTCGCCGCCGCGAGCTCGCGCGGCAAGGCTTGCCACCGGCGCGACCGGTCAGCGCAGGATGCCGGCCTTGAGCGCCTTGGCGACCGCTTCGGACTTGGTGTGGACGTGGAGCTTGTCGTAGATGCTGCGCACGTGGTTGCGCACGGTGTTGATGCTGATCCCGAGCTGGCCGGCGGCGTTCAGGTAGCTGTGGCCGTCGGCGAGCAGGCCGAGCAGGCGAACCTCCTGCGGCGTCAGCGAGTGGGTCTCGCGCGGCGCGGGCCGGACCTGGCGAAACAGCGCGACCACCTTGCGCGCGATCTCCGGCGACATCGGCGCGCCGCCGCCGTGGGCCTCGCGGATCGCGTCCATCAGCCGGGCCGGCGGCGTCTTCTTCAACAGGTATCCGCACGCGCCGTTGCAGATCGACTCGAAGACCTTGTCCTGGTCCTCGTAGATCGTGAGCATCAGGATCGCGGCCGCGGGATGGCGCTCGCACAGCAGGGCGACGCCGACCGAGCCGAGCATCCCCGGCAGGTGGATGTCGAGCAGGATGACATCGGGGGCGCCGGCGGCGCGCTCGGCCAGCGCGAGCTCGACCGAGCCGTAGCACTGCCGGCACCGCATCCCGGGCTCGGCGTCGATCAGCTGCGCGAGGCCGTCGCGGAGCACGCGATCATCTTCGACGAGCGCGACCTCGATCATGGCCCCGTTCATGGCCCGTTCATGGCCCCGTTCATGGCCCCGTTCATGGCCCGGACGTACCACGCCCGGATCGCCGGAGGGAGCGCATGTTCATGCCCCGCGCAGCGGCAGCCGCACGATCACCTGGGTGCCGGCCGCGGGCGCGGACTCGACGCGCAGCGTGCCGCCGGCCTGCACCGCGCGCGCCCGCATGCTCGCGAGGCCGTTGCCGTTGCCGTCGCCGCGCGCACCGGGATCGAAGCCGCGGCCGTCGTCGCACACGGTCGCCGCCAGCGCGCCGTCGTCGCACGCGATCGTGATCTCGACCCGGCCGGCCGCCGCGTGGCGAGCGGCGTTGTGGATCGCCTCCTTGAGGATCAGGAACAGCTGGCGCCGGCGCTCGGGGCCGAGCTTGATGCGTTCCGGATCCGCGGGCGCGGCCATCGACCACGCGATGCCGCGGTTCTCGAGCACGTCCGAGGCGAAGCCGCGCAGCCGCACCAGCAAGCTCTTGAGATCGTCGCGCCGCGGATCGGTCGACCACACGATGTCGCTCGCGACGTCGACCAGCTCGCGCGCCGACCTGCCGATGTCGCCGATCTGCGCGGTGATCGCCTCGCTGGCCGCGGCGCGCCGGCTCGCCACCTCGCTCAGGATCGCGATCCGTGACAGGCTCGAGCCGAGGTCGTCGTGCAGATCGGTCGCGATCCGGATCCGGACGCGCTCGATCGCGAGCAGGTGGGCGAGCCGCAGGCGGTACAGCCGGTAGCCGAGCCCGCCGAGCGCGGTCGCAGCGGCGGCGATGAACCACCAGCGCTGCCACAGCGGCGGCAGGATCGCGAACGTCGCGCGCGCCGCGGGCGACACCGCGCCGGCCCCGAGCACCGCGCGCACCGAGAACCGGTAACGGCCGGGCGCGAGCCGGGGGAAGTGGACCTCGCGCTCGGCGACCGGCGGGCTCCACCCGGCATCGTCGTCGAGCCGGTACTGGAAGCGGAGCGACTCGCCGACCGTGAACGCGGGGCTGGTGAACGCGATGTCGAGCTGATTCTCGTCGGCGGCGAGCTCGATCTCGCCGGCGTCGCGATCGCCGCCGATCGCGATCGCGCGCGGCGCCCCGGTGACCCGGACCTGCGTGATGTACGTCGGTGGTGGTAGCGCGGGCGGAGCGGTGTCCTCGACGAGCCGCCCGGCGCCGGCCTTGGTGCCGAACCACAGCGCGCCGTCGGCGGTGCGCAGCGACGCCAGCACGTAGTTGTTGGGCAGCCCATCCGCGGTGTCGAAGTGGCCGATGTCCCCCGTCGCCGGGTCGAGCCGGTCGATGCCATGGCTGGTGCCGATGTAGATCCGACCGCGCAGGTCGTCGACCAGCGTGTTCACCCGATCGGACGCGAGCCCGGTCCGGGTCGTGTAGCGCACGAGCTTCAGCGGCCGGGCGGCCGGGTCGTCGATCCGCGCGACGCCCGAGCTATCCGATCCGAGCCACAGCCTACCCTGGCGGTCGACCAGCAGCGCGGTCACTTCACCGGCGGGGACCCCGGCGGCCGCGCCGAGCGTCTCGGGGACACCGTCGCGCACCCGGGCCAGCTGGCCGTCGTCGTAGCCGATCCACAGCGCGCCGGTCCGGTCCTCGGCGAACGCGGTCGCGAGCGTGGTCGGCCACTGGCCGGCGGGCAGCACGATCCGGTCGCTGGCGCGGTCCCAGCGGACCAGGCCGATCCGGCTCATCGTGGCGATCCAGACGTCGCCGCGGTGGTCCTCGTACAGCCGGGCGATGTCGCGGCCGGTCAGGCCGTCCCGCACCCGGAAGAAGTCGGGCGGGGTGGTCGCGAGATCCTCGAGGCGCGCCACGCGCGGATAGTGCGCGACGCCCTCCGAGGTCGGGTACCACCAGCGGTCATCGTGATCGATCGCGATCGTCTGACCCTCGGTCCAGGCCAGCCCCACCACGTCGTCGGGGAGGCGCGGCCGGACGCCGGTGAACCGCTTGCCGTCGAAGCGATGCAGCTGGTGGGGGGTGTGGTCGGTCAGGACGTACAGCTGGCCGCGGACCTCGGCGAAGCCCCGGACGGAGACACCGTCGAGCCCATCGTTCTTGTCGTAGGTGACCAGGCCGCGGCGGGCGATCCGCTGCACGCCGCGCGCGTCCGTGCCGATCCAGAGATTGCCGACGGTGTCCTCGACCAGGGGCGTCGGCGCTTGCTCGGACACCCCCTCGGCGGCGGTCAGGCTGCGGAACCCGCGATCATCGTAGCGTACGAGGTCGCCGGTGGTGCCGATCCAGATCGTGCCGTGCGAGTCCTCCAGGATCGCGCGCCGGCCCCAGCCGTTCGGCACGTGGTGCAACCAGCCCGGGCCATCGGCGGTCCACAGCGGCTGGCCCGGCGCGGCGGGAAAGCGCTCGCCGATCGGGATCGCGAGCACCTTGGCGTCGACGTGGCTGATCCACAGCCGCCGCTTGTGGTCGATGCACAGCGCGAACACGCGATCGTCGAACACGCCGTCGCCGGCGAACGGATACTGCTCGGTCGAGCCGTCCGCGTGGCGATGGACCAGCCCGTGCCAGGTCCCGAGCCACAGCGACCGATCCACCGGGTCCGGGGCGATCGCGGTGACCATCGGCGGGCGGTTGTCGACGCCGAGCGGCCGCGCGATCGGCGTCTTGTCCACGACCTCGACGAGGCCGCGCACCGTGGCGACCCACAGCCGACCGCCGGCATCCTCGGCCAGCGCGAGCGCCGCGCCGTCGGTCGCGACCGCGTGAAACTGCAGCCGGGTCGCGCGCGTCCGCGGATCGAGCCACGCGAGCCCGGCGTCGGTCGCGACCCAGATCGCGCCGTCGCGCGTCGCCAGGATGTCGTGGGCCGCGGAGCTCGGCAGCCCGTCGCGCACGCCGAAGCTCTCGAACCGCCGGCCGTCGAACCGGCTGACCCCATCGATCGTCGCGAACCACAGATAGCCGAGCTGGTCGCGCGTGCCGCGGTCGACGCGGTCGTTGGCCAGGCCATCCGCCGTCGTGTAGACGCGGATCGGCCAGCGCTCCGCGCTCGCGGGCACGGCCCACAGCACGATCCAGCACACGACCAGTCGCTTCATGTCGATCCCGAGGAGTTGACCACGGGTGCGGCGCGCGCCATGACAAGATTCTGCCGGTATGTGAATCAAACCACACGGTTAGATGGCAACGATTGCGCCGCCTCGCCCCGGATCGCCACGATTTTTGTAGGCTGCCCGCCCGAGGACGGCGCCTTATCAGCATGGCGATGTGGAACACGCAGGAGGACGCCGCGGAGCAAGCGGCCCACGACGATGGCGACATCCGAGCGGCGCTGCGCGCGAACGACGTGCGGCGGGCGCTGACCCTGATGATGAGTCGCCACGGCGACGAGGTGCACCGCTTCGCCTACGCCATGACGCACAGCCACCAGCTGGCCGACGAGGTTCGCCAGCAGGTGTTCGTCGAGGTCTATCGCGACCTCGCGAGCTTCACCGGCAGCGCGTCGCTGCGCGCCTGGCTGTTCGGGATCACGCGACACCGCTGCCTCGACGCCGCCAAGAAGCACCGGCGCTGGACCAACCGGTTCAAGAACGACCCGCCGGCCGACGAGGAGCCCGACGACCACGAACCCGAGCGCGAGCTCGACCGCAGCCGGCTGGCCAAGATCCTCGCGACCTGCCTGGCCAAGCTCGCCCCCGCGGCGCGCGACGCGGTCGTGCTGCGCTACCACCAGGACCTGTCCTACGACGAGGCTTCGGCGATCGCCGGCGACAACGCGGGCACGCTGCAGCAGCGCGTCGCCCGGGCGCTCCCGGCGCTGCGCCGGTGCGTCGACGCGCGGCTGCACCCGGGGGGCGGCCGATGACCTGCGAACGCTACTGGCGTGACGGCATCGTGCTCGTCGAGCGCGGCCTGGACGACCCGCATCGCGATGGCTGCGCGGACTGCACGCTCGCCCATGCCTCGCGGCAGGAGCTGATCGACGCGCTGCCGCTGATCGGCGCGGACTACCCCGGCGACCCCGACTGGCAGGCCAAGGTCTGGCGGCGGATCGACGAGCAGCGCCGCCCCGCGCCGGTCCGGTGGCGCTGGCAGCTCGCCGGCGCCCTCGCCGCGGCGTGCGCGATCGCGCTGTGGGTCGGCATCGGCCGCGAGCGGCCGGGCGAGGCGCGGCCGGCGATGGCGATCATCCCGGGCGAGGTGGCGATGCGGTCTGGGTCCGTCACGGTGGGTGCGCGGCTGCGGGTCGAGGTGGACGAGACCTCCGAGGTCTGGATCTATCGCGGCGGCCACCTCGTGTTCCGATGCCGTGCACGTGAGGTGGCAGAGGGCTGCACCCCGGACTCCGACGGGATGGTCGCCCAGTTCGTCCTTTTGGTCCCCGGGAAGTACCTGGCGATCGCCGTCAAGACGCCGCCGTCGACGCTGCCGCATGGCGAGCTCGATGACGATCGCGCGGCACTGATATCGGCAGGGATCGAACCTGATGAGTACCCGGTGGCGGTTCACTGATCGATTGCGCGCGCAAGATCTCCAGTCGGCAGAGCGCCCGGGTCGCCTGGCGCCAGCAGGATCGAAAGGCGCTTCACGAGGAAGCCGTCGAGCCCCGCGGCATGGCTCCCTCCGCGGTACTTTCCGTCGCAGAGTTCCGCCAGCGCCCGCTGGAGCGAGTTTCCGCCGCTGCGCGCGACCACGAGCTCGCGGGTCTCGAGGCCCGACAGATCCGTGCTCGTCGGCGTGGCGATCACTACGAACTCGGTGAGCCGCGGTAGGCCGGTCCGGGGCAGTCCCTCTGGCCAGCGCAGCCCGACGCCGACTACCGCGCCGTCCGCCCGCTGGCCGATCAGGACCGACGGGTGGTGGCGATCGAGCACGCCCCCTCCGCGTGCGAAGTGGGTGAGGAGCATGATCTTGCCGCGCGCGCTGATGCTGAGCACGTGCACGAACAGCGGGCGCTGCCCCCGGCGCTCGAGCTTCACGTAGTAGCGATCGTGCACGCCGAGCGCGCCGCCGTGATCGGGCAACGGCCGTGCGTCCCCGTCGCGGACGGTCCCGAGCTCGATCGCCAGCTCGCTCGCGAGCATGCCGTGATCGCCTTCGAGCTCGCGCAGGCCCTGCGCGACACCGAGGTTGGCGACGTGCGCGATCACTCCGGCGATCCCGGATGGGAAGGCCGCCGGCGAGAACAGCGGCCCGCCGGGATCCTCGATCGTCGCCGCGCCGTCGGCGATCCGCACCGTCGCGATCGAGCCGACGTCGCCCGGGCCGGCGATCCGCAACGTGGGCGATGCGGAGATCGCGGCTTCCAGCACCGCGCGCGCGGCCTGCGCCGCGTCGATCGCGATGGGCCACCTCGGGACGTTGCGGCGGATCGGGACGGCGACCGCATCGGCGGGGAGGGCCGCGCTGCCGCTTATCCGGCGTGCGGTGGCCGTCGTCGCGAAGACCTCGATGACCTCGAGCTCTGCAAGCAGGAGTGCTGCGTCGTGGATCGCCGCGTCCGCCGACACGACGCCGTAGACGTCACCGACGGCGGCTCCGGTGAGTTGGCCGATCGACAGGCGGAGCTGCTCGCCGGCCGCGGCCACTGCCACGCCGCGTGGGTCATCATGCTCGGTGAGCGAGAACACGCCGCGTCGATCGGGGCCCTCCAGGCCCGGCCGCTGCCTGATGAAGCGACGGAGCACCCGCGCGCGGATCGTGCCGATGATCGCCGCCCAGCTCACCGGGGCGGTGCCGACCTGCGTCAGGACTTCGATCAGCACGTCGGTGAAGATGCCGTGATATTGACCCGCTGCGTCCGGGTACTCGAATGCCGACTCGCTCCGGCCGCAAGCGACGACGCGGACCGCGTGCGGATTGCCGACCGGGTCAACCGCGTCGAATGCCGGACCATAGGCCCCACGCAGCGCCGCCAGGTGATGATCGAAGCCGGTGTGAACCGGGTGTGGCAGCGCGCGTGGTATCGCTCCGGCGACGCCGTCGCTCCGGCTCAGCTGCGCGGAGTGGCAGCAATCGAGGATCACCGTGACGTTCCGGGTCCGCGCGGTGAGCTGCGCCTGCTTGATCGACAGCTCCCACGCGGTGATACCGCGCCAATCGGTGACGGTGCCCTCGCGGAGGTCGGTGGGTGCAATGCATTGCCAGGAGCGCCCTTCGTCGGCGACGGCGGCGTGATAGCCGTGGCCGCAGTAGTAGACCACGGCGGCATCGTCGACCGCCGCGGCTGCGATCAGCTGATCGTAGCCGGCGAGCATGCCGATGCGCGTTGCCTCGGCTCCGATCCGGAGGTCGACGACGAACCCCCATGCGTCGAGCATCGCCGCCATCCGCCGGGTGTCGTTGTCCACGCCGCGGAGGCCGTCGATCTGCGAGCCGAGTACCAGCGCACGACGTGCCATGCATCATCTCCGTCGAGAGGTCATTGCGATACGCGGAGTCGGCGATGCGGCAGGCACGGCGCTTCGTCGATCACCTGGCCACAGTTGTGTGTCCGGCTGTGCTCCGATCGCGGCCGCGCCGGGCCGCGCCGAATGCGACGCTCGGAAGGGCTACTGGCTTGATGCGCGAGAGGCCATCAGGAGATCCGCGGGGACCTAGCCCGAGCACGCCGGTAGCTGGAGCACTAGGGATTCGCAATGGCCCTGGCCTCGGGGACGGCCATGAACGCCTTCAGCGCTGAGGTGTCTAGCGGCGCGAAGCTCTGGGTGGCGCGGAGCGTAGGCAGCTTGGGGTCGTTGTCCTTGTCCTGGGTGGTAACGACGACCTCGAACAGCGCGGTGTCGCCGGTGACTACGATGTCGTGGTCGGAGACGATCTTGTAGATGCCTGGCTGGAGCGTTTGTTTGTTCTCGCCGTGCGACAAAGGCATGGTGGCGGCGCCCATGCAGCAGAGCTCGAGGTTGTTCTCGCAGGTCGAAATATTGATGGATGTCGGATTGTATACGAATATCGCGGTGCGCATGTCTTTATTCTCCAATGAGGACCGGTAACGGGTGACTGTAGTTCGTCTCGCTATTAATGCGCGGGTGCACCCTTGGTGCACACGTCTGGGCCGAACACGGCGAAGTAGGGCCAGTCGGCATTGGCGGTCTTCGCGAGATCTCGTTGTACACGAGCGAGCGCCAGCGCCGGATCGGCCACACCGCCGGCACGATAGAACTTCGTGGTGATCTCCGGGGCGCCGCGGTCGGAGACCGGCCGCAGTGTGGCGACAACCTGCTGCGAGCCGGCCCCGAGGAACCCGGCGACCAGCGAGCCGGCGAGCTCGGAGTCGAGCTCGTGCGAGCGCGCTGCGTCGCACGCCGACAGCACCACAAGTGAGGGAGCCAGCCGAAGCGCCGAGATCTCGAGCGCCGACACCTCTTCCTTGCCCGCGAGCACGACTGCCCCACTATTCGTGCCGATCGCGCCGTGCGCGGCCACGTGCAGCACGGAGTCGTGTGCAGCGGCAAGGAGTGCGGACTTCGTTGCAGCGGGGCCGGTCTCGCTGGCCGTGTGGAGCAGGCCGGCGACCTGCTCGGCCTCCGCCCGCATGTCCTGGCTCTTGCCGTCGGGGTCTGCGAGCACGGTCGCGTGACCGGAACGGTTCACCTGGACGCAAGGGGACTCCGGCAGCCGCAGCAGATGCACGATCGGGCGCATCTCGAGCAGCAGCGTGGTGCCATGGCGCAGCGCGGCCACGGGAAACCCCTGGAGCCGGCCATCGACAAGCACGTGCAGCACCTCGCGCGTTTGCCGGAAGGCGTCGTCCGGCACGAACAACGCGCCCAGCGTGGAAGCCAAGACGGCGTCCGTGGCGCGGCCGCGGAACTTGTCAATGTCGCTCTGGATGTCCGTCAGCTTCCCGAGCAAGGCGAGATGAGGCGCCCCATGGAAGGCGGTCAACCTCCAGACCTCATTTTCGGCGACGATCAGCGCGAGCAGGTCGATGCCCCGCATCGTGCTCAGCACGGCCTCTGGATCTGCGGGCCGGGCGAGTGCCGCATGCGACGCGACGGGCAGCCATCTCTCCAATCGGGTGACCTGATCGGCCATGTCGCGATAATCGAGCGACGCGGGCAGCCGCGGTCTCGCCAGCGCATCTTGCATGGTTCGCCCCTGCCACTGGTCGAACGCCATCGCGGCAGCCTTGACCTCACCGCTGCGTGCGAGTGCTGCGAACTGCAGCTCGTAGGGGGCGCGCCACTTCGCTAGGACCCACGGCCGCAGCTCGAGGATGGTCTGCGCAGTGCGGATCTGCTCGGCTCGCTTGACACCGAGCTCGGCCGCGCGCCGGGCGCTCTCCAGGTCGCCCCGCTCGAGCTCGATCCGCGCGCGAAGGGTGGCGACGTCGATCTGATCGTCCCGATCTACGGAATCGTCGGGACCAAGCAAGTTGAAGTACTTCTCGGTCTGCGAAGCCGCGCTCGCCAAGTCGTGGCTTTGGTACGCGATCTCGGCGGCGACCCACGCGCATTCCTTCCGGTCGGAAGCGACGATCATCGCATTCTGGAGATGATGCTTCGCGTCGGCGAACTCATGCCGCTCGGCAAGCGAGTACGCGAGGTTTAGCTCGGTGTTGACGGTCCAGGCGATGTCCCCAGAGTCCTTGTTGAGGTGCAGCGCAGTCCGGAATCGGGCGATCGCCGACGCGTGCTCCCCCTGGTCCTGCGCCAGGCTGCCACGCTGGTATTCGAGATCGCGGTGCTCCAAGTCGGTGGTGGCCAGTTGCTTTGCCGCCTCGAACTCCCTCCCCACCATGGACCAGTAGCCCGTTCGAATGAGAACCTTGGCGGCGGTGAGATGGCAAAGGTGTTGCGTACTCTTATCGCCATCCAGCTCTGCTTCCTTGATGCACTCATCGGCGAATTGCAATGCCTCCGAGAAATCGCCGCGTCCCATCTGGGCCAGCGCGAGCGCCTTGTCGTCGCGTGCGATCTGCTTCGGTCTCTGCTCCACGCGATGCATCCTTCGCGCCTCTTCAAGGGCGGTCACGGCATCGTCGTTCTTGCGGCGGTCTCGAGCGATGAAGCCAAGGAGCTGGAGTGCATCTGATCGTGTTGACGTGTGTACCAATTGCATTGCGATCGCGCTGGCGCCGACAGAGTCGTTGCGCGAGTACATGACATTCGCGAGCAGCGACCCTGACTTCGGATCTCCAGTGAGCTGGTACTCGTGCTGACATACCTCCAAGGCACCCCGCGATGCGTTGCGCACGGCTGCGGCACAATCGGGTGCTCGGGGGAAGAATGTCATGTCTGACGTTATTCTGATGCTCGCGACACACAGGCCGACCACTCCCAGCCATGTAATTCTGCGGAGCCAGGGCGGCCTGGCTCGAGCCGGTCGTTCGAGCGGAGCCTCCGGCTTGCGATCAGACCTGTCACTCATATCCCTCCAGGAGCGACCACCATATTGGAAGTCGAGCCGCGTGACCATCCCGATCGACGCAGTTTATCGAGCGCGATGCACGCCCACACGCGGCGCTGCCACGAGCGACCGTCGCGGCGGACTGTACGGCGGCTGCGCTCGTTCATCGCGACGCTCCCGAAAGCACTGCGGCGTTCGCGCGAGAGGTCACATGTCGCCTATCTGACGCCGCGGCGCGGCGGTGCCGATCTCGCCGCTGCCGTCCTCCGAGTGCGCTCGAAGCCATCACATTGGTAAGGCGCCGCGACGCCGAGCGCGCATACGGCTATTTCGAATGGCGAGCTGCGATCGTCTCGGATCGCTTCGCCCGTGCAACCGCTCCGGCGGCTTGTGACCTCGTCGGCGCGTGGGGGTTGGGCGATGGCCGGTTCCACGGGCAATAGCTCGCGGAGGACTCGCCCTTCGTGTCCGCGGCAATGGCCTCGCGCGACCAGGTGGTTGCAGCCCCGAGCGTCTCCTGCTCCGGAGCCAACGAGCAGTCGGGGTTCGGCCGGCCGGGTTGCTGCCCGGGCGTGCTGCACCGGCGCTCTGTGCCGGTGTGCTCGGTGTATGCCACCGCGCATGGAGTACGGCGTGCGAGTGGTCTCCATGCGTACAGTGCATTCCTAATCCGGATTGCAGAATCTTATACTGAAATCGCCCTTTGCTCTTGTAGTCGCCTGTCCATTTGTGTCGCCATACAGTCACGATGCTCGTATCCGTATGGAGGGCGGATCAGCGGTGACCGGCAGGGCCGGATACCGCGAATCGGAGCTGCCGGACGCGCCTCCGGCGCACGGCGACCGCGTTGCCGATGGCCGGAGGTGCATCTCGGTGATCGGGATCGACCGGTACCGCCGATGGGCTCCCTTGAACAACGCGGTTGGCGACGCCCGCGGCGCGCTCGCCGCTTTCAAAGATCTCGGATTCTCACCCGTCGTCGCACCGTTGCTTGACGATGCGGCGACCTGCGACGCGATCCATCGCCTTCCGGCCATCTTGAAACCAGAGCTCGATGTGAACGACAGCCTGGTCGTATTCTTTGCGGGCCACGGTCATACCGTCACGGAGCATTTTGCGGATGGGTACCCTGTATCGAGCGGCTATCTGATCCCGGTGGATGCGGACCTCTCCAGAAAACCAGATGATACCTGGGAGCAGCTCGAGCTCTGGTTGAGCAGGATCGCAAAGCTGCCTCCGCGCCACATCCTGGTGATCCTGGACTCCTGCCACAGCGGCATCGCGCTGAGTCGTGACATCCAGCATCGCGCGGCCGGGGCACGGCTCGACGGTGCTCCAGTTCCAGTTCACGAGCGCCTCAGCCGCCGCGTCCTCACCTCGGCGCTCGACGATCAAACGGCGATGGACGGCGGGCCGATCCCCGGGCATTCGGTGTTCACCGGATACCTGATCGAGGCGTTGCGCGGCGGCGCCAGCGCGTGGCTGCGTGACTCGTCGGTCGTGGGCGTGAGTACGATCGCCGAGTACGTGCGACTTCGGGTTCAGGAGCATAGCGGTCGCAGGCAAGTACCTGCCCTGGGCTTGCTCGAGTTCGACAACAGCGGGGAGCTGTTTCTCTCGCTCAAGCAACCACGCGTGCCCTCGCCACCATCTCAAGATGGGTCTAGTGAGACGCACGACGAGCGAGCGCATCGAGCCGAGGAGAACCGGCGGCCACCGGTCGATCCGGATCGACAGCGGCCCAGCAAGTCGCCGGGCCCCCGCTCCTCCGCGGAGCGGACAAACGAGCCAGGCACGCGCACTGATACCCGGCGGGCCTCGGTTGCGTTGGAGCCGCGGCTGCCCGCGAGCGCGACCGATCCGCGGCCCGCGCTGTCGACACGGACGCAGGCGCTGCGCGCCTCGACGGCGCAGGAGTCGCAAGCGCAGCCGGGTGCAACCGATCCACGGTCCGCATCGCCGGAGTCGACCCAGGCGCCGCCGACCTCGGGGGCATCGGACGCGCGAGTGCAGCCGAGCCCGGCCGATCCGCGGGTCGCGCCGCCGGTGCACGAGTGGCGCGACACCGTCCCGGCGCATCCATCGGCCGAGGGTGGCGGGCTTCCGGACCGCACCGAAGGCTGGATACTCGATCCGGTGCTCGCGGCGGCGCTCGATCGCCAGGGCGAGGAGCGCCGGCTCGGTGCGCCGGTGCTGACGGTCGTCGCAGGCGATGCGCTGGCGGCGCAGACCTCGTGGGGCACCTGGGCCGCCCGCCACGGCTACCTGACGCTGGCGACCCAGGCGGTCGGTCTCGACGCCATCGTCGCCGATCTGCTCGCCCAGACACCATGGTTGCGATGTGTTCCCGAGGCACGAAGGCGTCTCGCCGCCGCGGCACGGATCGACGCCCATGCGGTGGATGCGTCGCTCGACGCACGCTCGATGTCGGAGCGGCGGATCTGGGTCGGGGACATCGCTCCGCTCGATCGACATGCCGAGGTGAGCGGCTGGCTGTTGTCGTGGCTCCGGCGCTCCGCTGCCAAGGCGCCGGACTTGACCACGGCGCCGGTGCGGCCGGGTGAGCTGCTGGCGATCGCGTGCGATCTGGCGTCGCCGACCGCCGTGCTGCTGTTCCACCCGACCCCCGACGAGCCGTGGCTGGAGCGCGCGGTCGCCACAGCCGCGGAGCTGATCGGCTATCTACCGGCGCACTCGGTCGCGGTGACCGCGCCCCACGAGCTCGTCACCCGCGTGCTTGGCGAGCATCGCCGAGGGACGGCGTGGACGATGGCACGTCAGGGGCTGGTGAGCGTCGAGGCGCTCGCCGTGCGCGCTCCGGGCCGTGCCCGCCTCAGTACGATGCGTGTGCTGTTCGACGCGCTCGCGCGCGATCCGCGGACGCGCGGCCGGTTCGAGCTAGACGGCAAGGTCACGACCGCGGACGGACCCACGATCGACGTCGCGCTGGTCGCCCATGCAGACCGGATCGCCGTCGAGCTCGACGCCTGGTACCACTTTCACGACCCGGAGGGCTATCGCCGCGATCGCGTGCAGGACACGCGGCTGCAGCGCGCCGGGTACTTCGTGCTGCGCTTTCCCGCCGAGGACGTCGACGACCGACTGGCGTCGACGATCGAACACCTTGCCATTGCGCTCGCCGGCCGCCGTGCCGTGCGCGCCCTGCTCTAGGAGAACTCCATGACTCAATCTCGCGAAGAATCTCCGCCGTCCCGCATCGAGCTCGTCGTGCTCGCATGCCTGTCGCAGTCCAAGCCGCCGAGCGATGACGAGCTCGGTAACGCCGTCCAGCAGCTCGCGTTGCCGGGCGAGGCTGCAGACGCCGCTCGGCGCCGTGCCCTCGAGCTCCTCGCGGGGCTGGTCCGTCGCGCGTGGGTGACCGGCGATGACGAGCGGGCTGCGGGAGCCAAGCAGCGGAAGACGCCACCAGCGCGCAAGCTGACCGACGACGGCAAGCGCGCGCTGCGTAGCGCGTTCAACCTGTCCCGTACGCCGACCTGGGCCCAGATCCGGGACAAGCACCTTCCATCGCTGGCGGTCGGCCTGCCACCCGGATCGGAGATCGCCAGCAAGGTGTGCACCGAGAATGGCCTGATGGCGGCGGTGCTCGGCGCGCGGCTCGGCGTCCGCGACGCATTCACGCCGATGGCCGTGTGCGATGCGCTGATCGCAAAGGCGCTGGGGATGCCCGCGGGCAAGCTGTCGCTGGATCTCATTCGGGCGCACGTCCTTGCGGGCGGGCTCAACGGCCATGCCCAGGATGCGCCGAAGCCGAACGGCAAGCCGTATTCGGTCAGATTGGCGAAGTGGATCGCGTGCAGCGCCGTCGGCGCCACCGGCACGGCGAAACAGCGCCGGATGGCGCGGGCGGTCGCGCGCCGCTGGGTGTGCGGAGAGGCCAGCCCGCTGGGTGCGGGGCTGGTAGAGGCCGCGGCCGTGGCCGCGCCGCCGGAGAAGGTCGTGGCGCCGTCGGAAAACCCCGACGTGCCAGCCCCGCCGATCACCGTCGTCCACATGCCCCCGCCGCCGCCGAAGGTGGTCACGGTCGCGCCGCCGCGCACCACGGAGCTGCCAGCGCCACCGAAGAGTGGCAGGCGCACGCCGGCGCCGCCGGTGGGCAATACGCCCGTGACAATCGCGGGTTCCCCCCGGCGGGTGGCGCAGACCGCGCCGGCCGACGATCCGCCCGTGCAGCCGCCGGCACCGAACCTCCTCGAGGTCGTGCGCGAGACGATCCCCCGGGTCGGCGCCGAGGGTCGGTTCGGCGAGAAGGTCTACGTGTCCGCGATCTGGCGCACCATCGAGCGGGATCACAAGGCCGGCGATCTTTCCCTCGACCACTTCAAGCGGTGGCTGGTGCGCGCCAACCGCGACGGCTGGCTGGTGCTCGCGCGCGCCGACCTGATCGCTGCGATGGACGCCAGGCAGGTCAACGAGTCGGAGATCAACGACCGCGGGGCGACGTTCCACTTCGTCCTCGATCAGCGCAACGGCGCCGCCGTCTCGCAGCGGGAGCACCATGCGGGCTGATCCGGGTGGCCGATCCGCGTTTGCCCAGGTCCCGGCCGACCTCGCCGGGATCTGTCGCGTGCTGACGAGCTTCGTGGCGGGTGCGCGCGGCAGCGCGCTGATCGACGATCTGCGCGCCACGGTCGGTGGCACGACCACCGAGATCCTGTGGCAGGCGCTGTTCGCGGACTGTCTGCGCGTCGTCCACAGCGCGGTGATGGCCGACGGCGTGATCGAGGACGGCGAGATCGAGGCGCTGTACGACATCATTGCGACGGCAGCGCGTCACTATGCCAGCGGGCTGCGCTCGCAATATGCCGAGCTCGCCGTGGTGGATCGCGAGTCCGCACGCGCCTTTCTCGATCGCTATTCCGCCGATCGCGGTCCATTCGGTCGCGGCGCGCGGATCCGCTGGCCGGGCCTGACGCTGTGCCGTCGCGCCGCGGAGCTCGGTGATCGCGAGGCACTCCCGCGCTACACGAAGGCAATGACGTCGATGAGCGCCGAGGCGTGCCGGCTCGGCCGCCTGTCCGACGACGATCCGCGGCGTGGCGGCCAGGCGGACGAGCTCGACGAGCTGAAGCGGATCCTGGCCAGCGAGACCACCGCGCTGGCGCACGGGGTGGATCGTCGCGTCCAGGCGTTCCTGGGGCCGTGCCACGTGTTCGGTGCGGTCCAGCAGGCGTCGTCGATCTTCGAGAACGACCCGTTCGACGTCGAGGCGGTGCACCGCGAGGCGCGGGTCAGCTTCGAGCAGCTCGTGACTCAGGCGACGATGAGGCCGCACGTCGCCGACCTGGGCCAGATGCTGGTGGTCCTGGGCGACTCGGGGGCCGGCAAGACGCACCTGCTGCGCGGCTTCCGGCGCCACGTCCATGAGGGCAACCGTGGATTCGTGGTCTACGCCCAGCTGCAATCGCGGACGGAGGACTACTCGCGCTACCTGCTGTTCCATCTCGTCGAGTCGCTATCGCGGCGCTACTCGGAGCAATCAGGCAGCACGGGGCTGCGCGAGCTCGCCAGTGGCCTCTTGCGGCTTGCCAGGCCGCCGCTGCGCGAGCGACTCGAGCGACTCGCCAACGATACCTGGGATGGACGCGGCACCTTGTCCGACCACGTCGACGAGCTGGTCGACGAGCTACTCGGCATTCCCGAGCTGGGAAGCTTTGATCTCGACCTGCTGCGGGTCATGCTCTATGCGCTCCGCCCCGATCCGCGGACCACGTCGAGCGTATACAAGTACCTGCGCTGCGATCCGATGAACGCGCACGATCGGCACTGGATCGGCGACATCACGCCCCGGACGCGGGACGATGATCCGCACTGGATGATCCGCGCGATCGCGCGCTTCGCCGCGGTGACCCAGCGCGCGCTGGTGGTGATGGTCGACCAGGTCGACCTCGCCGGGTTCGAGGCCGACTCGACGAAGATCTTCCGCCACGCGATCGATGCCCTGTACCGGATCGTGAGCGAGATCTCCTCGGCGGTCGCCGTGGTGGCGTGCCTCTCGGATCTCTACAACGCGGCGCGTGCCGAGCTCAACCGCCCCGCGCTCGACCGGCTGGAGAAGGCGCCCCCGCTCGCCAAGCTGCAGGTCAATCGCTCGTACGCCGAGATCGAGGCTGTCGTCGCCCGGCGGCTGTCCCGGCTGTTCGCCGAGCACGGCACCGTGCATCGCCCGGAGCAGCCGGTGTACCCGATCCCCGAGAGCGAGCTCCGCCAGCTCGAGAACCGCCGGCTGCGCGACGTGCTCGAGTGGTGTCATCAGTTCCAGGCGCAGTGCGCCGCGGCCGGCAAGATCATCAATGCAGACGAGCCGGTCACGGTGGAAGTCAAGAGCCGCGAGCTCGATCTCGATACGATCGCGGCGGCGTGGAGCGAGGCGATCCAGGCCAGGGACCTCGAGCTTCCCGATGAAGAGGACGAGATCCTCGCCGCGGTCGCCGAGGCCGCGAAGGCGTACGTGCACGAGATCGGGTTATCGCTCGTCGCGCCGCCGTACAAGAACGGTGTGCTGCGCCTGCAGATGTCTCGCGGCGAGGACCATGCCGCTCTGGCAATCGCGGTGGTGAATCATAGCTTCCGCGGTGGCGCGTTCACCAGTCGCATCGAATCACTCCGCAGGCGGGCCAGGGGCATGGTGCCGATCGCGGTCCGCACGCTCGAGTTCCCACGCGGCCGCGCGTGCGACAAGGCGATGGGGCAGCTGGTCAACATGGGTGGCCGGGGGGCCTACCTGGATGCGTCGACGCTGCGCGCGCTGGTCGCGATCCAGCGGTTCCAGCCTCCGTTTCCGGCCGACCGGATCTCGGCGTGGAAGCTGCGCGATCGACCGATCTCCAGCCTGCCGGCCGTAGTCGAGATCTTCGACTTCGATCGCTCGCGCGTCGACCCGCCGGCCGGCGGTAGTGGCCGGGCCTCGACCGAGTCTGTCGAGGTGAGCGGCGCGTTCGAGGTCTCGCTCGACGCAGCGCTCGATGCGTCGCAACAGGACGCCGCGACCGGCTCACGCGCGCAACCGGCGGTGGCTTCGGATTCCGGTGCCGTGGTCATGGCGCATGGCAACGGAGCCCCCGTGCTGCCGGAGACCGAACCGGCGTCTCCGCCCGGGGCGTCGGGGCGTCGGTTCGCACCGCCGACAACCCCACCGCGCGGCATCACCGCCGAGGAGCGCCCAGCCGCGCGCATCGACGCCATTTCGGAGTCACCGGCGACAGGGATATCGCGTGCCTCCACGGCGGGGGCCGATACCGGCCATCGAACCAGGACCCGCGGCGGTCCGCCGACGCTGCCGCCCATTCCGAGCCCGAGGGACGCGCGTGGATCCGTCGTGGCCGCAGAGCCGAGCGCCTCGAACGGGGTGGATGCTCGTAGGCCGGCCGCGGAGCCCGGCGTCGCGTCGCAAGCGCCCGCGGACCCGGCCCGCCCCCGCGTACCGCCGCCGCCGCAAGCCGCGGAGCGCTCGGTGCCTCGGCCGGCCGCGGCACCGGCCCGGGAGCTCTGGGTCGGCAACAGCACCAGCTTCGAGGCACCCGATCCAATCATGCTCGATCCGGCGGCGGTCCTGCGTCACGTCGCGATCATCGACGGCGCGGGTAGCGGCCGGATCGCGGTGGCGCTGAACCTCGTCGAGCAGATCCTCGAGCGCGGCGTGCCCGCGATCTTGCTCGATCGCACCGGCGAGATGAGCGGTCACGCCAGACCGGACTGGTGGCAGGACAGCGGAGATCCTGCACGCGCACGCCGCCTCGCCGAGCGGATCGAGGTTCGTCTGTTCACGCCCGGGGTCCGCGGCGGTCGGCCGCTGTCGATCGCGATGATCCCCGATCTGTCGCGCGTCGCGCAGGCCGATCACGATCTCGCGGTGCGGCTCGCCGCCGGCGCCGTCATGGCGACGATGCGAGCCGGCACGAGCGCGGAGGACGCCGAGCGGCTGGCCGTGTTGACCCGGGCGATCGGCATGCTCGCGCGGCGGCCGTCGCCCGGCGGGCTGGTCGAGCTGATCGCGCTGATCGAGACCGGAATCGACGAGCCGGCCGGGGCGGGCGGCGACGAGCAGCTTCGCCAGCGCCTGAGCGAGGATCTCGCCGCGCTGCTCAGCAACGCCGACGTGTTCACGCCCGGCGCCGAAGCGCTGACCGCGGCGACCCTCGTCGGGCCGAGCTCCGGTGGCCGGGTCCCGCTCGCGATCATCAACACCGCGTTCCTCGGCGACGGGCCGCGGCTGCGGTCGTGGGTCGCGCAGCTGATCGGAACGGTGAGCCGTGAGCTCGCGTCGTCGACGAGCCGCACGTTGCATACCATCCTGGTCCTCGACGGCGCAGATCTGTTGTTGCCCGCCGGTGCCGGCAAGGCGCCCGCCAAGGAACCGCTCCAGGAGCTGCTCAAGCGGGCGGGCGCGGCCGGCCTCGGCCTGGTGCTGGCATCGCAGCGCCCGGGCGAGCTCGACTACCGGCGCTGCGCCGCGATCGATACCTGGTTCGTCGGCAAGACGGACGAGCCGACGCTCGACAAGATGAAGCCGCTGTTCGAGCGTCACCCGCTCGGCCACCGCAACCCGACCCGGCTCGAGTCCGGACGCTTCGTGATGTTGCACGACGGCAGCGCTCGCGATGTCGAGCGCGGCGCGCCGCTGATCCGGCTCGAGCGGATCGGAGACGGCGAGCTGAAGTCGCTGGCAGCCCGGACCCATCCGCGCGCTCGGGATACTCCGCCGGTCCGGCGAGCGGACACGGCAGGCGAGGGTGTGTCGTCGCCGCAATACCCGCCGCGATGACGTCGACGACGCGATCTGGAGACTCATCGGCTACGCGCGGGCGGCCCGGCGCGCCGCGTAGGTGCCGTACAGCCAGGCGGCGGCGAGCACGACGAAGCATGCGATCCCGACCGCGAAGTGCCGGTGGACGATCTGGTGCGTCGTCCAGCCGTAGACCTCGTCGAGCTTCGACGGATCCGACAGCCCGACGCCCTCGATCTCGCCGAACGGGATCACGTCCGGGTCGGTCCGCGCCGCGGACCAGGTCGCGAAC
>DASWRS010000045.1:0-8764 GCA_036403075.1 Kofleriaceae bacterium
GGCCCGCGCGGCTGGTGGACCGCCGTGATCGGCGGCTCGCTCGCGCTGGCCTCGACCGCGCTCCTGATCGTCCGGATCGCGATCTCGGCCGCGTTCCTCGCCGGCGTGTACGGCGCGTTCGGCAAGGCGGCCGCGACGTTCGCGCTGGTGATGATCGCGCTCGTGATCGAGCTGGTCGCGCTGTTGCCGATCGTCCAGGTCAAGCACCTGATGTCGCGGGCGGGCCGCCGCGCCATGGGCATGCGGATGCCATGACCCGGCGCCGGCTGGTCGCGCTGATCGCGGTGTGGACCCTGCCGAGCGCGGTGTGCCTCGCCGCCACCGCGGCGGTGTACGCGACGTTCCGGATCGACCCGCCCGATCGGCTGTCCGCGGGCGAGCGCGCGCAGGTGATGGCGAGCCTGCGCGCCGCGCTCGGCGGCGGCGCCGAGCCGACCGCGCCGGCGCTGCACCGTCCGCTCGGCGGACCGCTGGTGGTGACGGTCTGGTCGGGCGGCGCGTCGATCGCCCGGGTCGATGCCACCGGCGCCGATGTCGCGGCGGCGACGCTCGGGGCAGGCCACGCGCTGCGCGAGCTGCCCCAGATCCAGGCGCTGTCGCCCGCGGATCGCGAGGCCGCGCGGCTCCAGGTCGACGTCGTCGCCGGTACCGCGCCGCTCGGCGGCGGCAGCTGGCTGTTCGACCGCCTCGCGATCCCCGGCATCGGCGACATGCTCGCGATCAACCCCGGGGTCGAGGGCATCGGCGGCGACGTCGCCGGCAAGCCCGCGCTGCTGTTGCCGCACGAGCTCGTCGGGTCCCGGCTCCTGACCGCCAAGCGCCCGTCCGACGCGCTGCCCGACTTCGCGATGGGCGTCGACCTGCGCAAGATCGGCCAGCTGCTCGCCAGCCGCGCCGGCGCCGCGGCGACGGTGCCACCGGGCCGGCTCTACCGGTTTCGCACCGACACGTTCGTCGAGCCGCCCGGTCACGCCGGGACCCCGCTCGCGCTGTACCGCGGCCTGCCGCCGGCCCCGGCGCTGTCGGGCCGGGCGCTGCGCGATGCAGCGCTGCGCGGCGGCCGCTACCTGGTGGCCCACCTCGCGTCCAACGGTCGCTACGTCTACGAGCACGACCTGTGGACCGGCTCGTCGACCGACGCCTTGCGCGGCGCCGGCGCCTACAGCATGCCGCGCCACGCCGGCACCACCTACTTCCTCGCCGAGCTCTACCGGATCACCCGCGAGCCCTGGCTGCGCGAGCCGATCGAGCGCGCGTTCGCGCACCTCGCCGAGCTCCTGTCGCACGGCGGCTGCGCCGGCAAGCTGCCCGACGGCACGGCGTTCGACTGCGTGCTCGATCGCGGCGAGACCGTGGCCCAGCTCGGCTCGACCGCGCTGGCGGTGGTCGCGCTCGTCGAGTACCAGCGCGCCACCGGCGACGCGCGCTACGCGGCGCTGACCACCCGGCTCGCCGCGTGGCTGCTCTACATGCAGCGCCCCGACGGCTCGTTCCGCCACCTCTACGACGTCAAGAACCACCGGCCCGACGACGTCGCCGAGCTCCTGTACTACTCCGGCGAGGCCACGCTCGCGCTCGCGCGCATGCACACCGTGACCGGCGAGGCACGCTACGCCGCGGCCGCCGAGCGCGCGCTCGACTGGCTGGTCGGCTGGTACGACTTCTTCATGGGCGGGTTCTTCTACGGCGAGGAGCACTGGACCTGCATCGCCGCCGAGGCGATCTGGCCGACCGTCCGCGACGACCGCTACATGGAGTTCTGCCACGGCTATGGCGCGTTCCTCCGCGCGCAGCAGGCCGGGTCCGGCGACCCGTCCGATCAGGCCGACTTCGCCGGCGCGTACGATCTCACGCCGTTCCTGGTGCCCTACAACACGCCCGCCGGCTCGCGCACCGAGGCGATGATCTCGGCCTACCTGCTCGGCAAGCACCACGGCGCGCCCGACCCGCGGATCGCCGCGCAGATCCGCGCCGCGCTGCAGTACGTCCTCGGCCAGCAGATCGGGCCGGACGCCGATTTCGACGTGGTCGGGCAGGGCGACGGCGCCATTCCTGCCACCCCGATCGACCGAAATATCCGCATCGACTACGTCCAGCACGTGTGCTCGGCGATGATCCGCGCGTCGGAGTGGATCGACGCCGAGCGCTGAGCCGCCGGCGGCACGAAACGCCAGATCGTCCGCCAGGGCCGGCGGCGGCCCTGGTATCATGTGAATGGTGCCAGACGACAAGCGGACCCAGATCGGTCCCACAGGCCCGGCTCGCCCGGCGGCGGGGACCGCGACCGGCACGGCGGCGGCGGCCGTGACCCCCGCGCCGATCACGCCCGCGCCGACCACGGATCCGCCCGGCGCGCACGCCACCTCGTACCTGCCGCCGGCGATCGATCCGCTGCTCGGCCAGGTCCTCGCCGGCCGCTACCTGATCCAGAAGAAGCTCGGCGAGGGCGGCATGGGCGCGGTGTACCTGGCGACCCACAACGTGCTCGAGAAGCAGGTCGCGCTCAAGGTCCTGCACGGCGAGTTCGCCCGCAAGGCCGACCTGGTCGAGCGCTTCATGCAGGAGGCCAAGGCGGCGTCGCGGATCCGCCACGAGAACGTGATCGACATCAGCGACTTCGGCACCACGCCCGACGGCCTGGTGTTCTTCGCGATGGAGCTGCTCCACGGCCACGATCTCCACGAGGAGATCGCCCGCGCCCGGCTCGCCGGCCAGCTGCTGCCGTGGGAGCGCAGCAAGCGGATCTTCCTGCAGCTGTGCGCGGCGCTGTCCGCGGCCCACGGCATGGGCATCATCCACAGAGACCTCAAGCCCGAGAACATCTACCTGGTCGAGTTCCTCGGCGAGCCCGACTTCGTCAAGCTGCTCGACTTCGGCATCGCCAAGCTGACCGAGGTCGCCGAGGGCGATCGCAAGCTGACCCGCACCGGCATGCTGTTCGGCACCCCGGAGTACATGTCGCCGGAGCAGGCCCGCGGCGACACCGTCGATCACCGCGTCGACGTCTACGCGATGGGCTGCATCCTGTTCCAGCTGGTCACCGGCCGGGTCCCGTTCGAGGCCGAGAACTTCATGGGCGTGCTGAGCCTGCACCTGGTCCAGCCGCCGCCGGTGATCCCGCCCGAGGTCTTCGACTCGATCGGCGCGCCGCGCGCGATCGCCGCGGTGATCGATCAGGCGCTCGCCAAGGACAGGAACCAGCGGTTCGCGACCATCGACGACCTGGCGCGCGCGGTGCGGCACGTCTCGGGGGACCGCACCGGCCCGGTGGTCGCGCAGGCCAACGTCCAGGCGCCGCCCGGCACCGCGCAGATCGGCCGGGTCAAGACCCAGTGGACCGGCAACCTGTCGATCCCCGAGGGCGAGGCGCCGCCGGCCAAGAAGTCTCGGCTGCCGCTGATCGTCGGCGCGATCGTCCTGGTCGGCGGCGCGGCCGCGGCGGCGGCCGTCGTGGTCAGCCGCACCGGCGGCTCGTCGGGGGGCGGCAGCGCCACCGGCTCGCAGGCGATCGCCGCCGCGAACCCGACGCCGTCGGCATCACCGTCCGGATCCCCCGCGCCCGCCGCAACGCCGGCCGCAACCCCGCCGGCCGCGCAGGCGCTGGCGTTCGAGCGCACCCAGATCCGGCTCGACTCGGCGCCGAGTCACACCGAGGTCCGGGACCTCGCCAGCGGCAAGGTGCTCGGCCAGACCCCGTTCTCGTTCACGCTGCCGTCGTCGCGCACGGCGCGGCAGTTCGTGCTGCATCGCAAGGGCTACGTCGACGCCGTCGTCGAGATCGTCCCCGATCGCGAGAAGATCGAGTACACCGAGAAGCTCGAGAAGGGCGCGGCGACCCAGCCCGCCGTCGTCCACCAGGCGACCGCCCCGGCGACCCGACCGCCGCCGGCGCGGCCCGAGCCGCCGGTGCTGAGGCCCGACCCGGCGCGGCCCGAGCCGCCGGCCACCCGCCCCGAGCCGGCGGTGGTCAAGCCGGAGCCGCCCGTGCTCAAGCCCGCGCCGCCGACGACCAGGCCCGACCCGGTGCCCCCGGCGACTCCCGATCCAGACATGATCAACCTCAAACCCGACCCGTCGCGCTCGGGCAGCGGCTCGGGTACCCCGTAGGCGCACAGCAACGGAACACCGCGCACCAGCGTCGCCGCGCCCGCGCGGCGTGGTTCGGACGCCGGCGGTGGTAAGCTGGGCCGCATCGCCCGGGTGGTGGAACTGGTAGACACACGACACTTAAAATGTTGTGAGCCGAAAGACTCGTGCCGGTTCGAATCCGGCCCCGGGCACCGACGCTGCGAACGGCTCGCAGGTCGCTGGAGATTCCGAACAGTCCCGATCGTGCTAGAACCCCGCCGTGTCGCGCTATGACGTGTTTCGCCGGCGGATCGCGCCGATCGCGTTCCTGGTCGCGATCGCGCTGATCGCGCGCGACAGCTGCGACAAGGAACAGCGCACCCACACCGCGGTCGAGCTCGACTTCGGCGATGCCCGGCCGCGCGTGCGTGCCGTTGACGTCGAGGTGTTCACCGGCGTCACGGGGAGCGTCGCCGCCGAGCCGATCGCCCGGTTCCACCGCAACGCGCTGTCCGACGCCGGCATCGGCCCGTGCCGGTTCGACCTGGCGTCGCCCGACCCCGACGGCGAGCTCCACATCGACGTCGATCTCGGCGCCGAGCACCGGACGATGGTCCGGCGGTTCCGCGCCGTCGAGGGCTCGACCTTGCACGTGCCGCTCGCCGACGACCTGCGCCCGCGGTGACTGCCGCCGCGCCGGCCGAGCTCAGCGCAGGCCGCGGCGGCTGGGGCGCGCCGGCCGGCGCAGCCGCACCAGGGTCTCGACCTGCGCGGTGCCCGGCATCAGGTCGAACGGCTCGATCGCGTCCGGCGTGTAGCCGTGGCGGGCGAGCGCGGCCAGATCGCGGCCGAGCGCCTCCGGCCCGCAGCTGACGTAGATCAGCGACGGCGCGGAGAGCTCGGCGAGGAACGCGCGCGCGCTGCCCGACAGCCCCTTGCGCGGCGGGTTGACCACCGCGACGTCGGGCCGTGCGCCGAGCTGGCCGCGGACCTCGCCGACGTCGCCGGCGATCGCGGTCAGCGGCAGGTTGGCGCGCTGGGCCGCGCGGCGCAGCTGGGCGACCGCATCGCGATCGATCTCGACCGCGATCACCGCGGCGCCGGCGCGCGCCAGGCCCAGGCCGATGCCGCCCAGCCCGGCGAACAGGTCGATCGCCTGCGTGCCGGGGCCGATCTCGGCGAGCTCGACGACCCGGGCGTACATCGCCGTGGCCTGCGCCCGGTTGATCTGCAGGAACTCGCCGGCGCCGACCTCGACCGCGATCCCGGCGATCCGCTCCACCAAGTGGCCGTGGCCGTGCAGCACCGTCGCGCTGCCGCCCGAGGGCACGATCGCACCGTCGCGCCGGTCGTTCTCGACCGCGAGCACGCCGTGCACCGCCGGGTGGTTGGCCAGCGCGCCGGCGACCGCGTTCAGCTTGGCGCGCGGCGCGCGCGGCGCGGTCACCAGCACCACCATCACGTCGCCGTCGGCCTCGCGGATGATCACATAGCGCAGCTCGCCCGTGCGCGTGCGCTCGTCGTAGGGCACCAGGCCGGTGCGCTCGGCCGCGCCGCGGACCCAGGTCGCGACCTCGTCGATGATCGGCGCGACCACGCGGCAGCCGAGGGTGTCCACCACCTCGTGGCTGCGCGGCGCGTAGGCCCCGAGCACCAGGTGATCGCCGCTCGCGCCGACCACGTACTTGCCCTTGTTGCGGTAGCCGGTCAGCTCGGGCGACGGCCGCACGGCCGCGATCTCGACGGCGCCCGATGCCACCGCCGGCACCTCGGCGAGCGCGGCGGCCACCCGGGCGCGCTTGGCCGCGAGCTGCGCCGGGTACGCCAGGTGCTGCCACACGCAGCCGCCACAGCGCCCGAACCCGGGGCACAGCGGCTCGACGCGATCGGGGCTCGCCGGGCCGACCCGCTTGAGGATCCGGCCCCACGCCTCGGGCCGGTGCGGGCTGAAGTGATCGATCACGACCTCGGCGTGCTCACCGGGCAGCAGGTCGCCGACGTGGACCGAGAACGCGCCGGACACCCCGATGCCGGCGCCGCCGTCGTCGAGCGCCATCGCGTGGAGCTCGCATCGCGTGGGCTGCGCCGGCGACATGCACATGGTATCTACGACATCCGCGGCGTCCGCGCGAGGCGCTGGGCCGCGCTCGGGTCCGCTCGTCGGCGATCGGCTCCGGTCTCGACTCCGGTTCCGGTCTCGGTCCTCGGCGGTCAGTGCTCGCTGCAAGGCGGGTCGGCCGGGTGCTCTCCCCACGGCGCCTCACGACGATCCCGACTACACTGTTTCCTCCTCCTCATGTTCCGTTCCCCTGAGCTCGCAGATGCATCCACCGCGCGGCCGCTGGTCGTCGCGGCGCTGTCCGGCGGCGTCGACAGCGCCGTGGCGGCCGCGCTGCTGGTCGAGCAGGGCCATGACGTCGTCGGCATGACCATGCGGCTCTATGACGCCCGCGGCACGGCGGCGTCGTCGGGCGGCCGGTGCTGCGGCCCGCGCGACGTCGAGGACGCTCGGGCGGTCTGCGCCCATCTGGGCATCCCGCACTACGTCGTCGATCTCGCCGCCGAGTTCGGCGCCGCCGTGGTCGACGACTTCGTCGAGGCCTACCTCGCGGGCGAGACCCCCAACCCGTGCGTCAAGTGCAACCAGCACATCAAGTTCACGCCGCTGCTCGAGCGCGCCCGCGCGATCGGCGGCGACGTCCTCGTCACCGGCCACTACGCCCAGATCCTCGCCGGCGGTGACGGCCACGAGCTGTGGCGCGGCCGCGATCCGGGCAAGGACCAGTCGTACTTCCTGTTCTCGATGCCGGCCGACGAGCTCGCGGCGGTGCGGTTCCCGCTCGGGGGCATGACCAAGGACGGTGTCCGCGGCCACGCGCTCCGCCTCGGCCTGCCCAACGCCGCCAAGCCCGAGTCCCAGGAGATCTGCTTCGTGCCCGACGGCGACCACGCAGGCTTCGTCTCGAGCCAGGCGCTGCGCCGCGGCCGCGCGGTTCCCGGCCCCGGCGCGATCGTCCGCGACGACGGCACCGTCCTGGGCCACCACGACGGCGTCCACCGCTTCACCCTCGGCCAGCACCGCGGCCTGGGCAACCTCGCCACCCGCGACAAGCTCTACGTCACCGCGATCGATCCGGCCCGCGCCGAGGTCCGCGTCGGTCCGCGCGCCGCGGCCGAGCGCACCGAGCTCGCGATCCGCGACCTGCGCTGGCTGTCGTCGCCGCGCGCCCGGCTCTCGGCCGCCGTCCAGGTCCGCCACCGCGGCGCCCCGATCCGCGCCGAGATCCGCATCGAGGCCGACCCGGCGACCGGCTCCGCCGCCCGCGCGGTCGTCGAGCTCGCCGAGCCCACCGTCGCGGCGCCCGGCCAGGCCGCCGTGGTCTACGACGGCGATCGCGTCCTCGCCGGCGGCTGGATCGCCCGCTGACCGCGCCGCGCCGGTCGGTCACGGCCGGTGGTACGGCACCGTGCCGAGCAGCGTCCGGGCGGCGGCGATCGCCTCGTCCGAGCCGGCGACCGCGAGCACGTCACCCTCGCACAGCGGCGCGGTCGGCGACGGCGTCGCCAGGCCGGCGCCCGCGCGTGCGATCGCGAGCACCGTCGCTCCGGTCTTTGCGCGGAGATCGAGCTGGGCGAGCGAGCGCCCGACGGCCGTCGCCGCCCCCGGCAGCGTGATCGATACCGTCCCGTCGAAGCCGGGCAGCACGCGCTCGACGCCGGCGAGCGGATGGTCCGGCTGGTCGCCGGGGTGGCTCATCAGCTCGAGCAGGACCTCGCTGCCGGCGCGGACGTGCTGGTCGAAGTCGACGATCGACCGGTACGTGATCACGACCAGCGCGAGCAGCACGACCAGGACGATCAGCGCGCCGCTCGACAGGAACGGCTGCGTGATCGCGACCAGCGGAAACACGATCACCAGCGCGAGCGCGAGCTCGATCGTCAGCATCAGCGCGCGGCGCGGGGCGCGCCCGAGATCCGGCGCATCGCCGGCGCGATCCGGCACGATCTCGATCGCCAGCACGCGCGCGATCCGCGCGACACGGCGGACCATGCCGATCACGAACGGCGCGGCGATCGCGAGCGCGACGGCGAAGATCGCGACGTCCGCGGCGGTGCCGACGAGCCCCACCGCGCGGGCAGCGTCGCGGGCGACCGTGGATGCCGCGATCGCGATCGCGAGCAGCACGGCGGTGTCGAACGCGAGCACGATCACCGGGCGGCGCACGCGCTGCCACAGCGTCGCCTCGCGGGCGCGCAGCCGGCCGAGCCACGCCTCGTAGAAGCTCTCGAACGTCGCGATCCGGCGGGGCAGGTGGGTCGCGACCCAGCTCGCGGTCGCCGCCGAGCGCTCGATCAGCAGCGACGAGGTCAACGTGGTCACGCAGGTCACGCCGACGGCGATCGCCAGCAACGCGGGCCGGGCGACGCCACTCGACACCCCGATCCCGGCGATCACGAACGACAGCTCGCCGATCTGCGCGAGCGACAGGCCCGAGCGCACCGCCGGCTTGACCCCGTGTCCGCCGAGGAACGCCCCGATCGCGACGCCGATCGGCTTTCCCGCCAGCACGACCAGCGCGAACGCGGCGATCGTCGGCGCCTCGCCCGCGAGCTCGCCCGGCGCGATCGTCATCCCGACCGAGACGAAGAACACCATCGCGAGCACGTCGCGCAGCGGACGGACCAGCGCGAACAC
>DASWRS010000046.1:0-14360 GCA_036403075.1 Kofleriaceae bacterium
CCGGGTGCCTCGCCGGCGCAGGCGTCGCAACCGCCGTCGCGGCCGAGCCCGCCGCCGGCGCCGCTCGCGGAGCGTCCGATGACGTCGCCGAGCGCCTCGCCGGCGCAGGCGTCGCAACCGCCGTCGCGGCCGAGCCCGCCACCGGCGCAGCTCGCGGAGCGTCCGGCGGTAGCGCCGGGTGCCTCGCCGGCGCAGGCGTCGCAACCGCCGTCGCGGCCGAGCCCGCCGCCGGCGCCGCTCGCGGAGCGTCCGATGACGTCGCCGAGCGCCTCGCCGGCGCAGGCGTCGCAGCCAACGTCGCGGTCGAGCCCACCGCTGGGCACCAGCCGTCCGGTGCCGACGCAGGCGCAAGCACACTCCGCTGCATCGCTGCCGCGGACGCAGACGCCGGCGCATGGCGTTGCTCGATCGCCGCTCGCCGCGGTCTCGCCGCGAGCGACACCGCCGGGCGGGATCGCGCCGGTGACCCGCAGCGAGCCGGCCGCCAAGGCCGCGGCGGCGGCGCACTCGGCCACGGCGGTGCACCCGGCGGCGGCGGCGCACCCGGCGGCGGCGCACCCGGCCATGGCGGTGCACCCGGCGGCGGCGGCGCACCCGGCGGCGGCGGTGCACCCGGCGGCCGCGCACCCGGCGGCGGCGCACCCGGCGGCGGCGCACCCGGCGGCGGCACACCCGGCGGCGGCGGCGCACCCGCCGGCGGCGGCGCACCCGGCCGCGCCCGGCAAGACCTCGCCGGTTCGATCGGGCGCCGCGTGGACGGCACCGCGCGCGCGCGGCGAGTCGCCGTGGGACAGCCCGGGCGATGGCGACGGCGCCGATACCGGGCGCGACGGCGCGAGCGAGCCGGCGCCCAGCGGCTTCGCGCGCCCGCTGACGCCGCCGCCCGGGCTCAAGCGCCGCGTGGCGACGCCGGTGCCGCTGCGGCTCGACAGCCAGGATCTCCGGACGCCGAGCGATCCCGAGATCGAGACCTACCTCGAGATGGAGGCCGATCTGCCGCCCGAGCGCGGCGCCGATCCGGACCTCGAGACCGAGCTTGCGTTCAGCCTCGTGCTCGGCGCCGATCGTGACGACGACCACGAGTCGGTCTCGATCACGATCGAGGAGGAGGGCCGGCGGGTGATCGAGACCACGACCGAGACCGACGCCCACACGCTGACCGTGACGGTGACCGAGCCGGTCGGCGATCCCACCGACTACCAGCGCGCGATCACCGCAGAGGACGGCACCGAGGTCTCCGGGTCGATCTCGATCCCGGAGGACACCCCCCCGCCGGTGGCGCGCCGGCGGGCCCGCCGCCAGAGCGACGGCTGGGACGACTAGCCTCCTGCCGGAGAGGTCCTGAAGGATCGGGCGACCGCGCCCCCGGCAACGCGCAGCGCCGCGACGACGGTCTGGCCCCGAACGGAGAGAGATTCCCAGGCCGGGTGGTCCTTCGTCGGCCGGTCGTGAGGATGGCACGGACGCGCGATCGCAATCCGGCGGTCAACAGACGGAGTGAGGGGCCAGAACCGCGTCGCAAGCGCGCGTGTTGGCGTTCTCCCGACCGCCGTGTTGGCGATCTCCCGACCGCGGTGAACCGGTCAGATCTACTGCCGTGCGGCGAGGTGCGGGGCGGTGCGGGGCGAGGCGCAGGACGAGGCGAGGTGCAGGGCGAGGCGAGGTGCAGGGCGAGGTGCGCGAGGTGCAGGGCGAGGCGAGGTGCGGGCGAGGTGCGGGCGAGGTGCGGGGCGGCGCGGGCGCTATCGGCTGTACTCGGTCAGGTCCATCACGATGTCGCCGAGCTCGGTCTTCGCGGTGACCTTGAGCGGCACGCGGTCGGCGTCGTCGCTGAGCCACACCGTGAATGTGCGCGATGGCCGCGCGGTCTCGGGCGTGAAGTCGCGGCGGACGCGATACGACTCGCCGGTGAACCGGATCGCGTGGCGGTTGCCGATCGCCGAGCCGATCGTGTCCTGGCCGGCGTAGGTGACGTCGATCCGCCACAGCCGGCGACCACCGACGACGAACACCGTGCGGGTCGTGCCCGGGGCGGCGCGCCAGCCCCGGAGCTGGGCCATCGCCGAGTGCGCGTCGTGGACCGCGAGGCCCTGGGCGAGGCCGGCGGTGAAGTCGAGCCGGAAGCGATGCGGTTGCGGCTCCTCGGAGCGCTGGTAGGTGATGTCGGCGCTGCGCTCGGTGAACCTGGCCGTGGCGGTGGTCTTGCTGTCGCCTTGCTCGACCAGGGTCTCGAGCGCGAGCGGCCGGCCGCTGCCCATGTCGATCACCGTGGTCGCCTCGTCGACGATGTGCTTGAGCATCGCGGCCGCGCCGGCGGTGGCGGCGCGCGACTTGACGACCACGGCGCGGTGGCCCTCGTAGTCGCCGAGCTGGCCGACCGCGAGCTGGGCCTCGCCGGCGACGATGCCGGCGAGCCGGACCTCGAACGCCATGGTCTCGCCGGGGGTGAGGCCGACCTCGACCGCGCCGGCGGCCGGGCGAACCGCGGGGGCCGGCGGCAGCGTCGTGGCCTCGGCGCCCGCGCAGCCGGCGGCGGCGGCCGCGACGGCCAGGAAGCTCAACGAGCGCACAGCTCATGCATGAACGACGCGGGCCGGTCGCGCAAGCAGTGCTAGCGTCGCCCGGTGGAAAACGTCACCCGGCTCGGCATCACCCTCGGCGATCCGGCGGGTATCGGCCCCGAGATCGTCGCAGCCACGCTGGCCGCCGCTCCCGAGGCGTGGCGGGCACGGCTCGTGGTGTACGGCGATCGCGGCCCGCTCGAGCGCGGCGCGCGCGCGATCGGCGTGGCGCTGCCCGCGGGGCTCACCGTGATCGGCGACGGCCGCGGCGACGCGGTCGAGCTCGGCCGGCCCGGCGAGGCCAGCGGCGCGGCGCAGGTCGGCTACCTCGAGGCCGCGGTCGCGGCGGCGGCGCGCGGCGAGCTCGACGCGATCGTCACCGCGCCGATCTCCAAGACCTGGGCGCGGCGCGCCGGCTTCGCGTTCCCCGGGCACACCGAGATGCTCGCCAGCCGGCTCGGCGCGAGCGACGTCGTGATGCTGTTCGCCGGGCCGCGGCTCAAGGTCGCGCTCGCCACCGTGCATGTCCCGCTGGCCGAGGTCGCGCGCACGCTGACCACCTCGGGGCTGCGCGCCACGCTCGCGATCGTGGTGCACGCGCTGGTCCACGACTTCGGCATCGCCGCGCCGCGGGTCGGCGTCGTCGGCCTGAACCCGCACGCCGGCGAGGGCGGGCTGCTCGGCACCGAGGATCGCGACGTGATCGCGCCGGCGCTCGACCCGCTGCCGCCTGCGCGGCTGTCCGGCCCGCTGGTCCCCGACGCCGCGTTCCGCGAGCTCGCCGACGGCCGGCACGACGCGCTGGTCGCGATGTACCACGACCAGGGCCTGATCCCGGTCAAGCTGATCGACTTCGACGAGGCGGTCAACGTCACGCTCGGCCTGCCGATCGTCCGGACCTCGCCGGACCACGGCACCGCCTACGACATCGCCGGGACCGGCCGCGCCCGGCCCGTGTCGATGCAGCGCGCGCTCGCGCTCGCAGTCGAGCTCGCCGGCCGCCGCGCCACGCCCGCGTGAACGCGGGCTCGAGGTCGCGACGCGACGCGAGGCGAGGCGAGGCGAGGCGATCAGTACAGCGCGCGCAGCGCCTCGGCGTCCGAGATGATCACCTTGCGGCCCTCGGTCTGGATCAGCCGCTTGCGCTTGAACGTCGACAGCGTCAGCGACACGGTCTCACGGGTCGACCCGATCAGGTTGGCGAGCTCCTGGTGGGTGATCTTGAGCGCGATCAGCGTGCCGCGCGCATCGTCGACGCCGTTCTCGCCGGCGAGCTTGACCAGGAGCTCGGCGAGCTTGCTCGACACGTCGCGGAACACCAGCGCCTCGACCTTGTTCTCGAGCTCGCGGCGCCGGACGATCATCAGGCGCGTCATCGCCAGGCCGAGCACTGGGTGGCTGTGGATCAGCTCCTCGAAGTGCGCGCGCTCGATCTCGCTGAGCAGTGCGTTCTCGACCGCCTCGGCCATCTCGGTGCGCGGGCCGCCGTCGAGCAGGCAGCTGTCGCCGAACAGCTCGGCGGGCCCGTGGTAGGCCAGGGTCAGCGACTTGCCGTCGCGGGTGACCTTGCTCACCTTGATCCGGCCGCCGTGGACGAAGAACAGCGAGCGGCCCGGATCGCCGGGGAGATAGACAACGTCTCTCCGCCGGGCCTCACGGAGCTCGACTCGCTCGGCCATCCGGGCGATCGCATCCGGGCCGAGGTCTGCCAGCAGCGGCACCTTGCGGAGGTACCAGAGGACACGCTTGGGGTCGGGCACGCCTAATTGTAGCAAGGCATCCAATCGACTGGGTGCATGTCGCGGAGATTACCAATGTGATGTGGCAGGGAGCGAACAATTCTATGTGGTTATGGCATCGGAAGATCCCGTAGGCAGCTGAAAAACTTGCGCGCGGGCGGCGCCTGTGACGTCGGCGCAGCCGCGGGCGCCCACGACGCGCCACCGCCGGGGCAGGGCAACGGATGCCGCGCCGCCTGGACGGTCACCGCGCCCCGGGGGAGCCGCGCGCCGCGATCACGATCCCCGCGGTCGTGGCGGCGGCGCACCCGGCGAGCGCCGGGTTGGGATGGCGGCTGATCCATTCGGCGATCCGGGGCAGGTCGCCGCGCGACAGCGCGATCGCCAGCGCGTTGTTGATCGCGTGCGCGACGATGGTCGGCGCGATCGAGTCCGCGCGGATCGCGATCACGGCGAGCATCAAGCCGAGCGTCAACGTCGGCAGCGCCTGGACCAGCGACACGTGATAGGCCGAGAACACCACGGCCGAGATCACCGCGGCGGCGACGAGCGGCAGCCGCCGGCCGAGCGAGCGGGCGAGCACGCCGCGGAACGCCACCTCCTCGCAGATCGCGGGCAGCAGCGCGAAGGTCGCGAGCGCGCGCCACAGCGGCGGCTGATCGACCAGCGCTTCGAGCTCGTGGACCTGCTGCTCGGGGACCGGGAGCACCGAGACCAGGCACATGTTGAGGTACCAGGCGGTCGCGCCGATCGCGATCGCGGCGGCGAAGAACCGCGGCCGGGCGCCGCGCAGCCCGATCGCGGCGAGCGGCCGCGCGCGATGCACGACCCGCATGGCGGCGCACGGCACCACCGCCAGCGCGAGCTGCGCGGCGATCAGCGCCAGCCACAGCGGCATCACCGCGGCCGCGACCAGGTAGGTGGCCATCGCCGCCGCGAGGATCGCCACCGCCACCAGCGGCTCGACGGCGGGTGCGCGCGACGCGTGATACAAGCTAGCCGTGCGTGGCTCGATCGGGCTCGTCATCGGCGTGGCGCTCGGCGCGGCGGCAATGTATCTCGTGCTGCGGCCGCCGTGGGCGCGCACGGTCACGCTACCGTCGTCCGGGCCGCCGGTCGTGGTGGTCAGCCCCGACGCGGGGGTCATCAAGCCCAAGAAGAAGCGCCGGACGCGGCCGACGGCGAGCCAGCCCGGCGCACCGGCCGGCGCCGCCGAGGCCGAGGCCGACGGTGACGCCCACGATACGGCCGAGCCGCCGCCGCCCGCCTTGACCGCGGCCGACCGCGCGCTCGAGTGGCGCGGCGACGACGTCGCGCTGCCGCCGCGCAACCTCGACCTGGCGGCCGGCGGCGCGGAGCCGCGATCGCTCGACGACGCCGAGATCCACCAGACGATCCACAGCCAGGCCGGCGGCGTCCGCGACTGCGTCGTCGCGGCGGCGACCGGCACCGACCTCCGCGCGACGATCACGGTCAAGATGCTGGTCGACGGCCACGGCCGCGTCACCCGCAGCCAGATCCAGGCGCCGCATTACCTGCTCGAGCACGGCCTGCTCGGCTGCACCCAGCGCGCGCTCGGCCGGGTCCACTTCCCGGCGACCGGCGGCGCGACGATCGTCACCCTGCCGGTCAACCTCGGATAGCTTCGGTCGCGCTACTGCTCGCTCAGCGCGGCGTTGAAGTACGCGTCCTCGGGGCTCGACAGCCAGATCTCGTAGGCCGCGAGCGACACCGTCGGCGGCACCGGCAGGTCGGTGCGGAACGTGCCGTCGGGGTTGGTCACCGCGCGGCCCAGGAAGATCGAGCCCGAGCCGCTGCGGCCGGCGGGCGACAGGAAGACGTCGACCGTGTGATCCGGCAGGCCCTTGCCGGCGACCGAGGCGCGGCCTTCGACGTGGATCTGGTCGCCGCGAAACGCCTGCTCGTCGGCCAGGGTCACCAGGAGCGCCGGTGATGGCTTCTTGGGATCGCGGGTCACGACCGGCAGGCTCTGGTCGGGCAGGATGCGGTCGGGGCCGGCGCCGGAACCTGTGCCCAACGCGGCGCCGAGGTCGAACGCGCCGCTCGCCGGCGACTGGCCGAGCGTCTTGCGCTTGTCGGCGAGCTGCTGCGGGCTCAGGCCGCGGATGTCGCCCTCGAGCTGGGTATAGTTCTGCTTGTACGCGGACGGCTTGTCGAACGGATCGTCGGCGCGCGGCCGGTGCAGCGTCTTGTTGTCGGCGCCCTGGACCTCCATGCGCAGCGCGGCGCCGCCGAGATCGATGCGCTGCCAGTGGCGCTCGGGGAACCAGACCTCGACGAACGCGTGGGCCTCGTTCTCGACGAACCGGGTCGGGATGCCGAGCGCGTTGGCGGTGATCATGAATGCGAAGGCGCGATGGCGGCACACGCCGGCCTGGCTGTCGCACAGGTCGCGATAGATGTCGCCCGACGCCGCCGGCAGCGGCTTGGCCTGGAACGCGCGGAAGTGGCGGATCAGCGCGTTGAACACGTAGCTGAGGTCCATCGACGCATCGACGCCGAGGTTGTCGAGCGTCCGCCGCGCCTGGCGCATCACGCGATCGGGCAGCACCGGGCGGAGCTCGGGCGGCGTCCTCTCGGCGATCTTGGCGGGCGTGAAGTGGCCACTGGTCGGCAGCGACGGCGCGAAGTAGCCGGCGTCGGCGTCGGCGAGGAACACCAGGCGGTAGGTGCCGGCGGCGCCGGCCTCGTCACTGCGGACGTAGAAGTTGTCGGCGCCGTCCCGGGCGAACCGGACCGCGATCGACGGCTTGATCTCGTACGACAGGATGCGCATGTCGGGTGCCACGCTCGGCAGCGGCACGTCCTGGCCGGGCGCGAGCTTGATCAGCACCGAGCCCCAGAACCGGTCGCGCGATCGATCGGTGGTGCCGCCGACCGCGATCTCGGCGAGCGCGCGGTGCGCGATCTTCAGCGTGTAGTCGTCGCCGACGCCGTCGAGCGCGCTCATCCGCTTGAACGGCAGCACGTCGGGGTTGAACACGCTGACGTAATGCAGCGTGGAGTCCGGCCCGGTGTTGCCGTCGGGCGTCATCGTGGTCTGGCGGTCGGCCGCGAACCCGCCGCCGCCGAGCACCGGCTCGCCGCCGGGCGGCGTCGCGCTCGGCCGATCCGCCGGCGGCCTGGGCAGCACCTTGTCGCCCGCGGCGAACGCCGCCGGGTTGCCGCTGCCGTTGCCGCCGATCATCGGTGAGGGTTTGTCGGACGGCGCCGGCAGGTCCTCGTGGAGCTTGTGGTGGGTCGCCGGAGCCTGTGCGATCGCCAGACCGGCGGCAGCGGCGGCGATCATCACGGCGGCAAGCAGCGGCCCGGTGCGCATCGCCGTGATGATGACACGGGTTCGCCGGCGGGGCAGCCGGCGACGCGGCGGGGCAGCCGGCGACGCGGCGTGGTTCGCCGGCGGGGCAGCCGGCGACGCGGCGGGCGGGCAGCTGGCGACGCGGTGTGGTTCGCCGGCGGGGCAGCTGGCGAGGCGGCGTGGTTCGCCGGCGGGACAGCCGGCGACGCGGCGGGCGGGCAGCTGGCGACACGGCGTGGTTCGCCGGCGGGGCAGCCGGCGACGCGGCGGGCGGGCAGCCGGCGAGGTGACCGGCGACCCGGCCCCGGCACCGGCGCGGGCGCCCGGACGTGGGCGTATGCTGGGACGGCGCATGGCGGCAGCGACATCGACCGCGGCGCGGCTCGCCGGGGCCGCGAGCTGGGGCGCGCTGCGCGGCGACGAGCGCCGGCTGGTCGCCTCGGCCGGCCTGGTGTTCGCGCTGGCGAGCGGCGGCGCGGCGATGGCCGCCGCGGCGGCCGACGCGATGTTCCTGTCGAGCCTGGGCCCGGCGCACCTCGGCGGCGCGGTCGCGGCGTCGAGCGCGTTGCTCGCGATCGTGCTCGCCGCCGTCGGCGGGCTGGTCGATCGCGCCGAGCGTCGCCGCGTGCTCGCCGGGCTCGCGGCGGCGTCTGCGATCGTGCTGGTCGCGCTCGCCGCGCTCGCCGGGCTGTGGCCGCGCGCGGTCGCCGCGATCCTGATGATCGGCGGCAAGCAGCTCGCCGCCGCCACCGACCTGGCGTTCTGGATGGTGATCGCCGAGCGGCTCGACGCGCGCAAGAGCCGGCGGCTCCTGCCGGTGCTCGCGGCCACCGGTGGCGCGGGCGCCGCCGCCGGCGCCGTGCTCGTGGTGCCGCTCGCCGGCACACTCGCCGCCTACGGTGCGCGCGGCGTGCTGGTCACCGCCGCGGGCCTCCTGGCGCTCGCCGGCGCGTGGACCACGCGGCTGCCGGCGACCCGCCGGGTCGCGCCGCCGGCCCGCCTCGGCGGCCTGGTCACCCGCGCCTAGCGCGACGGCGCGCGCGCGGTCCGCCGCCATCCGCTCGCCGGCCACCTCGCGATCGTCGTCGGCGCCGCGGGCGTGTTCGCGTCGCTTGCGTACTTCGCGCTCGGCGCCGCCGTCGCCGCCCAGGGCGGCTCGACCGCGGACCTCGCCGCGCTCCTCGGCGGTGTGCGTGGCGCCGGCCAGCTCGCGACGCTGGGCGTGCAGCTCGTGCTCGCGCCCCGGCTGCTCGCCCGGCTCGGCACCGGCCATGCGCTGCTGCTCGCGCCGCTCGCCGCGCTCGCCGCCGGCCTGGGCCTGGTCGCCGCGCCGGTGCTCGCGGTCGCGATCGCCGCCCAGGTCTCGGCCCGTGTCCTCGACGCCGGCATCGAGACCCCGGCCGAGAAGCTGGCCCAGGCGCTGCTGCCGGGCGCCGTGCGCGGCCGCGTCGCCGGCTTCCTCGACGGCACCGCCAAGCGCGCCGGCGCCGTCCTCGGTGGCCTGCTCGCCGCCGCGCTCGCCGGCTGGCCGACCGAGCTCTACGCGGCCACGGCCGTCGCCGCGGCCCTGTGGCTCCTGGCCGCCTCGCGCATCGCGCGCGAGCTGCCGGCGCTCGCGATCGAGCACGTCGTCCGCGAGCCTGACCCCGACGCCGTCGTCGACGATCGCGCGATCGGCGTCCTGGTCCGCGAGCTCGACGGCCCACGGCCCGAGCGGGCCGCCGAGGTCCTTGCCCGCCTGCACGGCCGCAGCCGGATCGACGTCGTCGGCCCGCTCGTCCGCGCCGCGACGACCCGCGGCGGCCCCGTGCTGTGGCACGCCGTCCTCGGCGTCCTCGACACCCCCGCCGAGGCCCATGGGCCGGCGATCGCCGCCGCGATCTCGGCCGGCCTGCCCCGGCCCGCCGTCACCTCCCCGAACTCTGCCGGGCGTCGCGATCGCGAGCTCGCGATCCGCGCGCTGGGCCTTGCGCGCGGCGTCGCTCCGGGCACGGTCGACGCGTGGCGCAGCGCCGGTGACCCCGCGCTGGCGCTGACCGCCGAGGTGGCTCACCTGCGGCTCTCGCGCGACGGCGACGCAGTGCTCGCGGTGCTCGGCGACGCGGTCCGCGATGGTGGCGACGCGGCGCGCGCGGCGATCGCCGAGCTCGCCGCCGAGATCGCGCGGGCACTCGCCGCCGGCGCCGAGCCGATCGCGCTCGAGGCGGCGCGCCACCTGGTTCGTGGCCTGCGCCGCGGTCGCGGCGATCCGACCACCCGCGCCGCCGGGTTCGCCGCGCTCGCCCGCATCGTCGCTCGCGTTCGCGACCAGCGCAGCGCCGAGCTGTCGCTGCTGCGCGCCGATCTGCTCGAGCTGGTGCGCGATCGCGTCGAGGCCGCTGCGAGCCAGCCGGCGCCGACGGACATGCTGGTCTCGCTCGCGCCTCGGCTCGCCGCCGCGACCGATCATGGCGCCCGTGGCGGTGGCGGGGGCGGCAGCGGTATCGGGGGCGGCAGCGGTATCGGGGGCGGCAGCGGTATCGGGGGCGGGGGCGGCAGCGGTATCGGGGGCGGTATCGGGGGCGGTGGCGGTATCGGGGGCGGCAGCGGTATCGGGGGCGGCAGCGGTATCGGCGCCGGCAGCGGCAACGTCGACGCGGGGCCCGAGATCGCCGCCGCGCTCCGGCTCTACGGCGGCCTGCTCGACGGAGCCGACGCCGTGCCCGCCGACGACCTGCGCCGGATCGCCCGCGCGCTGGGTGAGCCCGACGACGCGGTGCGCGCCGCGGCCGAGGCCGCGCTGGTCGCGCTCGGCCAGGCGGCGACCGGCGAGCTGATCGCGACCGCGGCGTGGGGCCGGCGCCGGGCGCGCGATCGCGCCGCGGCATTGCTCGCCGAGCTTCCGGTCGGCCCCGCGGCGATCGATCGCCTGATCGACGCCGAGCTCGACGCGCTCGATCGCACGCACGCGGCGATCGCGGCGCTGCGCGAGCCCGGCGACGAGCTGCTCGCCCGGCGCCTCACCGAGCGCCTCGCCGAGATCGCGCACACCGTGCTGCTGCTGGTCGCCGCGAGCCGCCGCTCGCCGGCGATCGCCTGCGCCGCGGTCGCCTGGCGCCACGCCCGCGGCGGCCAGGAACGCGCCCGCACGCTCGCCGTGATCGAGACTGCACTGCCGCGCGCGCTGGTCGGCCGGCTCGTCGACGCGGTCGACGAGCTGACGCCGTCCGATCGCGCCGCGGCGCTCGCACGCGCCGGCGTCGCGCCGCCAGACCGCGACGACGCCCTCCGCGCCGAGCTCGCCGGCCGCGATCGCCTGGCCCGCGCGCTGGTGCTCCATACGCTCGGCGCTGCCGGCCGCAACGCGCACCGCGACGCGATCGCCGAGGCCGCGCACGCCGAGGCCAGCGCGGCGAGCCCGCAGGAGCTGGTGCGCAAGCTCAGCCGCGCGCTCGGCCGCGGCACCGGCGAGCTACCCGGACCGTCCAACGCCGACTCTGCGGCCGGCAGCGATCCCGCAGCGTCCGGCGGGTTCACGGCGTCAGGCGCACTCATGGCGTCGGGCGCACTCACGGCGCCCGGTGCGCTCACGGCGTCAGGCGGCCACCCCGATGAAGGAGGAACCGACATGCCGAGTCGAGTCGAGGCCCTGATCGCGCTGGGCCGTATCCCGCTGCTGGCGTCGCTGACCACGCGCCAGCTCGCCGACGTCGCCGAGCGCGTGCGCTGGACGCAGCCGCGCGCCGGCACGATCCTCGTCACTGCGGGCGACCTGATCGACGCGCTGATCATCATCGACGATGGCGAGCTCACGCTCGGCGATCGCCGGATCGGCAAGGGCGAGGCGGTCGACGAGCTCGCCTGCGTCGCGCCGATCGCGGCCACCGCGGATCTCCGCGCCCACCGCGCGGCGCGCCTGATCCGGCTCGAGCGCGTCGACTTCGAGGAGCTGGTCGACGACGTGCCCGGCCTCGCGGCCGCCGTGTGCCGCGCGGTCGGCGAGCGCGCCCGCCGCGCCGAGGACGCCGGCTACCGCTCGCCGCTGGTCAGCCGCGTCTAGCGAGCGGGGCCGGGGGGCGCTGATCGAGGCTGATACGCAGAGCCCGACCGGCAGAGAGCGCGGAAGCGAGCGGGGCCGAAGCAGAGCCTCCTCGAGGTCCGAAGCAGAGCCTCTCGAGGTGCGATCGTGAGACGTCAGCGTGGATCGCCGTGGGCGACCGCGAGCGGATGGGGTCGAGGCCGCGACCGTGATTAGGATTGGCCGTTCGTTGCCCCCGCACATACCTCGCGGGGTTCGCGCATGCCGCGGTGGTGATTCGGCGGGCGCGGTCCCGACGCCCATCCGCGCAGCAGCCCACGGCGAGCCGCGCGCACGCGGTCTCCCCAACGATCGCGGCGGCGGCGGCAGTGCCGGCGATGCGAGCGGTGCGAGCGGTGCGAGCGGTGCGAGCGGTGCGGGGTGCGAGGGGCGCGGGCGGGCGGCGGCGGCGGACGGGCGGCGGGCGGCGGGCGGCAGCAGCGGCCCGCCGGGCGCGGGGCAGCGCGGGGCGGCTACCCGCCGACGTAGGGCCGCGCCTGGACGATCCAGAACCGCTCGCCGTCGAGCACCCACTCGATATCGAGCGGCGTGCCCTCGGCGAACACCGGCAGGAACGCCTGGACCTGCTCGCACAGCTTCTTGGCGCGCTCCTCGGTGAGGATCACGCCGGCGCCGGCGGGGACCGGCAGCTCCTTGATGCCGCCGTGCTCGTCGAAGGTCAGCATCACCGGGTCATCGGCGCGCGAGATGATCTTGGTGCCGTCGTTGGTCGGGTCGTAGACGATCTGCTCCGGCACCTTCTGGCCCTCGACGACGCGCATGCCCAGGCCCCACTTGGCGTTGATCGTGTAGCCGTGGTCGTCGGTCGGGTCCCACAGGTTCCTGGTGACCAGCACGCCCGCCGCGGTCGCGTTGACCCCGACCTGGATCAGGACGCCGAAGTAGACCTGGCGGTGATCGATCCCGAACGCGTCGCGCTCGTCGACCGCGCGGAAGTTCCACAGCGACGCCCAGACCGTCTTGAGCGCCTCGCCCAGCGGCTTCTTGCCGACCACGTTGGGCACGGTGTCGTAGAGCCCCGCGCCGTTGAACCCCGGGAGGTCCTCGGCGTTGGTCGAGCTGCGCACGAACACGCCCTTGCCGCCGAGCTTGATCCGGACCCGCTTGTAGATCATGTCGAGCGTGTCCGGATCGATCGGCGCGGCGACGATCGCCTTGCGCAGCTCGTCGAGCGCCTGCTTGCGCCACGCCGCGTCGGCCTTGAACCGCGGATCGCCGAGCACCGCGTCGAGCCGGCGGTCGAGCCGGTTCCGCGTCATGTGCTGCCGGTAGTAGAAGAACGGCACGCCGAACCCGTCCGGGATCGCGACGCCCGGCAGGTTGGCCGTCACGATCTCGCCGAGGTTGGCCGCCTTGGTGCCGTACATGACCACGTCCTTGGCCCGCATCCGGGACAGCATGGCGAGCCGGCGCGACGTCACGTCCGCCTTCGGCAGGTCGACGTGGTGGGCGTGCGCGATCGTGTGCTCGAGCTCGGCGATCTCGGCCGCGGTCGCCTCGCGCAGCGTCATCGCCGTGTCGGTGACCTCGTAGTAGACGATCTTGCCGTCGAGGCCGGCGTACTTCGCGCGCGCCTTCTTGTCCCCCGCGTTGGGGATGTGCCACGCCCCGGCGCGCAGGTTGACGTGCGACAGCGGCGTCGAGAACGCGGCCGCGAGGATCCCGGCGACCGGCGTGATGTCCGGATAGCTCTCCTGGAGCAGCACGATGTCGTGGCGATCGAAGATCAGCGACTCGTACGCCGTGCCGACCGGCACGACGCGGAGCTTGCCGACCGCGCGGCCCTTGGTGAACGCCTGGAACTCGGCGGTGCGGTAGATCTCGTCGTTGGTGATCGTCGCCAGGCCGCGCCGCGCGACCTCGGTGGCGACCTTCTGCTGCATCGGCGAGTCCGGCCGGAACGCGAGGTCCTTGACGAAGAACGTGTCGGCGAGCCGCCGCCGGGTCCGGAGCACGTCGGCGGCGCTGATCTTGTCACCCTCCCAGTACGAGAACGTCCAGCGGTCGACCTTGAGGTGGTGCGTCAGGTAGCACAGGATGAACCTGGGCTTGTCACGCTCGTAGTTCTTGTTGTACTCGCGGATGTTGTCGGCGGTCCACGCCTGCTTGAGCAGCACGCCGAGCACGAAGTCGGCGTGGATGTTGAACAGGTTGACGTCGAAGAAGTAGATATCGTTGGACTTGACGTCGATGATGCACTTGCCGAACTGGTCACTCCCGACGACCTTGGAGTAGCTCTGCCACACCGTGGCATCCGGCACCTCCTTGACCCAGGCGCGATGCTCCCGGGGACCGGCCGCGGCCGGTGCGGCATGGACCACGGCGGCCGCGACGATCGCGAGCGCCCACGCGGCGTGCTTCATGGCCCATCATAACGCGTATAGTCCGCGCGTGGTCTCCGCGACTCGCCGTGCCGTCAACCTCGCCGTGATCGTGGCCGCGCTCGGCTACTTCGTCGACATCTACGATCTGATCCTCTTCAACGTCATCCGGCTGAAGAGCCTCGCCGATCTCGGGATCACCGGGGAGAGCGCCCTCAAAGAGGGCCTCTTCCTCCTCAACATGCAGATGGGGGGCATGCTCGTAGGAGGCCTGCTCTGGGGCATCCTCGCCGACAAGCGCGGTCGGCTCTCGGTGCTGTTCGGCTCGATCCTCCTCTACTC
>DASWRS010000047.1:0-10183 GCA_036403075.1 Kofleriaceae bacterium
CGGCGGTGCGCACCCGGCGGGTCGCGAGCCGGAGCTGCGCGTCCGGCGACGCGGCATCGGACGGAAAGTAGCCGTACTCGATCGCCCGGCCGTTGGGATAGGTCAGCCGGGTCGGCCGGTTCCAGTCGTCGAGGTCGACGCGGGTCACCAGCGTCACCGGCGTGGTCGCGGTGCCGGTCAGTGCGGTGTCGGTCGCGCCCTGCTCGATCAGCTGGTGGACGAACGCGGTCGGCTGCTTGTTGTAGCTCGTGTCGTGGTCCGCGTCGTAGTCGGCGATCACGACGTGCGCGGTCGCGCCGGAGACGCCGGTCCGGCTCTCGGACATCACGGCCCCGAGCACGGGGTGATACGTGTAGCGCGTGGTCCGTGCCGCCGGGCTGCCGGCACCCTCGACCACGGTGCCCGGGTTGGCCTTGGCGTCGTAGTTGGCGTACGTCGTGGTGATCCCGCCGCTCGACACGCTGGCGAGCGTGCCGTCCGCGTTCCACGCCCACGCCGTCGCCGCGGTCTCGCCCGGCGCGCCGATCCCCGCGGTCGCCTTGATCGAGGTCGGCCGCTGCACCCCGGCGATCCGCGCGCTCTCGATCGTCTTGGTCCCGCCGGCGAGCGTGGCGACCGTGGTCGACGGCGCATCGAGGCACAGCGTGTACGCGAGCGCGACCTCGTCCTGCAGCACGCCGGAGATCACGCTGGTCGCCGCGTGCGTGACCTGTCCGAGGTCGGCGTCGTAGGAGAACAGCCCGCGGTCGGCCCAGACGTCGGGCGCGACCAGCCGGCTGACCCGGGTGATGCTGGTGTTGCGGCCGGTGGCGAACCTGACGCCGCCGACCTCGAGGTCGCTCCACGTGTAGCGGGTCTGGCCGCCGCCGGGCAGCGTGACCAGCGTGAGCCGGCCGGCCTCGTCGTAGCTGTACTGCCAGGTGTGCCCGGCGGGGTCGGTGATCGCGGTGATCCGGTCGCCGGTGTAGCGGAACCGCAAGGTCGAGCCGAGCCTGGCGTTGCCGTGGCCTCGGCCCGACGTCACCGTGGCGATCGCATCGCCGCCGTCGTACGCGATCTCGATCGGCCCCGGCGACGTCGGCTCCTGGATCGCGGTCAGCCGGCCGTCGCCGTCGAACGCGAGCTGCGTGCCGCGCCGCGTGGTGTAGACGAAGCCGGTCGCGGTGCTCCCCGCGAGCGTGCCGTACTCGTTGGGCGGCGCCGTCCACGCCGGGCCCTTGCTGAACACGATCGCGCGCCCCGAGCCGGTGACGATCCGCGCCGTCGCGGGGTCGGGGAGCGTGATCCGCCAGCCGTAGGTGTGCGACCAGCCGGGGCCGAAGCCATGGTTGGTCGCGTCGGCGGCGCTGTTGTAGTGGCGCTCGAGCCCGAGCGGCGCCCCGATCGCGGGTCGCGCCGCCGCGTCGTCGTCGGCGAGGTGCAGGTTGCCGATGCCGGGGTGGATGTCGAACCCGAGCCGCGCGTCACTGTCGTGGAGGCCGGGCGGCCCGAGCTCGGGACTGCAGTCGGTGTCGCGGCACGACAGCGGCTTGCAGCTGCTCGCCGCGGGGCGCTCCTCGGAGCTGACCGGCTCCGGGCTGCGACACGCGGCGATGACGACCAGGACGGCGATACGGGCGGACTGCGACATGCCCATGCCAGGAGGTCCCAGCTCGCACATGTCGCAAAAAAATCGTCCGCCGAAGCGTCTCCCCGCCGCGCCGGCGGACACGGAAACCGCCGCCCTGCCGCAAGCGCCTGGGATCGCGACGCTGAATTCCCAGCGGTGAGCTCTTCCGAGATCCGGCTGGCGTCCGGCGCCGACGACAGGGCCGCGACGAGATCCATGTGCTGCCGAGCCGGCGAGCGCCTGGGGCCACGTCGCGCCAACCCTTTCCGGGGCGGCGCCTGTGGAAGTGAACACCTCGAACGGGAGCGTCGTCTAGCTGGGGAGCCTGCCGTGGAACGGAACCGCGGCGCAGATCGCCGAGCTGCTCGGCGCGACTGCGGTGCGCGAGAGCGCCCTGGTCGCGGACCGGACAGCCGGCGTGGCAAATTCTGCTCGGGTGCAGATGTTCCGGAGATCGAATAGCGGCAATGCGATGCTTGGCTGTACGAGAATTAATATTTCTCGTCCGAGACCCTGATACGCTGCTCCGGCCGTGCGCTCGAACACGGTAGATAGGTGGGAGGCATGTTTGCTCGATCATTGGTGGCGCTCGCGGCCTGTATCGTGTTCGTCGGCTGTCCGTGGCCGCCGAAGCCCGGTCCGGGCGGGACCGAGGTGCTGCGCAAGGCGGAGATCTCGCGCACCAAGTATCCGCTGATGCCAATGAAGGAGGACGCCGAGAAGCTCGAGGACCTGCGCGGCGACTACCTGGCGAGGATCGGTTATCCCGACAAGGAGCCCGATCCGGCGGTGCGCGCCAAGGCCTACGAGCAGCTCCAGGACATGCGCAAGGCGCAGAAGCTGGTCCACATCTCGGCGGGCTATTGCTCGCGCCGCGACCGGGACAAACAGCAGTGCACCGCGGGACCCGGCGGTCCCGGGGATCCGGGCGGTCCGGGCTCGCCGGGCGGCCGCGACGCCAATGGCTGCGCCTGGAGCTCGGTGGGGCCGACCAACATCAACGGGCGGGTCACCGGCATCGCGATCGATCCGGCCAACCACCTGCGGATCTTCGCCACCACCGTCGGCGGCATCTGGCGATCGGGCGATGGCGCCCGCGCCTGGGAGCGGGTCTCCGACGACTTTCTGGCCACGGTGTTCGGCTCGATCGTGGTCAACGGCGCCGAGGTCGTGGCCGGCGGCGGGGATCCGAACTACGCCGGCGGCGGCAATGGCATCTGGCGCTCGACGTCCAGCGGCGATCCCGGGAGCTGGAGCAAGCTGCCCGGCACGACGTTCGATGGCCAGATCGTGTTCCGGATGCGGGTCGACCCGAGCAACGGCGATATCTACGCCGCGAGCTCGGCGGGCGTGTTCGTCGGCACGCACGGCGGCGGCAACCTCACGTTCGCCCGGCTCGATGGCTTTGACGCCAACACCAATGACCTGGTGGTCGACTTCAGCGTGATGCCGCGCGTGGTGTACGCCGGGGTGCGAGGCGCCAGCGCGAGCTTCGGGAGAGGCATCTGGAAGCACGGCGCCTCGGGCTGGCAGGAGACGGACACCGGGATCACCACGGGCAACATCTCGCGGATCGCACTGGCGCTCGCGGCGAGCAGCCCGAGCACGCTGTACGCGAAGATTGCCAATCCGCAGGGCAGGCTCGAAGGTGTGTTCAAGACCACCACCGGCGGCGAACCGCCGGGCGGCGGCGGCAACGCGTGGAGCTCGCTGGCCGGCGCGGCGGTGCTCGACGACTCGATCTTCCCCGGCGGGGCGAGCGGCTACTCCTGGTACAACAGCGTCATCGAGGTCGATCCCGGCGATCCGCAGCGGGTCTACGCCGGCGGCATGAGCATCTTCCGGACCACGAACGGCTCGAGCTTCGTGCCGGTGAACGGTGGCGCCGACGCGACCTGGACCTACGGTCCGCACGCCGATCAGCACGCGATCGTGTTCGATCCGACGAACCCGAAGATCGTGTGGCTCGGCGGCGATGGCGGCATCAGCCGCACCAGCGACACGTCGAACCCGGTGTGGCGCTGGACCGATGTGTCGCACGGCATGGTGATCACCGAGTACTACCGGCTGGCGTCGCAGCAGGCGATGGCGTCGCTGCGCGCCGGCGGTGCGCAGGACAACGGCACCGAGATCACCTGGGGCAACCGCACCTGGTATCAGCCCGGTGGCTGCGACGGCGCCACGGTGGCAATCGACGCGGTCAACTCCGATACGCTGTACGGCAACTGCAACGGGTTCCTCGCCGAGTTCGTCAACCCCGTGCCGGGCTGGTCGGCCGGACCGGCGACGATCGCATGGACGACGCCGGCGGAGCCGCCCGGCAACGACGACGCGAACTACCGGCCGCTCGATCCGCTGATCACCGATCCGGGGGTCGCGCGCGCGGCCCTGGTGCAGGGCTCGGCGCCGGTGCACACCGCGGGCTCGCCGCCGGTGACCGCGCGCACCGGCCCGCCGATCTTGCTCAAGACCACCGACGGGGTGAGCTGGAGCCAGGCCAACGTCAGCGCGCCGCTCGGGCTCAACCAGAACATCGCGTCGATCACGGTCGCGCCGTCGTCGGCGTTCCAGACCTACTACGTCGGCGTGACCGGCGGCGGGCCCGCGTCGATCTGGACGACGCCCAACGGCGGCACGAACTGGAACACGACCCCGACCGGGGTCCCCAACCGAAGCCCGAACCGCATCGTCGTCGACAACACCAATCCGCTGCGCGCGTTCGCGGCGTTCAGCGGCGGCGCCGGCGGTGGCGTGTGGATGACCACCAACGGCACCAGCTGGTCGCCGCTCGCGGGCTCGGGGGCGACGGCGTGGCCGGCCGCGGCATCGGCGACCGCGATCGTGATCGATCCCAGCGACGTGCACACGCTCTACGTCGCGAGCAACATCGGCGTGTTCAAGGGCACGCTGAGCGGCTCGCCCGCCACCGCCGCGTGGACGCCCTACGACGAGGGCTTGCCCGACGGGCTCAACGTCACCGACATCGCGGTCGGCCGCGAGAGCGGGCTGCTCAGCATCTCGACCATGGGACACGGCGCGTTCCAGCGCGACATCCGCCCCGACGTCGCATGCCGCGCCAAGACCATCCTCGTGCGCGACAACGTCTACGATCGCGGCGTCGGGCCGACCCCGAGCGGCGTCGCCGATCCCGAGCACCCGATCCCCGATCCGGCGCGCCCCGGGTTCTTCAAGCCCGACGACAGCGACGCCGGCAAGGTGTACTGGTGGAGCTCGACCGACATCCGGATCGACGTGCCGTCGATCGATCCGCCGGCCAACACGATCGCGAGCGCCGACCACGTCGAGGCCGAGACCTGTCCGATCGAGATGGCGTCGTGTCCGTCGGGGACGATCTGGGACAACCACCCGGTCCGCAGCCAGCCGGCGAACGCGTATGTCCAGGTCAACAATCCCGGCCTCGCGCCGGTGCAGAACGTCCGCGTGATCGCGCTCTACGCCGACGCGACCTCGGGCCTCCCCGATCTGCCGCCGGGGTTCTGGACGACGACGTTCCCGGCGGGCTCCACGACCTGCGGCGCGCTCCCGGCGGGCAGCGGCTGGAGCCTGGTCGATCCGGCGCAGCCGTGCAGGCTGATCCCGGTGGTCAACCCCGCCGTGCCCGAGACCGCGAAGTTCAGCTGGAGCGTGCCCGCCGGAGCGGCCGATCACACCTGCATGTTCACGATCGCCGAGTCCGCCGACGATCCGCTCGATCCGGCGATCCGCTCGACCGACGAGCGGCGGACCTGGGTGTTGATTCCGGCCAACCGCCAGATCGCCAATCGCAACCTCCACGTGGTCAATGTCGCGCCATCGCCCGGCGGCGGCAGCTCCGGCTCGACCGGCGGCGGCCTGCCGTGTCCGCGGGGCAAGGACGACGCCAACGCGCCGCTCACGCTGTCGGTGTCGCGCGCCGGGATGCCCAAGGACAGTAGCCTCGGGCTGCTGCTGCCGATCGGCGCCAAGCCCGACGGCAAGGGGGTTCACCCGACCCAGGCCAAGCTCGACGAGAAGACCGTCGAGGAAGCCAAGCGCAACGGGCTCGATCCGAAGGTGCTGTGGGTGCTCGACGGCGACGACGCCCAGCTCGGCGGGATCCCCGGCTGCCAGGGTAAACCGGGCTCGAAGCTCCAGTTCGTCTACGAGCTCGGCTCGGTGCCCCGGGGCAGCACGTGGCGGTTCTCGGCGATCGCGCGGCTCGGCACGCGCCTGGTCGGTGGCAGCACGTACTACCTCCGCGTCAAGTAGCGCTCCGCCGCGCAAGTCGAGCGGCGCATGTCGATCTGCCCGGGCCGGTCCCACGGCGATCCGGCGGCCGTGATCGACACCGCGCCGGCGGCACGTGCCCCGCGTCGGTCAGCTCCGGTAGTCGATCGGCGAGGCCGGCAGGGCTGCGGCCGCACGGCGGTCGACCTTGCCGGACGGCAGCAGCGGCAGCGCGGCGCAGATGGCGAGCCGCCGCGGCACCGCATGGCGGGGCAGGGCCTCCTGCCAGCGCGCCGCGGCCGCCTTCGCCTCGAACGCCGCGTCGACCACGACCGCGGCGGCGACGATCTGGCCCCAGCGCTCGTCGGCGACACCGAACGCGCACGCGGCGCGCACGCCGGGCGTGGCCGCGAGCACGGCCTCGACCGCCGACGGATGCACGTTCTCGCCGCCGGTGATGATCACGTCGTCGCTGCGGCCGGCGACGCTCAGCGCGCCGCCGTCCAGGGCACCCAGGTCGGCGGTGGTGAACGCGGGCGCGATCGGCGCGCCATCGAGGTAGCAGGTCGCGAGCATCGGCGCGCGGACGGTGATCGGCGCGGGCGCGCCGCGGCTGCCGGCCTCGAACACGACCCCGGGCAGCGGCACCAGCGGCGCGGCCGGATCGCCGGCCTGCTCGGGGCTCGCCGTCGCGAGCTGCCCGAGGCTCTCGGTCATGCCGTACGTGGTGAGGAACGGCACCCCGCGGTCGGCGGCGCGCGCGAGCAGGGCCGGCGGCGCCGCCGCCCCGCCGAGCAGCACCGCGCGCAGCCTCGCCGGTGGGCCCCACGCCGGATCATCGAGCAGCGCGGCGAGCTGCGTCGGCACCAGCGACGCCAGCGTGCAGCGCTCGAGCAGCGCGGCGACGGCGCCGCGGTCGAAGTCCCGATCGCACAGCACGATCGGCCGGCGCGCGGCCAGGCAGCGGATCACGATCGACAGCCCACCGGCATGGGCGAGCGACAACGCGAGCAGCCAGCGATCGTCGTCGCGCCAGCCGAGGTGGCGCGCGCTGGCCTCTGCCGCGGCGACCAGCGCCGTCCGCGACAGCACGACGCCGCGAGCCGCCCCGGTCGAGCCCGACGTGAACAGCACGACGGCCGCATCAGGCGGCAGCGACGCGCCCCGCGCCAGCTCGCCCTGGCGCCCGACCTCGCCGGCGGTGAGCCGGTGGTGCAGCAGCGCGATCGGCCGTCGCACTGCCAGCGCCGCGTAGATGGCGAGCACGGTGTCGACCGCCGGCGTGGCGATGATGGTGGCCACACCCTCGCCGCGTGGCACGGCGGCAATCGCGGCTGCGCACGCCGCGAACGTCCACGACCGCGACGCAGTCTCGATCGCGATGCCCTCGGGCGTCTCGCGCGCGGCGTCGACGATGGACAGCGGGTCCGTCATTGCGCCACGTGGCGAGCGGATCGCCGAGTCTGGATGATCATCATGGCAGCTCCTGGTCGCCGCACGCCCCGACGACGCAGCGAAGATCGAGATCGTCGAAGCCGAGGCCGGAGGCTGCCACGGCGCAGGCATGCGCAGTCACGGCCGCTCCCTGGTGGCGCACGCCCTTACGACGCCGGCCAGGTCGAGGTCCTCGAAGGCGAGGCCCGGGGTGGCCACGGCGCGGACCTGGTCAGTCGCGAGCTGAGGGACCTCCAGCGCCCAGCCTTCGAGCGCCGAGTGCCGCGCCAGCCCCACGGGCAGGTCACCGCCGAGCGCCAGCGCGAGCTCGGCGCACGCCGCGGTGCCGATCGGCCCCTCGAGCGTGTGCGAGGCGATCGCCGCAACGCCGGAGCCGCGGGCGAGCCGTGCGAGCTCGAGCGCCACCGACAGGCCGCCGAGCACTGTCGGCTTCAGGACCAGCGCCGCCAGCCCGGGGCTGCGCAGCGCCGCGAGCAGCTCGGCATGCGAGAGCTCGGACAGGCTCTCGTCGAGCGCGAGCTTGCACGCCAGCGGCGCGCCCTGGAGCAGCAGGTGCGCGTCGCGACAGGGCTCCTCGACGTAGTCGATCGGCAGCTCGGCAAGCACTGCCAGCCGCGCCGCAACTTCGTCGCGCGGCCACGAGCGATTGGCATCGATGCGCAGCCGCGCGCCCGGGACCGCCGCCGCGATCGCGAGCACGCGGTCGATGCTGTCTTCGGCGCCGAGCTTGATCTTGACGCAGCGAATCCCGGCGGCGAATGCGCGGCGCGCGTCTTCGGCGTCGTCGACCACCGCGGCGAGCTGGACGGCGATCCTGGCCGCGGGTCGGCGCGCGCCCACGTGGGTGGGCGGATTGGCGCCCCCGTGGGCAGGCGAGCTGGCGTCCACGTGGGCAGGCGGGTTGGGGCCTACGTGAGCGGGCGCGTTGGCGAGAACAGGCGAATTGGCGCCCGCGTGGGCAGGCGAATTGGCGCCCACGTGGGCAATCGGATTGGCGCCCGCGTGGGCAGGCGAGCTGGCGCCCCCGTGGGCAGGCGAGCTGGCGCCCACATGGGCGGGCGCGGTGCCGAGAACAGGCGAATTGGCGCCCACGTGGGGCGGCGAGCTGGCGCCCACGTGGGGCGGCGAGCTGGCGCCTACGTGGGACGGCGAGCTGGCGCCCACGTGGGACGGCGAGCTGGCGCCCACGTGGGGCGGCGAGCTGGCGCCTACGTGGGGCGGCGAGCTGGCGCCCACGTGGGGCGGCGAGCTGGCGCCCACGTGGGGCGGCGAGCTGGCGCCTACGTGGGCGGGCGCGTTGGCGAGAGCAGGCGAATTGGCGCCCACGTGAGCAGGTGAATTGGCACCCACGTGGGCGCTCAACCACAGTTCCGCGAGCGAGACTCCGAGCTCGCGCGCGAGCGCGTCGCCAAGCGCGGTCTCGATCGCGAACCGCGCAGCGGGCGGCGCGGCGGCGAACGCGCGCGCGGCCCGCGGATCCAGGATCTCAAACGCCAGGCGATCCGTGGGCGCGTACGCGATTTCGCGATCGTCACGCCGGGGTGCATCGCGCCGGGGTGCATCGCGCCCGGGCGCCCCACGCGCGATCAGCTCGAACGGCGCGAGCGCAGCGAACGCGGCGATCGCCCGCTCGGCGTCCTCGAGCGTATCGCGCGACATGCCCGGCAGCGGCGCGGCTTCGCCGAGGCCGACCACACCGCGATCGCTGCGCGCCTCGATGATCACGGCGGCGCGCTCGGTGCGTCCGCGTGCGGCGCCGCGGCCGGCGATCGGCCAGCGGATCGTCTGCGCGGCGATCGAGGCGATCCGCATCGCGATCAGCTCGCGGCGAGGCCGGCGGCGAACAGCCCGCCGTGCAGGAGCATGAGCTGTGCGGTGGCGGCGAGGCAGCGGTTGAACGCGGGGCCATCGGCGGCGGCGAGCAGCGCGCGCATCCGGTCGATGGCGATCGGCGCCGACAGCAGCGGAAGGGCGACGGCCAGCCGCCCGGTGAGGGCAAGGCCGGCCGGCACCGCGTAGGCGATCGCGAGCAGCGCGGCGTACTCGATGAGGCCGCCGCGGCGGCCGAGCCGGACCGCGAGCGTGCGCTTGCCGGCGCGCTCGTCGGTCGCGCGGTCGCGGATGTTGTTGACGATGAGGATCGCGGTGGCGAGCGCGCCGACCGGAACCGCCGCCGCGATCGCGAGGCACGGCACGTGGCCGAGCTGGACGAAGGCGGTGCCGCAGACGGCGACGAAGCCGAAGAACACCATCACGAACAGGTCGCCGAGCCCGTGATAGCCGAGCGGCCAGGGCCCGCCGGTGTACGCGATGCCGGACAGGATCGAGGCCACGCCGATCGCGACCACGGGCCAGCCGGCGACGGCGACGAGATACAGCCCGAGCAGCGTCGCAACACCGAACGCGGCGATCATCGCGCGCTTCATCGCCGCGGCGGTGATCAGGCCGGCGCTGACCGCGCGCAGTGGCCCGACCCGATCGGGGCCATCGGCGCCCCGCTCGGCATCGAAGACGTCATTGGCGAAGTTCGCGCCGATCTGGATCGCGAGCGCGCCGCCGAGCGCAGCGAGCGCCGGGCCCAGCGCCATCCCACCGCTCGCCGCCGCGCACGCGGTGCCAACCGCGACCGGCACGACCGCGGCGGGCAACGTCCGCAGCCGCGCCGCGGCGATCCAGGTGACGAGCTTGCCGGCGTCGGTCATGGCATCCTCGTGGTGCGACATTGCTGCGAACCAGCCACGCCGTGCGCGACGCGCAGCTCCGGCGTCCCCGCCAACGCGCAGCGCAGCGACGCGGGCTGTGTCCCGTAGCGAGATAGATTCCCAGGCCGGGTGGTGGATCGCCGGCCGAACGCGGGGATGGCACCGACGCTCAGCGTGATACGGCGGTTAACAGACGAGCGAGGGGCACAGA
>DASWRS010000048.1:0-4973 GCA_036403075.1 Kofleriaceae bacterium
GTTTCATAGTGGTTTCATATCAGGGACAGCGCCGAACATGGTGAGCATGCGATAGAACGCCTCGTTGACCTCGGGCTCGCAGCCCTCGGTCTTGGGCGAGCGCACCGGCACGGTCCACGGGCCGCCATGGCTGCGCACGGCCAGGCTGGTGTTGCAGCGGTGGACGACGTCGAGCGTCGCCCACGCGAAGCCGGCCGGGATGACGTTGACGATCGCGCCCTCCCAGCCGCGGCCCGGCCGGTCGCTCTTGCTGTGCTCGAGGCGCGGGACGTCGAGCGCGAGGCGGGTGACGAGGTCGAGCGCGTCGGGGTACTGATGGATGCGGAGCTCGAGCTGCGCGGGGCTGACGCGCCAGCCGTCGCAACCGGTCTCCTGGGACGCCAGGTTCTGGCAGAACCACTCGTCGTAGGCGATCGCTGCCGGATCGGACGCGTCGCGGATCTGGCGGCGGGCGATGATGCACAGCTTGACGTCGCCGAGCGGCGGATCGAGCGCGGGGATCGGCGCGGCGTCGGCGATGTGGTGGTCGAGCGCCACGACCTCGAGCAGGACGCGCTGCTTGGTCTCGGCGTCGACGTCGAGCGCCGGCAGGACGTCGGTCGCGAGCCACAACAGCCGCCGATCGGCCCGCGGACCGGCGTGATCGAGCCAGGTATCGGGCGGTGCGTAGAGCTCGGCGCGGGTGACGTCGGGGCCGATCTCGCGCCCGGTGGTGGTCGCGAGCTGGCTGTCGGCGAAGGTGATCGCCGAGACCAGCGCGACCATGTCCGTGCCGTTGCGATTCCAGATCACCGGCACGAAGAACGAGACCTGGCGCTTCCACCACCAGCCCGCGCTGTTGACCCGCGCGCTGGCCTCCTCGGACGTGGTGACCATCATCAGCACGCGCGGCTGGGCGGGATCGACCAGGCGGAAGCTGCCGACCTCGGGCGGCGGTTGCAGCGACTCGACGATCCGGCCCAGGCCGCTCGCCGGCAGCGCGAGCAGGCGCTGGGTGAGCTTGGGGTAGTAGTACGGCGGTGCCGGGATGCCGCGCGCGCCCCACGCGGCGTCGAACGCGGCGCCCGAGCTGCTGCCGCCCTCGCCCGGTGCGCTCGCGACCCAGGTGCCGGCCTCGGCGGAGCCGGTGGCGTGCGATACCCGGCGGTGCCACGCGCCCTCGCGCAGGTGCTGGCTGCGCCACGACACCGTGTCGCCGCGGCCGTAGTCGAGGTCGGCCTCGAGCCAGAACGGGAACAGCGGCGCGACGGTGGCGACGCCGTGCTCGATCTCGTCGCTCGAGGTCAGCCCGGTCGGGAACCGCTCGAGCCGGGTGTTGCCCGGCACGCCGGCGGTGTAGCCCCGGATCGCGACGTCGCGGGCGTCGGAGTGCTGTTCCTCGTCCGAGACGATCAGGCCGAGCGTCTCGATGATCGGGAACAGCGGGTGGCGGTGGATCCGGATCCGGTAGCCGCCGGTCGGATCGCCGAGCATGATCCGGCCCTCGCCCATCAGGCCGGCGCGGTGCAGCGCGGTCAGCCGGATCGGCGCCATGGTGATCGCCTGGTACGCGGCGACCGCCGGGTCCTCGAGGCTGCGCACCTGCTTCAGGTTGGCGGTGTAGAACGCGGGCGATGGGCCGCCGAACAAAAGCCGCGACGCCTGCAGGATCATCGGCACGTACATCGCGGCGTCGCGGATCGCCGCCGAGGACCAGATCCGCATCGACTCGCGCCACAGGGTCAGCGCGCCCCACCACGGGTTGTCCATGCCGAGCGGCGCCTGCCACAGGCTCGGGCCGATGCTGAGCGGCGCGGCGCGATCGAACTCGACCAGCGGGACGCTGCTCGGCCGCTCGCTGGCGTAGGGCGTCTGGAAGGTCTCGGTGGCGACGGTCAAGAGGTGCTCGCGCTCGGCCGGGCTGCGGCTCGCCCAGCTGTTGACCTCGCGCTGGAACTCGGCGGGCTCCTTGGGCCAGCCGTAGACCTCGCGGCCGACCTCGATCGACCAGCCCTGGTCGACGAAGATGAACGGCGTCACCACGCCCGAGCCGAGCGGCTGCCACCGGCCGTGCTCGATCCGGCCCCAGTCGAGCGGGACGCCGAAGTAGACCTCGTTCTGCGACACCCAGCCGTGGTGCGCCTCGGTCTCCGACGCGTACGACATCCGCCCGTAGTTGAGCAGGGTCAGCATCACGTACGGCGCCGCCGGCCGGAAGTAGACGACCTCGGGGAACAGGTTCAGGTAGGTGTCGCACAGCCGCTGCAGCGCGTGGGCGTAGGCCCGCAGCGGGAACACGCGCGAGGTCACGCCGTCGAAGCAGAACGGAGGTCCCACGGTGCTGGTCGCCTTGTCCATGCCGGTCTCCTTCAGCTGGTCCGCTCGACGACCCACGTGATCAGTCCCTCGAGGAAGTCGCGATCGCGCGACGGCGGCACCGGCGCGAACAGCCGCGCGTACTCGTCGAGCGCGGCGCCGGCCATGGCGTGGGCGACGCGGCGCGCGTGGTCGATGCAGCCGTAGTGGTCCATGCGGTCGTGGATCCAGCGGACCTCGGCCTCGCGGCGCTCGGCCAGCGGCGTGCCGAGGTGGGCGACCAGGCGCTCGCGCTCGCCGGCCGTGGCGAGCTGGAGCAGCTGGATGATCATCAGGGTCCGCTTGCCCTCGCGCAGGTCGCCGTCGGTCTCCTTGCCGTAGGCGGCATCGTCGCCGACCAGGTTGAGCACGTCGTCCTGGATCTGGAACGCGGTGCCGAGAAAGAAGCCGAACCGGACGAACGCGGTCGGATCGACCCGGCCGGCGATCGCGATCAGCGCGCCCAGCCGCACCGGGTGGATCGTCGCGAGCCAGCAGGTCTTCTTCAGCACCATCTCGAAGTAGTCGCGCTCCTCGAGCGTGACGACGTTGTCGGCGCGCCAGCCGAGCTCGAGCGCCTGGCCCTCGGCCGATTCGCGCGCCATGTGCTCGGTCTCCTCGAGGATGCCCAGGGCGAGGAACGGATCGGACGCGGCGGCGCCGAGCAGCGGCCGCAGGCTGGTCAGCGCGAGCGCGTCACCGGCGTTGATCGCCATCGCGATGCCCCACTGGCTGTGCAGCGTGGGCCGGCCGCGGCGGCTGTCGCTCTCGTCCTCGATGTCGTCGTGGACGAGCATCGCGTTGTGCATGAGCTCGATCGAGGCGGCGGCGGCGATCAGCACGTGATCGAGCGGCGCGCCGAGCGCACGGGCGACCGCGATGCACAGGCTCGGCCGCATCATCTTGCCGCCGCGGCCCGGGTAGTCGGCGACGAGGTCGTAGAGGTAGCGCCGCGGCTCGGTGACCGGCAGGTAGCTGCGCACGGCGTCGCGGACCAGCGCGCCGTACTCGTGCAGGATCTCGCTGACCACCGCGGGCGGCGTGGCCATGGTCAGGTCAGCCGGACGGTCAGCGTGCCGCAGGCGCGGCCGGCGGCGAGGACGGCGCCCGCGTAGGTGCCGGCCGGGTGGTGCTCGATCGAGCCGAGCGCGACCGTGACGCCGCCGTCGGCGGCGACCGACACGGTGACGTCGGTGATCGGCGGGGCGGCCGCGACCGGCGGGGCGAGCAGGCCGTGGACCTCGAGCGCGACGGCGGGCGCCGGGACCGACGCCAGATCGAGCTGGACGCTGGCGGCGCGCGCGGTCCGCAGCTCGACCGTCAGGTGCAGCGCTCTGGTGCCGGCGGCCGCGGAGGCGGGCGCTGGTGGCGACGGGGCGCGCGGTGCCGACCACGCGCCCGCGGGCTCGGCGCCGCCGGTGATCACCGAGCGCGCGATCGCCGACCAGGCGTCGATCCACTGCGCCCACAGGGTGACGGCGCCGGTCATGGCGTCGACCCACTGGCCGGTGCTCCACCCCGGCTGGCCACCGGACCAGGCGCCCGGCCACGACGTTCCGTTGGCGGAACCCCAGGCGCCGGCGGTGCCGCCGGCCGCGGTGGCCCCGGGATACCGCCCGAGGCCGAAGCCGCGCCGCACCGCGGTCTCGACGACCTCGCAGCCGGCGCGTACCGCGCGGCTGACCGGATCGTCGCCTTGCCAGGCGAACGGATCGGGCGCCGCGGCGCGGGCGCTCGCCGGAGCGTCGGGCGTGGCAGCGACGGGCGCTGCCGGCGACGGCGACGGCCCGGGCGACCGCGCATCGCCGCGGAATGCCGCCGACGGATGGCGCACCGGCTCGGTCCGGGCCGGCTCGGGACGACGTATACGCTCGCGGTCCGACATTCCCTCGTCGAGCTATATCACAGGCGGTCGCGCCCGGGCCGCGCGCGGCTCAACAGCTGTCGAACGTTCGTGCGGCGCTCTCGTCGATCAGCGCAGATCGCGGTTCGAAGACCCGCCGGGTCAGGCGTCGCGGACCCACGCGATCGCATCGCGCAGCGTGACGCTGAGCGGCCTGGGTGCTGCGCCGAGCGCGCGCTGCGCGGCGCCGACCGGGAGTGGTGCCTGGCGCAGCGCAAGCAGCGTCAGCAGCAGTACCGGCGGGACCGCGGGCCCAGGCGTGGCGAGCGTGGCGAGCTCGACGGCCCACGCTGCGGCCCGCGCGACGGCGGCCGGGACCGCGCGCACCGTCACCCGCACGCCCGCGAGCTCGCCGATCAGCGCGCACAGCTCGGGGATGGCGACGTTGTGGCCGGCGAGGGCCAGCGGCTCCCCGCCGGAACCGCCGGCGGCCGCGACCACGCCACGCGCGACGTCGCGGACGTCGATCACGTTGATGACGTGCGACGGCACCGCGGGCAACCGCCCGGCGAGCACGCTCGCCACGAGGGACATCGCCGGCAGACGGCTGTCCCACGGGCCCAGGCAGGTCGTCGGGTGCACGATTGCGATCGGTGCACCGGCCCGCGCGGCCGCCGCGAACACGGCCTCGCCGGCGCGCTTGGCGGCGAAGTAGGGATGGAGCGCGGCGTCGAGCCGCTGGCCCGGGTCGCGCGGCACGCCGGCGGCGTCGGCGCCGAGCCGGGTCACGAACGAG
>DASWRS010000049.1:0-8723 GCA_036403075.1 Kofleriaceae bacterium
GGTGACGGCCGCCGAGCACTCGTTCTTCGACGACTTCTCCGTCGGCACCGACCCGAGCTGCCCGGCGCAGTAGCCCCCAGGCGCCAACCACGACCCGCCCGGCGGCGCGGCGAGTATGCTGTCCGCGATGAGGTCTCGCGCGCTGATCCGGTGGTCCGAGCTCCACGAGCGCCGCGCGCGCACCGTGCCGGCGTTCGTCGCTCCGCTGGTCGGCGGCGGCGTGCTCGCGGCGTGGGTGTGGTGGCGTTCGAGCGCCGGTGTCACCGCCGCCAGCCACGCCTGGCTCGCCGGCGTGCTGGTCGCGTACGGCGTCGCGTTCATGCGCGTGCCGTTCCACGTCTACTGGCGCGGCGACGCGTCGCTGCTCGCCCAGCTGCCGATCGACGGCCGGCCGCTGTTCGACACCGCGCTGGTGCGCTGCCTGCGCGCCGCCGGCGCCACCACGGCCGCGGCGGTGATCGGCAGCGCGCCGATCGTCGCCCTCGCCGGCGGCGGGATGCTCGCCGCGCACCACGTCGCGGTGGCGGTGGCGCTCGGGATCGCGGCCGGGCTCTTGCTGCCGGGCGTGACCGTGGGCGCCGCGGCGCTGGTCGTGCAGGGCGGCGGCGAGCGCGCGCTGCGGGCCGCGACCGCGCTCGGCGGTGCCCCGAGCCGGGCGCCGAGCACCGCCGGCGCGCCCGCGTCGTCGCCGTCGGCGATCCTCGGCGCGCTGCCCGGGCTCGCGGCGACGTTCGTGCTCGCCGCGGTGCTGCTGGTCGCGCCGTGGCTGGCCGGCGATGCGCCGCGGGTGCCGGCGCCGGTCGTGCTCGGCGCGATCGCCGCCGCCGGTGTGATCGCGGCGCTCGCCGCGCGTTCCGGATCCGGGATCATGGGCCGGATCCTGCGCGACGTCTCGGCGCTCGACCGCCAGCGGCTCGCGACGCTCGACGTCCGGCCGCCGACGCCGATCGAGCGGCTGATCGCCGCGGTCGCCGGCGATGCCCGGCTGCCGTACCGCAAGGACGCGGTGCTGATGCGCCGGCGGTTCCCGATCGCGTTCGCGCTCGGCGCGCTGGTGTTCGTCGTGCTCGCGATCGTCGGCCTGGTGCGGCCCGACGACCCGACCCCGTGGCTCGCGGCGGTGATCGGCGGCGCGGCCAGCTACGGGTTCGTGCTCGCGCGTCGGCTGCGGCGCCCGCCGATCGAGCTCGCGCGGCTGTCGGCAACCCTCCCACTCCCACCCCGCGCTCACGCGCGCGCGCGGCTGGCGTGGCTGCTCGGCTGGTGGGTGGTGTTCGTTGCCGTCCCGGCGGTATTCGCCGCACTGCGCCAGCCCGAGCCGGTGAGCGGCCTCGCGCTGGTCGCGGGTGCGACGATCCTCATGATTGTTGCCGGCGCGTCGCGGCGTTGACGTATCCTGCTGGCATGACCGGTTGGCGGCAGGCCGTGTTCATCCGGCAGCGACGCATCGACGTCATCCAGCGCGCGCTGTCGACGATCCTCGATGACGAATCCTGGAGCCCGGCGACGCCGCGGCGGCTGTACGTCGGCGCGGCCGACGCGTCGTCGCGCGGCTGGACGATGATCGTCCCCGATCTCGCGAACTTCTTCCTCGATCGCGGCGGCCTGGCCGAGCGGCGGCTGTGCCGGCTCGCGCGCGAGCTGCGCTGTCCCGCCTACGAGGTCGACGTCCGCGATCCGGTCGCGATCACGCTGTACGAGGCCGACGATCACGGCCGGCTCCGGATCTCGGGCGCGGTGATGCCGCTGATCGCCGCCGGCGCGGGCGACGGCGAGGGCCGCAACGACGGCCGCGACGACGGCCGCAACGAGGGCCGCGACAACGTCGTCGAGATCGCGAGCGCGGTGGTCGGCTTCGGCCTGGTCGCGGTCCCCGACGACATCCGCGATCGCGTCGCCGAGCTCGCCGGCGGCCGGACGGTCGCGCTCGCCGACTATCTCGGCGCGGTCGCCGGGTTCCCGGCCTGGACCCACCACGCCGACGATCCGATCACCGCGGGCGAGCTGGTCTACGAGCCGCCGCGGATCCTCGCGCGCGACCCCGCCGGCGGTCGGATCACCGCGCGGCTGCCTGGAACACGTGAAGCGATCGCACGCACGGCGCCGCGGGTCGTTCCGGCGCCGTACGATCGAAGAGGCAGACGACCTCGGTCCGTGTCCCGGCCTCGACGTTGACCACCAGCGACGCGACGTTGCCGAGCACCAGGTAGAGCCCGATGCCGGCGCCGCGCGGCGCGTCGCGCTCGGGCAGCGGCCGTCCGCGTTCGCGGCGGGCGCGGCGCACGTGGTCGATCACGTCGCGCTGGCGCAGCGTCCCGAACGAATCGCCGACCGACACCGCGATCATCCGGTCGTCGGCGGCCCAGCGCAGCACCGCGCTCGGCGCGCTCGGGGCCGCGGCGGCCGGGGTGTCGTACAGCGCGTTCATCACCAGCTCGTCGACGACGCCGGCGAGCCGGTGCACGACGGGCTGGCGCGCGCCGATCGCCTCGGCCCAGGCCGCGGTGCAACCGATCGCGTGGCGCTTGTCGACCTCGCTCGCGATCGTGCGCGCGCACGCCGCGGCGCCGCGCGCGAGGTACTTCTCGAGCCCGAACAGGTCGCCCGAGGCGAGCTTCGCCGCGGTGATCCCGAGGTCTGGATCGCGCGGGTCGGCGATCACGTGGCTGACCGGCGCGTCGAGCATCGCCGCGATCAGCTCGTCGTCGCCCGGATCATCGCCGACGATCACGACCGGGGTGGCGAGCCCGGCGATCGCGGCGAGCCCGCCGGGGCCGGCGGCCTGCCGGGTGGCGCGGTCGACGATAACCAGCACCGCGCCGCGGGTATCGCCCGGGACGGCATCGCAGTGCTCGACGGTGATCCCGGCCGACGCCAGCGCCGGCTCGACGATGCCGCGCAGGCCGCGATCCCGGCTCACGCAGATCGCACGGCCGGGCGTCATGCCATCGCCACGCTATCACGCGATAACTGCCTGGTTCTGGCGCGTTTTGTGGCACCGGGATACGCTGCCGGCCGCAATGGCGGAGGCTCCCACCATCCATCGGCCGCACGACGCGCCGACCGGCCCCGCCACTGCCGCTGTGACCTCGCGCTCGAGCCACACCGACATCCAGCCGATCGTGAGCTATGCGGACGAGGAGACGAGCAGCCTGCACGCGCCCGACGCCGCCCAGCTGGTCGAGCAGGTGCTGCAGCTGGTCGCGGGCGAGGTCGCGGCGCTGCTCGCCGGCGATCCCGCCGAGGGCCGGCTCGCCGATCTCAACGTCCGGACCGCGCTGGCGAGCTGGGACGCCCTGCACCGGCCCGACGAGGCGCTCCGCCTGCTCGAGCTCGCCGAGGGCCACCCGCTCGCGCTGCGGCTGCGCGTGATGACCGCGCTCGACGAGCCGGCGACGCTCGAGCGGCTCGAGCGCGACACCGACGTCGCGCTCGGCGTCGAGATCGTCGAGGCCTTGCTGCTGCGCCACGGGGCGCCGGATCGCGCCGGCGAGATCGCCGATCGCCTGCTCGAGCGCGAGCTGCCGGCGGCGTGGCGCGCGCACGTCACCGAGCTCGCGGACCTGGCCCACACCGCGGCCGGGCGCTGGGCGCGCGTGATCGCGCTGCGCACCGCGGCGCTCGGCGACGACGCGGCACCCGACGACGTCGCCGCGGCCGCCGCGCTGGTGCTCGATCGCGGAAGCGATCCGGCGGCGGCGCTCGCGCTGTGCTGGGCCAAGCTCGCGCACTTCCCGGGCCGCGACGCCGCCGCGCTCGGCTGGCTGCGCTGCTTCGACATCGCGCTCGACGCCGCGATCGCGCTCGGCGACGACCGCCGGCTCGAGCTGCTCGATCGCCGCGCCGCGCTGGTCGGCGAGCTGCCCGGCGGCGCGATCGAGTCGCTCGCCACGCTGGCGATCGTCGCCGGCGAGCTCGAGGCCGCCGAGGCCGCGGCGCTGTGGGCCGAGCTCGCCGAGGCCCCGGCCGCGGTGGTGCCCGGCGCGTTCCGGCGCCACGCCTACCTGCACGCCGCGTGGTCCGCCGCCCGCGCCGGCGATCCGGAGAGCCGCCAGGCCCGGCTCGCGGCCCACCGCCGGCTCGCCGACGCCGAGTGCGCCGAGGTCGCCGCGAGCCACGCCTGGCGCGCGCTCGAGCTCGCCGCGGTCGCGGGCGATCGCGGCCTGGGCGACCTCGCCCGCGTCGTCGCCGACGCGGCGGGCACGCGGGCCGCCCAGCGCTGGCTCGATGCCGTCGAGCTCGCCGCGCCCGGGCCGGCGACCGTGACCCGGTTCGAGGCCCGCGGCGGGCTCGCGCTGCGCTGGGCCGCGGCGATCGCCGAGCGCATCGATCGGGACCGCGCGGATCCCGACCGCCCGGATCACGCGCTCGCTGCGGATCACGAGGGCCCCACGGATCACGCGCGCCTCGATCCCGAGGACCGCGATCCCGAGGACCGCGATCCCGAGCGCGTGATCGGCCTGTGGCAGCGCGCCGCGATCGCGCCCGGCGCGCTGCCGACCACGGTCGACCACCTCGCGCGGCGGTCGCGCGGCGGCGACCTCGACGCGCTGTCGGTCGCCTACCAGGTCTGGGCCAGCGCCGAGGCCGAGCCCCGGTCCGCCGCGGCGCTGTGGTCCGCGCGCGGCATCGTCGACATGTCGCGCGGCGACTTCGTCGAGGCCGAGGACGCGCTGCGCCGCGCCGCCGAGCTCGATCCGGCAGATCCGTTCTGCCGCGCCGCGCTCGCCGCGGTGTACCGCGCCGGCCGGCGCCACGAGGCGCTCGCCGCGGTGCTCGGCGAGCTGTCGCGCTCGCTCGCGAGCCCGACCGCGCGCGCCGCCGCCGGCCGCGAGCACGCCGAGCTGCTCGAGTACCTCGGCGACACCGAGGGCGCGCGCGCCGCGCTCGATCGCCTGCTCGGCGACCGCGCCGACGACGTCGACGCGATGCTGGCGCTCGCCCGGCTGTGCGATCGCGACCAGCTGTGGGCGCGCGCGATCGAGCTGCGCCGGCGCGCCGCCGAGCTCGTCACCGCGCCGCCGCGCCGGGCCGAGATCTGGGCCGACATCGCGCGCGGCGAGGACCAGCGCGGCGACCGCGATGCCGCGCTCGAGGCCGCGGTCCGCGCCGGCGAGGCCGGTCACCCCGAGGCGCTGCGCATGCAGGCGCGGTTCCACCACGAGGCCGGCCGGCTCGACCGCGCGCTCGAGATCGTGCGCGGCGAGCTCGCCGCCGATCCGCCGCTCGCGCGCCGCATGCAGCTCCAGAAGCACCTCGCCTGCCTGCTGGTCGAGCTCGATCGCGAGCCCGAGACCGTGGTCGCGGCGTACCTCGACGTGCTCAGCATCGAGCCCGATCAGACCGAGGCGCTGGCCGGGATCGAGCGGCCCGCCCGCGCGCTCGGGCTGTGGGACGAGCTCGCCCGCGCGTTCCGCGGCGCGCCCCAGACCGCGCGCAACCTCGAGGTCCTCGCCGAGGCGCTCGCGCAGATCGCGGAGTGGCCCGAGCTCGCCGAGGTCCGGCGCCGCCAGCTCGAGACCGCGACCACCAACGTCGACAAGGCGCAGCGCGCCGCCGAGCTCGCCGAGCTCCACGAGCACCAGCTCGGCGACGTCGACGCCGCGATCCGGATGCTGACGCTCGCGCAGCAGACGCTGCACGACGACGCCCGCCAGGCCGATCTGCTGCGCCTGCTCCGCGGCGCCGGGCGGTGGGGCGATCTCGTCGCCGCGCTCGAGCGCGAGCTGCCGGCGATCCGCAGCGCGGACATCGAGCACCAGATCGCGGTGCTGCTCGAGCTCGGCGAGCTGCGCGCCGGCCGGATGAGCCGCGCGGCCGACGCGGTCGCCGCCTACGAGGCCGTGCTCGAGCGCCGCCCGCACGAGCCGGCCGCGACCGCGGCGCTCGAGAAGCTCTACGACCAGCTCGGCCGCGACCGCGAGCTCGCGCGCTTGCTCGACGCCCGCGCCGAGACCGAGACCGGCGCGGCCCGCGCGGCGCTGCTCGGCCGGGTCGCCGCGCTGCGCGCCCAGCGCGGCGACGTCGACGGCGCGATCGCGGCCTACACCGCGGCGTTCGCCGCCGATCCGACCAACCGCGACGTGTTCACCGCGATGGAGCGCGTGTGCTACAAGGCCGAGCGCTGGGCGGTCGTGATGCAGCTCTACGACCGCGCGATCGACCACGTCGAGAGCGGCGCGTCGCGCGCCTACCGGCTCGGCGACCTGTACGCGCGGCGCGGCAACGTCCAGCTCAACTTCCTGGCCCAGCTCGACGCCGCGATCGCGTCGTTCCAGAAGGTCGTCGAGGTCGACTCGCAGCCCCACACCGCGGTCAAGACGCTCGAGGACCTGTGCCGGCGCCGCAACGACTGGCAGCCGCTGATCACCGCCTACGAGCGCCGGGCGGAGACCCAGCGCGACTCGCAGCGCAAGATCGAGGCGCTGCGCAGCGCGGCCGAGCTCGCGCGCGAGCACGATCAGGACGCGCGGCGGTCGATGCGGATCCACAGAAAGCTGCTCGACGTCGATCCCAACGACGCCGGCGCGTCGTCGACGCTCGAGCGGTTCTACGAGGACAACCAGGACAAGTCGGGGCTGATCGAGGTGCTGAAGCTCCGGCTCGCCCACGCCGAGGACCAGGCCGCCTCGGTCGAGCTGCTCAAGCGGATCGCGCGGGTGTCCGAGGACGGCGCGCGCGACGTCGAGACCGCGACCGAGCACTACCAGAAGATCCTCGAGCTCCAGCCCGAGAACCGCGACGCGCTCGAGGCGCTCGGCCGGATCTACGAGTCGACCGAGCAGTGGGCCGAGCTGATCGACGTCACCCGCCGCCAGATCAAGGTCACCACGGATCGCAACACCAAGGCGCTCCTGTACTTCCGCTGCGGCTCGGTGATGGAGGCCAAGTTCAGCCGCGAGCAGGACGCGATCCGCTACTACGACGCGGCGATCAAGACCTCGGCGCAGTGCCTGCCGGCGATCCACGGCCTGCGCGACCTCCACCGCCGCCACCAGGACTGGCCGCGCGTGATCGAGACCCTCGAGCTCGAGGTCCCGCTGTGGCAGGACGACAAGGAGCGCGCCGGCGTGTTCGCGCAGATCGGCGGGATCTACGGCGGCCAGCTCGGCGATGGCGCGCGCGCGATGCAGTACTACGAGAGCGCGCTCGCGGTCGATCCGGACTGCCTGCCCGCCAACCAGGCCGTGTTCGAGCACTTCTTCGATCAGGGCGCGTGGGACCGGGCCCAGCCGATCGCCGCGGCGCTGGCCCAGAAGGCGATGCGCGACGGCGATCCCACGACCCGCAGCGAGTTCTACCGCAAGCGCGGCGTGGTCGCGCGGATGACCGGCGACCCACGCTCGGCCGCCGAGAGCTTCATCGTCGCGCTCGAGATCCGGCCCGGCAACGGCGAGGCGCTCGACGACCTCGGCGCGCTCGCCCACGAGCGCCCCGACGTCTGGGACTTCGACGCGACCTACCGCGAGCTCGAGAAGGTCTACAAGAAGCGCGACGACGCCGGCGCCCTGCTCGCGCGCGTCCACGTCGGGCGCGCCGCGATCCGCGAGCGCGAGGGCGACCTCGATCACGCCGCCGAGCTCTACCGCCAGGCGCTCGAGCTCGTGCCCGGCGACTTCACCGTGCTCTCGGCGCTGGTCGACTTCCACGCCGACATGCGGCACTGGGCCGAGGCCATCGCTGCGATCCAGACGTTCGTCACCGGCACCGCGGCATCGCCCGCCGACCGGATCGCCGCGCGGATGCGCCAGGCCGCGATCCACGCCGACGGCGAGCTCGACACGCCGCGCGCGATCACCGTGCTGCGCGAGGTGATCGAGGCCGATCCGTTGCACCAGGACGGCTACTACGAGCTCGCCCAGCAGTACTACCTCGCCGGCCGCCACGGCGACGCGCGCGCCGCGATCGATCGCGTGATCGAGCTCGCGACCGCGCCCGGCCAGCCGCTGTCGCCCGCCGCGCTCGCCCGCTACTACTACTACAAGGGCCGGATCCTCGACGCGGCCGGCGATGCCCGCGCCGCCGCGCCGCAGTACCGCCGCGCGATCGAGTACGACCCGGGCTACGCGCCGCCCGCGCTCGTGCTCGCGCGCCGCGCCGCCGACGCCGGCGATCAGCGCCAGGCCGAGACCCTGCTGATCGACGCCGCGCACGCCGCGATGGCCCAGGGCGGACCGCGCGCCGCGGTGCCGCTGCAGCGCGGCCTCGCGCGGATCCTGCTCGGGTCCGGCGACCGCCCCGCGGCGATCGAGGCCTACCGCGGCATCCTCAACGTCGAGCCCGACGGCGCCAGCGACCGCGTCGCGCTCGCCGAGATCTACGCGGTCGACGATCCGCAGCGCGCGATCGGCGAGCTCCGCAAGGTGCTCGATCGCGACATCCACCACGCCCCGGCCTACCGCCTGCTCGCGTCGTTCTACAGCCGCACCGGCGCCACCGATCGCGCCAACCGCGTGCTCACCGCGCTCGACCTGCTCGGCTTCGCCGAGGACGCCGACCGCGCCACCATGATGCGGCTCAACGCCGCCCGCGACCGCGCGCCGCTGCGCAACCCGCTCGACGACGACGCCCGTGCCCGGCTGCTGATCACCGCCGCCGCGCGCGAGCCGCTCGGCGAGGTGTTCGACGCGCTCGCCCAGGAGCTGTCGTCGGTCGTCGTCCCGCCGTCGCTCGGCAATAACCTCCAGCCCGCGGTCAACGCCGGCGACCCTCGCCTGATCGCG
>DASWRS010000050.1:0-27077 GCA_036403075.1 Kofleriaceae bacterium
ACCGGAGGAATGCAATGTTGACCAAGCTAAAACTCGCACTGTTCATCGCCGCACCGCTCGTCGCGGGGGCGACCACCTACGCCGTCGCCCAGCCCGGTGGGGGCAGCGACGTCGGCCACGGCAAGCCGGAGATGATCCAGAAGTTCGACAAGAACGGCGACGGCAAGCTCGACGACGCCGAGCGCGCCCAGATGAAGACGGCGTTCGCGGCCGAGCGCGACGCCAAGCTTGCCGAGCGGTTCGCGGCCATGGACAAGAACGGCGACGGCCAGCTGTCGCTCGACGAGTTCAAGGCCGGCCAGCAGACCGGGAACCACCGCCACGGCCGGGGCGGGGCCGGCCACCACCGCGGCCACGGAGCGGGCATGAAGCGCTGAGCCGGGTATGCTGCCTGCGATGCTCCCACGCCGTGTCCAGCCGCTCGCCGGATGGTCGATCGTGGTGGTGTTCGCGCTGATCGGCGCGGCGCTGCTCGCCACGGTGTGGAGCACGCGGGCCTCGATCCTCGACGCGTCGGACGCGGTGCGCTGCGGCCAGGCCGACGCGGTCGAGCAGGCGGTGCGCGCCGAGCTCGCCGACCTCGATGGCGTGCCGACCACCGAGGACCTCGGCAAGATCCTGCACGAGCTACGAGACGACGGCCTGCGCTACCTCGCGATGGTCGAGGGCCGCGGCCAGCTCCAGATCATCGCGGCCGCCGGGGCCGCGGTCGGCACCGGCGCCGCCAACCTGTTGCCGCCGCGCCGCCAGGTCGGCTGCAAGATCGACGAGGTCGGCGGCCGGCTACGCATGGAGCTGCGCTCGCTGCGCCGGCTCAAGGCCGGCGGCCGCACCCCGCAGTTCCTGATCGAGGTCGAGCCGGCCCAGGCCCACGCGCTGCGCGATGCCGCCAGCCTGACCCTCGCGGTCGGTGCGCTCGCCGCCGCGGCGCTGCTCGGCGTCGCGTTCGTGCTGATCCGGCGCGAGGCCCGGCGCCAGGCCGACGCCGCCGCCCGCGAGCGCGAGCGCCGGCTCGCCAGCCTGGGCGAGATGTCCGCGGTGCTCGCTCACGAGATCAAGAACCCGCTCGCGTCGCTCAAGGGCAACGCCCAGCTGCTCGCCCGCATGCTGCCCGGCGGCGACAAGCCGCGCGCCAAGGCCGATCGCGTGGTCGACGAGGCGATCCGGCTCGAGCAGCTGACCAACGACCTCTTGCAGTTCGTCCGCACCGGCACGATCCAGCGCGCGCCGGTCGACCCCGCCGCCCTGGTCCGCGACGCCGCCGGCAGCGTCGCCGCCGACATCGCGATCGGGATCGACACCAGCGCCGCGCCGGCGACCTGGTCGCTCGACGCCGGCCGGATCCGCCAGGTCGTGCTCAACCTGGTCGACAACGCCGTCGCCGCCGGCCCGCCGGTCACCGTCCGCGTCCGGTCGGGCCGCGGCCAGCTGATCATCGAGGTCGCCGACCGCGGCCCGGGCGTCCCCGAGGACGATCGCGACAAGATCTTCGAGCCGTTCTTCACCGGCAAGACCCAGGGCACCGGCCTGGGCCTGGCGATCGTCCGCCGCGTCATCGAGCTCCACCACGGCACGATCGCCGTCTACCCAAACCCTGGCGGGGGCGCGATGTTCCGCGCCGAGATCCCCGAGAGCTGAGCTCGACACCGGCGCGCGCGGGAACATCCTCGCGACGGGGGCCGGCGGTGACCTCAGCTGGGCTCGGCGAGGGAAGATGCAGGCAGGGACAGCGGATAGAAACCGCTCATCTCTGGCTTGTCATCGGACTCGGCGAGGCCCACGAGGCGCAGCACCGCGAGGTCCCACACTTCGGTGGAGCGGAACTCGAGCGTCGAAGCATCGAGGAGCCGCAGCTGGATTTGCAGCACCGCGCGATCGCGGCGCTCGTAATCGAGGGTCAGCTTCTGGATGGTGCAGCCGAGCTCCGACATCCAGATCATCGCGAGCATCTCGGGCGTACACCCGAATGCCATCGCCTGCAGGAGCACCTGTACGCGATACGGGTTGCTGCGAAACTCGGCCACCACCCCGTCGAGCGAGACCAGCGTCGACGGAAGTGCACCACGCGGTACTCCCTTCGACTTCTCGGCGTAGTGCGCGGCGAACGTCTCGATCCGACGTGCGAGCTGGTCGATGTCCTTGAAGATCGTTCCGAGCTTCCCGTCCTGGACAATCTCCTGCAGCCGTGACCGCTGTTCCGGGATCATCAGGCGGCCTCCGCATCCTGCGACGGGGCGAACCAGGGCATCCCGAAGCGCAGCCGGTCACATAGACCGCGCACGATGGAAGCAGCGCACATGTCCTGAAGGTTATCGATGACGATCGTGAACTGTCCGACGCTCGCGAGCAGGTGGATCATCTGGTCGGCATTCGTCGCGTCGGCCCCCAGGCGCTCCCAGCTATCGAACGCTTGCTCGTCGCGATAGACGAAGACCTCGCGCAGATGTCCGAAGTCCATCGTCGCGAAGCTATCGAACCGCCGCGCCGTGTCGCCATCCTGCATCACTGCAGCGGGCCATCGGTCGAGGACGTACCGCACCGCTGCTGGCATCGTCACCGAGGGCGCGACACCGGGTAGCTGGATGATAATGTCCTCGCCGCCGATCATGTTCGCTCTTTCGCACCGATAGTCGTCAGGCCGGACCGAAGCTGCCGCTCGCGGCCTACTCGGTAGTAATCTAGCCGAGAATAGAAGATGTACCTACCCCGATCACCGGGAAGGCGGCGGAGGTCGCCTTCATCGACGAACTCGAAGACGTAGTGGAGCTTTTTCCGGGGGATCCGCAGCTGTTGGCCAGCATCGGATCGTCCTCCGGAAGGTCGGTGAAGTAGGCACCCACGGGGTGAGCCTTCGGATCGCCGGGTGGCTGCGCAGTGCGGAACAGCCACTCGGGCGACGAGCCGATGGCCTTGTACCCGTCCGAGTTCGTGTAGTGAAGCATCGACGCCATCGACTTCCCTGACTTCCAGTGCCGGCCGGTGCCTACCACATGACCCTGACGCGGCCCGTTCTCCCGGCGGATTTCGATGGCCACCGGCCACGACGGCCGCAGCCGGCGGCGTGGTGCATACTTCGCTTGATGGCACGCATCCTGGTTGCCGACGACGAGCCCGGCCTGCGCGAGTTCATCACCGACTCGCTCGAGCTCGACGAGCACGCGGTGGTCCCGGCCAAGGACGGCCGCGAGGCCGCCCGGCTGCTCGACGAGCGCGGCTTCGACCTGGTGATCACCGATCTCAAGATGCCCGGGCTCGATGGCATGGGGCTCTTGCGCAAGGTCCGCGCCGAGCAGCCCGAGGTCGAGGTCATCATGATGACGGCGCACGGCACGGTCGACAACGCGGTCGAGGCGATGAAGCTCGGCGCGTTCGAGTACCTCCAGAAGCCGCTGTCGGGGCCCGACGAGCTCCGCCTGCTGGTCGGGCGCGCGCTCGAGCGCCGCGGCCTGCGCGACCGGGTCGACGGCGCCGAGCGCCGCACCGATGCTCCCGGAGGGCCGCCGCTGACCTACGGCGATCCGGCGATGGCGCCGGTCGTCGAGGCGATCGAGAAGGTCGCGCGGACCTCGGCGACGGTGCTCCTGCTCGGCGAGAGCGGCACCGGCAAGGAGGTCGCGGCACGCGCGATCCACACCCAGAGCCCGCGCGCGGCGCACCCGTTCATGGCGATCAACTGCGCCGCGCTCAGCGAGCAGCTGCTCGAGAGCGAGCTGTTCGGCCACGAGAAGGGCGCGTTCACCGGCGCGACCGATCGCCAGCGCGGCCGGCTCGAGCTCGCCGACGGCGGCACGTTCTTCCTCGACGAGGTCGGCGAGCTCAAGCCCGAGCTCCAGGCCAAGCTGCTCCGCGTGCTGCAGGAGCGCCGGTTCGAGCGGGTCGGCGGCAGCCGCACCCTCGAGGTCGACGTCCGCTGGATCGCGGCGACCAACCGCGACCTGCGCGCGATGATCGACGACGGCCGGTTCCGCGAGGACCTCTACCACCGGCTCGCGGTGTTCCCGATCAAGCTGCCGCCGCTGCGCGACCGCAAGATCGATCTGTTGCCGCTCGCCCGCGCGCTGCTCGAGCGGATCGCGCGCGACCTGAAGCGCAGCATGCCGCGGCTGACCCAGAGCGCGCAGGCCCGGCTGACCGCGGCGACCTGGCGCGGCAATGTCCGCGAGCTCGCCAACACGCTCGAGCGCGCGGCGATCCTCGCCGACGGTGACGCGATCGACGCCAGCCACATCTGGCTCGAGGACACCGACACCCGGCCGACGCCGAAGACCAACGAGGTCCGTCCCTTGGCCGAGCTCGAGCGCGAGGCGATCCTGCATGCGCTCGACGTCGTCGGCGGCAATCGCAAGCGCGCCGCCGAGCTGCTCGGCATCGGCGAGCGCACCCTCTATGACCGGCTCAAGAAGTACGACGACTAGCCGCGATCGGAGATCAGGCCGTGAACCGATCCCCGTGGCGGCGCCGGCATGCCCGACCGCGCCCGCGGATCGGCCGGCTGCGCGGCCCGGTGCGGCGACCCGCCGTGGCCAACCTGCCGTAGGTACGGGCGTTCCTCACCTTCTGCGACGATCTCTTCCGGGGCATTGGGCCCCGACTGCGAAATCCGCAGGACCGTGAACTGCGGCATCCGCAGTCGGCGTCCAGAACATCCGGCAAGCCCTCGAAAGGACCAGGGCGCCGGTCCGGCACGGCCGATGCTTTACCCACGGACATGATGCTCAAACTCCTCCCTCTCACCGCTCTCGCTCTCGGCCTCTCGGGTGGTGTCGCTCTCGCGGACCGCCACGGAGGCGACCACGGAGGCGACCATGGAGGCGACCGCCGTGGCTGGGACCATGGGGCCGCCGTGCAGGTCGAGCACCGCGGCGGCGCCGTGGTCCGTGACCACCGGAACTTCGACCGTGGCAACGTCAACGTCGTCGTTCGCGGCGGCGACCGCGGCTGGCACGGCGGCGGTCGGGTCGTCGTCGATAACCGCCGCGGCTACAGCCGGCCATACTACAGCGACCGCGGTTACAGCAACCGCGGCTACTACAACCAGGTCGCCCGCCGCCCGATCTTCGTGTCGCGGCCGATCATTCGCGACCACTACTACGACTACTACCGGCGCCCGTCGCTGATCATCGAGAACTACAACACGATGCCCGGCTACTACTGGGTCCCCGGGACCTGGACGTGGAGCGGCTACGAGTGGATGTGGCAGCCCGGTCACTACCAGCCCGACGCGAACTACGTCGACCCGGCGTACGACAGCGGCTACTACGACAACGGCTACTAGCCAATCGACTGGCCTATCGACCGGGCGCGCGTGCCCGGCCAGCAGCGGCGGTGCCCACACGGGTAACCGCCGCTCGCGTTTTGGCGTATGCATGTGCGTATGACCAGCTCGCCGACTTCTGGGACCTCGCCGACTTCTGGGACCTCGCCGACCTCTCGGACGTCTCGTTCCGGCTTCGACGTCACCCCGCTGTCCGGCGAGCGCATCGCCGCGCTCGCGGCCGAGCTCACGCCCGAGGAGCGCCACGTGATCCTGCACCAGGGCACCGAGCGCCCGTTCTGCGGCCTGTTCCTCGATAACAAGCAGTCGGGGACCTACACCTGCCGGCTGTGCGGCCTGCCGCTGTTCCGCTCGGATGCCAAGTTCGAGTCCGGAACCGGCTGGCCGAGCTTCTTCCGTCCGGTCGATCCCGATCACGTCACCGAGATCACCGATCGCAGCCACGGCATGGTCCGCGTCGAGATCCGCTGCGCGCGCTGCGACGCCCACCTCGGCCACGTGTTCGACGACGGCCCGCCGCCGACCCATCAGCGCCACTGCCTGAACTCGGTCTCGCTCCGGTTCGTGGCCGAGGGCCAGCCAACGCCGCTGCGCAGCTAGCATCGGTCACGGCGCCGTCGGCCTGGTGCACTGATCGGCCGGCAGCCACGGAATCTCGGTCGGCAGGTTCCAGACCCGATCGATCACCACGCCGTGCGCGTCCAGCAACACCGCGAGGTAGCGCACGGCGCCCTCGCTGCTCGCACCGGTGATCCAGCTCATCACACGGGCGTCGTGCAGCAGGCCATCGCGCGTCGGCACCCCCAGCGCCGCTCGCAGCTCGGCCTCGGTCGTGCGGCACAGCGTGACCTGCGGGAGCGCAGCGATACCTCGTACCTCGGGGCCTTGGCGGTGCGGCGCGCCGCAACCAAGCAGGACCGCGCACGCGGCGAGCGAGCCAGAGTCGATCAGGCGCATCGCCGGGGACCATATCGCGCGGGTCGCTCGTCCGGAATCGCCGGGAGCCAGGCGAGATCATTCGCGGGGCTGCGGGCCGCAGCGATTTTTTGGCCCGCGCTACTTCGCCTTGCCGGCCGGCGGCGGCGGCGCGGCGCGCGTCACGATGAGGATGTTGCCGTCGACCGCGATCGCGAGGTGGTTCAGCTCGGCCACCGCGCACGCCGCCGCGTCCCACGCGACGTGGCGCAGCCGCAGCGTCACCTTGCCGGTGACGTCGTCGGGCACGACCAGGTTGACCCGGCCGGCGTCGGCGAGCAGCCGGAACACGTCGTGGAGGTCGGCGCCCTTGACATCGAGATCGATCGCCGCGCCGTGGTGCGCGACGCCGTGCGCGCACAGGTCGCGCCCGGGATCGCGGTCGCCGCGCGCCACCGGCGGTGCGCTCGCCAGCGCGACGATGATCGACGATGCCACGAGCAGCCGGCGCACCGGGTCCAGTGTACCGTGGGGAGGTGCCGCTGCAGCTGCCATTTCAACCCCCGGTGGAGCCGATGCTCGCGAAGGCGTCGTCCGCGCTGCCGGACGAGGGCACCGGCTTCGTCTACGAGCCCAAGTGGGACGGGTTTCGCGCGCTGGTGTGGAAGAGCGGCGACGAGGTCTACATCCAGAGCCGCGACCTGAAGCCGCTGGGCCGGTACTTCCCCGAGCTCGAGGCCTCGCTGCGGGCCGCGCTGCCCGATCGCTGCGTGCTCGACGGCGAGATCGTGATCGCCACCGACGGCCGGCTCGACTTCGACGCGCTGCTCCTGCGGATCCACCCGGCGGCGACCCGGATCCAGATGCTCGCCGAGCAGTCGCCGTCGTCGTACATCGCGTGGGACCTGCTGGCGTTCGGCGACGACGACCTGCGCGAGCGGCCGCAGATCGAGCGCCGCGCCGCGCTCGAGCGCGCCCTCGCCGGGGTCCCGCCGCCGGTCCACCTCACGCCGGCGACCCGCGATCGCAACGTCGCCGCCGACTGGTTCGATCGGTTCGAGGGCGCCGGCCTCGACGGCGTGGTCGCCAAGCCCGAGGCCCTGCCGTACACGCCCGGCAAGCGGGTGATGCTCAAGATCAAGCACCAGCGCACGGCCGACTGCGTGGTCGGCGGCTTCCGCTGGTACAAGGGCGGCAAGGGCACCCTGGTCGGCTCGATGCTGCTCGGGCTCTACGACGACGCCGGGGTACTTCACCACGTCGGCGTGACCTCGGCGTTCACCCGGCGCAAGCGCGCCGAGCTCGCCGAGAAGCTCGGGCCGCTGCGCGACGGCGCCCGCGAGGTCCACCCGTGGCGCGACTGGGCCGAGTGGCAGGATCAGGAGACCGCGCAGCGCCTGCCCGGCGCGACCAGCCGCTGGAACCGCGGCAAGGACCTGTCCTGGGAGCCGATCCAGATCGGCCTGGTCTGCGAGGTCGCGTTCGAGCACCTCCAGGGCAACCGGTTTCGCCACGCCGCGCACTTCAAGCGCTGGCGGCCCGACAAGCCGGCCAGCGAGTGCCGCTACGATCAGCTCGCCGAGACCCCGGCCTACGAGCTGCAGAAGATCTTCGGCGCGTCCTGAGTGGTCACAGCTGGTTGTTGCGCGCCGCGGCCCGGTCGCTCGCGCGGGTCCAGAACGACGGCGCCGCGGCCGACTCGCTGCGGCTGCCGGGCTCGCGCGCGGTGCCGATCCCGCCGGGCTCCGGCAACAGCCGGTTCACGAGCCCGAGCACGCGCTGCGCCAGGCCCGGCGCCAGCGCGTACAGCCGGCTCGCGATCTGCGCCTGGATCGACAGGATGACCTCCGGATCGCCGTGGCGCAGCGCGCGGACCACCCGGCGTGCCGCGCGTCGCGCGTCCATCGAGGTCAACCGCAGGCTGTCGCCGATCGCGAACCACGCGTGCTCGGCGCGGTGCTGGCCCTTGAACCACGCGTTGCGCGGGCTGCCGGTCCGCATCAGCCCCGGCACCACGGTCGTCACCCCGATCCCACGGCGCGCCAGCTCGACGCGCACGCCTTCGGACAGCCCGACCAGCGCGAACTTGCTCGCGGTGTACGGCAACAGGTGCGGCACGGCGATCTTGCCGCCGATCGACGTGACGTTGACGATCCGCCCGCCGCCGCGCGCGATCATGTCCGGGATCACCGCGCGCATCAGGTGCAGCGGCGCCCAGAAGTGCATCGCCATCGCCTCCTCGTAGTCCTCGAGCTCCATCAGCTCCATCGGCCCGACCTGGATCACGCCGGCGTTGTTGATCAGCATGTCGATCGGCCCGAAGTACTCGGTGACCAGCGCGACCAGGGTCGCGATCTCCGACGGGATCGTCAGGTCGCACTCGACCGCGAACACGTCGCCGCCGTGCTGCACGAGGTCGCGCCGTGCGCGCTCGAGCTCGTCGCGCCGGCGGGCGCAGATCGCGACCCGGGCGCCGCGCGCCGCGAGCTCGCGCGCGATCACCAGGCCGAGCCCGCGCGATCCGCCGGTGATCAGCGCGACCTTGCCGCGCACGTCGTAGGCCGTCCACCGGCGAGCCAGGCCACGCGCGAGGACCGCCGCGCCGAGCGCGGCACCATACGACATCACGTGCGATCGCTTCATGCTCGGTTGCGTTGCAAGGCGTGCGCCCGGGCCGGGGGCCGCGAGACAATCGGGCGCCGGCTGGCGCGCGCGGGCGCTCGCACCAATCGTGAACCGGCCCGGGAAGATTCGGATCGCCGCCCCACACCGGCGGCGCCCGGCGGCTGCAGCGCGGCGGCGTCGCGATGTTTGCGCGGCTCCGCGCCGCCGCGACCTCGCCGGCGCAGCTGGCCGGTGGCCACGTGCGCCGACGGCGCGAGGACGTCGTGTACTTCCCCCGGCGCACCGTGTGCGGCAGCCACGATAGGATCGACGGATGCCCTGGTCCGTCACCGGCCGGTCCGCCGCGATGTACTTGCTGCTCGCCGCCTGCGCGGCCCAGGCTCCCGTCACCCCTGCCGCGAAGCCCCGCATGCCGCCGACCGCGTTCCTCGAAGACATGACCTGGCCCGAGGCCGAGCGCGCGCTGACGCCAGACGCGATCGTCGTCCTCCCGATCGGCGCGTCGGCCAAGGAGCACGGTCCGCACCTGCGGCTCGCCAACGACTGGACGATGGCGGAGTTCCTGCGCCGCCGGCTGGCCGAGCGCAGCCGGGTCGTGGTCGCGCCGACGATCGGGCTGTCGTTCTATCCGGCGTTCGTCGAGTACCCCGGGTCGATCAGCCTGCGGCTCGAAACCGCGCGCGACGTGCTGATCGACGTCGTCCGCAGCCTGGCCCGCCACGGCCCGCGACGGTTCTACGCGCTGAACACCGGGATCTCGACGCTGCGCGCGCTGCGGCCCGCCGCCGAGGCGCTCGCCGCCGAAGGCATCCTCCTGCACTACACCGACCTGTCGAAGGCGCTGGCGCCGACCGAGAAGCAGATCGCCCAGCAGGAGGGCGGCACGCACGCCGACGAGCTCGAGACCTCGATGATGCTCTACATCGCCCCGGACACGGTCGACATGTCGCGCGCGGTCAAGGATTACCACGCCGGCAGCGGCCCCCTGACCCGCCACCCCGAGGGCCCGGGCACCTACTCGCCGACCGGCAGCTGGGGCGACCCGACGCTCGCCACGCGCGCCAAGGGCGAGCGACTGGTCGGCGCGCTGCTCGACGCGCTGGTCGCCGACATCGAGGCGCTGCGCGCCGCCCCGCTCCCCTGAGCGCGGAACGCCCGGTGCGCCACCGGTCGGACAGGTGCGGGTTGAATCCGGACAACAAGGTGGCTTGTTCCTGCTGAGAGACACCAGCAGTCATCCACACCGCCGTTGCCGGCCGTATCGCGTCTGGCCGGCGAGCCCGTCGATGTTCGGCGGCGCAGCATCACACGCTTGTCTGGTTCGATGCTGCGTTATCACGCAAGAAGTTGTGATTGTCAGACCACGCGCATAGGGTGCTGGATAGATCATATGGTGTCCTTGCTGCATGAAGGCGTGATCAGGTTGGTGCGCGACTACCCCGCGTTCGCCGCGGACTTGCTCGGCCAGCTGCTCGATGTCGACGTCCCGCAGTTCACCGAGGCGCGGCTCGCCGATGTCACGCTCAACGAGCTCGTGCCGGTCGAGTACCGCGCCGACGCGGTCGTGGTGTTCACCGCGGACAAGCCGGTGTTCGGGGCGATCATCGAGGCGCAGCTCCAGCCCGACGGAGACAAGCTGTTCACCTGGCCGCTTTACGCGGTCGGCGCGCGAGAACGCCATCGCTGTCCATTCGTGGTGATCGTGGTGACGCCGGACCGAGCGACAGCGAACTGGGCGGCCAGGACGATCGAGCTGGGGGGAGGCGTCCGGTACTGGCCGCTGGTCGTGGGACCCGATGGCATCCCGGAGGTGACCGATCGCGACCGGGCGCGGCGGGAGCCGCAGCTCGCGGTGCTTTCGGTGATGGCGCACGGCCAAGGCAACGTCGAGGCGGCCGCTGCGATCGGCGCGGCCGCCGCATGGGCGATCTTGCCGTTCCCTGAGGATCAGCGGCTGCTATACTCGCTGCTGATCGAGTCGAACCTGAGCGAAGCGGCACGAAAGGCGATCGAGATGCAACCCGGGCTCGAGAAGTTCTTCAGCGAAGCGCAACGCCGAACGTACGAGCAGGGCCGGGCTGAAGGCAAAGCCCAGGGTCGGGCGGAGGGCGAAGCCCAGGGTCGGGCCGCGGGAGAAGCCCAGGGTCGGGCCGCGGGAGAAGCGGCGGCCCTGCTGAAGATCCTGGCACGGCGCGGTCTCAAGGTCAGCGCGGAGCAGCGACAGCGCATCCTCCAGTGCATGGACCTGGCCGTACTCGAGCGCTGGCTGGATCGGTCGCTCTCCGTCGGCTCTGTCGAAGAGCTCTTCGCGTAGCCTCGCAACCGATCGCCCGTTCACGAGGTGTCCGAAGCGCGCGTGGTGGCGGACCGGCGGCTATGCGCGACCGGGAGGAAGGTCGTGGCGGCGCGGATCGAGTCCGGCCGAGCACATGCCCAGGCGGTCGCGCCGCAGTGCCGCCGGGCCCGAAGCCGGGAGACGGCAGTGACCACATCATCGCTCACGGTCCGGTTCGGGCTTGGCGGCGTCGTCCTCCCAGCCGGCGTACTCGGTCTTCCAGTCGTAGTCCGGATCCGGCGCCTCGGGCGGCGGGCGCTCCGCTTCCGGGACGTTCTTCAGGTTGATGCGGACGCGGTACCACGCCGACGACTTGCCGCGGTTGGTATCGATCAGCACGTGCTCGGGGGCCAGATGCGCGACCACGCCCGGGTGCCTCGCCTTCCAGCGCTCGAGGCCGGCGAGCGCGTCGGCCTTGAGCTTGGCCTTGGCGATCGTGATCACCGGCAGCTTGGGGCGCGGCGGCCGGGCAGCAGGGGCGGCAGCCGGGGCGGCAGCGCCACGGGCGCGCGACGGGGCGACGCGGGGCGCCTCACCGGCTGCCTTCTCGAAGTGCGGCGGCCACGGCGCGTCGGTGTGGCCCTCGGCGGCCTGGCGCGCGGCGAGCTCGAGCAGCGGCTCGATCGAGCCGACCGCGGCGTCGATCCCGGCGTGGGCGTCGCCGCGCGCGGCGAACAGCGCCGGCACGGTGCGCAGGGTGTAGTCGTGCGGATCGCAGGCGAACAGGTCGTCCCACGACAGCGGCATCGAGACCCGCGCGTCCGGCGTCGGCCGCACCGAGTAGGCGCTGGCGGTCGTGCGATCGCGCGCGTTCTGGTTGTAGTCGAGGAACACGCCGTGGCGCTCCTCCTTCCACCACTTCGCGGTGGCGATGGCGGGCGCGCGGCGCTCGACCTCGCGCGCGAACGCCAGCGCCGCGCGGCGGACCTCGGCGAACGGCCAGTCCGGCCGGATCCGGACCCAGATGTGCACGCCGCGCGAGCCGGAGGTCTTGGGCCAGCCGACCAGGCCGTGGTCGTCGAGCACCGCCCGCGCGACCCGGGCGACGTCGATGATCTGCTGCCACGCGACCCCGGGCACCGGATCGAGATCGATGCGGAGCTCGTCGGGGCGGTCCATGTCGTCGGTCCGCACCGCGTGCGGATTGAGATCGATGCAGCCGAGGTTGATCACGTAGGCGAGCTGCGCGACGTCGTTGACCACGACCTCGTCGGCGTGGCGCCCCGACGGGAACGTGAAGGTCGCGACCTCGACCCAGTCCGGCCGGCGGACCGGGGCGCGCTTCTGGTAGAACGGCTCGCCCTCGGCGCCGTCGACGAACCGCTTCATGATCTGCGGCCGGCGCGCCACACCGCGCAGCACGCCCTCGGCGACCGCGAGGTAGTAGCGCACCAGCTCGAGCTTGGTGATCCCGGCCCGCGGAAAGTAGATCTTGTCGGGGTTCGACACCCCGACCTCGTGTCCGGCGAGCGAAAGGATCTCCTGCCTGGCCTTTGCCACCCCGAGATCCTTGCATGATCGGCGGCCGCGCCACATGGTTCGAGGCCGTGTCGTCGGCCGCGCCGCTTCGCATCCTGCTCCGGCTCGCCGCGCCGATGGTCCTGGCGCGCGCCAGCCAGTCGGTGATCACGTTCGCCGACGCGATCCAGGTCAAGCACCTCGGGTACCGGGCGCTCGCCGCGACCGCGACCGGCGGCCTGAACGTGATGGGCTTCGTGGTCCTGGCGTGGGGCACGGTGTTCATCATCCAGAGCTTCGTCGCCCAGCTGTCGGGCCGCGGCGAGCGCGATCAAACGCCGCGGTTCGCCTGGTACGGCCTGGCGATCGCGCTCGCCGCCGCGGTGATCGCGATGGCGCTGTTGCCGCTGATCCGGCCGGCGCTCGCGCTCACCGATTACTCCCCCGAGGTCCGCGACCAGATGGCGGACTACATGGCGATCCGGATGACCTCGATCTTCGCCGTGATCGGCGTCGAGGTGCTCGGCAACTGGTACGGCGGCCTGGGCAACACCTGGATGCAGATGGTCGCCGGCATCGTCACGATGGCCGCGGCGGTGTTCCTCAACTGGGTGCTGATCGACGGCCACCTCGGCGCGCCGGCGATGGGCGTCAACGGCGCGGCGCTCGCCAGCACGATCGCCAGCTTCCTGGGCTTCGGCGTCATCGCGGTGGCGTTCTGGCGGCGCTGGGGCGGCGCTCCGACGACGCGCACCACCGGGCTCACGCTGCGCGAGCTGCGCCGCGTGCTGCGCTTCGGCCTGCCCAACGGGATCAACTGGTTCCTCGAGTTCGCGGCGTTCCAGCTGTTCGTCAACGTCGTGCTGGCCAACCTGGGGGATGAGACGGTCGCCGCGCTCAACGTCGTGATCGCGGTCAACTCGATGTCGTTCATGCCGGCGTTCGGCCTGGCGTCCGCCGGGGCGATCCTCGCGGGCCAGGCGATCGGCCGCGGCGCCCGCGACGCGGTCTGGCCCCAGGTCAAGGTGACGCTCGTGTGCACGACGGTGTGGATGGGCGCGGTTGGCCTGGTCTACGCCGTGTTTCCCGGCCGCGTGCTGTCGCTGTTCGCGTCCGAGCGCTCCGGCGATCTGGTCGCGATCGGCACCACGATGCTGCTGATCAGCACGGCCTGGCAGCTGACCGACGCCGTCGGGATGACGCTGTCCGAGACGCTGCGCGCCGCCGGCGACACCGCGTGGACGGCCGGGGCCCGGATCGTGCTCGCCTGGGCCGTGTTCATGCCCTCGGCGTTCCTGGTCGTGCTGCGCTACGGCGGCGGTCCGAACGGCGCGATGCTGTGCCTCGTCGGCTACGTCGGGCTGCTCGCGGCAGCGCTGGCCTGGCGGTTCCGCACCGGGGCCTGGAAGCGGATCGATCTGATCGAGCCGCAGCTGGTGTGAGGTCCGCCCGGCACTGCCCGGTCAAGCCGGCGTCGGCTCATGCTCGTCGGCGAGCTTGGCGGCCGCGGCGCTCTTGTCCCGGAGGACGTCGGCGAACACGTCGTTGATCTCGGCGCCGAACAACAGCGCGATGTTCGAGAGCCACAGCCAGGTCAGGAAGATGATACCGCCGCCGAGCGCGCCGTAGGTCGCGGCGTAGCTGTTGAAGTGGCCGAGGTAGAAGCCAAAGCCGTAGCTGATGCCGAGCCAGAGCAGCACGCCGACGATCGCGCCGGGCGTGAAGATCCGGAACGGCGCGCTGGTGTCGGGCAGGAACTTGTAGAGCACCGCCCACACCACCATGACCAGGAGGCCGGCGCCGACCCAGCGGCCGATGCTCCACGCCATATCGAACGCGTCTCCGAGCCCGAACCGATCGGCCATCCAGTGCCCCGCGGCCGGGCCGACCACGAGCAGGCCGAGCGCCAGGATCACGAGCAGAGCGACGCCGACCGTCACGGCGATCGCGATCAGCTGGCGCCGCCACCACGGCCGGGTCTCGCGCTTGTTGAACATCGCGTTGAGCGCGCCCATCAGCGAGCTCACGCCGCGCGACGCGCCCCACAAGGCGAGCGCCGCGCCACCGATCGCGAACCCGGCGTGTGCCGATTTCATCAGCGCGATGACCTGCGCGGTGACGACCTCGCGGGTCGAGCTCGGCATGGCCTGGGTCGCCATCGAGAGACCCTGCAGCAGGGTGTCATCGGGGAGCACGAGGAGTGCGAGGGTCACCACGAACACCAGCATCGGGAACAGCGCGAGAACGGCGTAGTACGCCATCATCGCGCCGATGTCGGTGATGTTGTCGTTGACCAGCTCGTGGACGAGCTGCTTGAAGAACCGGCTGATGCGGTTACTGCCGTGCGGCTTCTCCACGGCCGCGCGAGGGCGCCCACCGAGACCCTCGATGATCGGCTGCTTCTGCATCGCGTGGTCGGCCACGCGCAGATGAGGAGCAGCGTTCGTGCCAGCGCGCCCAGCAGGGATCGAACCTGCGACCTACCGCTTAGAAGGCGGTTGTTCTATCCGACTGAACTATGGGCGCGAGTGGTGAGCCAGGTGAGCCAGGTTGAGCCAGCGCGAGCCAGCCGTGTCAGCTCGCCCGGCCTGGCACTTTGCCCCAGGTCGGGCGATCTCTCAAGCGCGCGCCGGAGCTGCGCCGGCACCGCCGCGCCGGAAACCATGGCAATCTCCGGCCCCCCCACCAGCCCCGGGCTCACGCGTCGGCTGCGCGGGCACCGTGTTAGCTTCGATCGGCATGCGCGCCTCGCTCGCGAGCGGAATCCTCGGGACCCTCGGAATGTTCGGAGGCCTTACCGGCGCCTGGGGCTGCGGCAACAGCGAACGGGCCGGCGCCGAGGAGGCTCAGCGCCAGGCCGAGGCCGAGCAGAAGGCCCGGCAGGTCGCCGCGCCCGCCAGGCGGTTGTCGCCACCGGTCCCGGGGCAGGCCCACGTGCCGTGCGCGCAGCTGATCGACCCCGCCGCGTTCCAGGCTGCGCTCAAGGAGAAGCAGCCGCTCGCGGTCAAGGAGGTCACGCGGAACGAGCCGGAGGCGGCCGCGTCGTGCTCGCTGGTCCGCGGCGGCAAGCGGCCGAGCGAGGCCGAGCAGCAGGCGCTGCTCAAGCGCGACGGCCGGCTCGGCGTCCTGCCCGGCGACGAGCTGTGCAACGTCACCGCGTTCTGCTCGACGATCGAGGACCCCGAGCGGTTCAAGGCCAGCTGCAAGCAGCGCAAGGACCGCGACGACGACTCGCTGGGCAGCTACGCCTGCGTCCACATCGTCGGGGTCGGCGCGGACGACGTGAAGGTGTTCCGGCTGCTCGACGACGACACCCGGTGCGTCCTCCAGGTCCGCGGCGGACCGAGCAACGTCGACAACGACCTGATCCGGGCGTGCGCCAAGGTCGCGCGCGACACGATCGGGCCGCCCCAGATCAAGGTCGAGCCGGCCGCGGCGGGCTCCGGCTCGTCGGGCTGACCGGATCGTCCGGCTCGGGCCGCCAGGTCCTGGAGCGTCAGGTCCTGGAGCGTCAGGTCTTGGAGATCGTGAACCCGGTGACGCAGCGGAACGGCTTGCCCTTGTAGTCGGTCACGACGTACTCGAGCGTGACCTGATACTCGGAGCGAAACGCCGCGAACAGCAGCTGGATGCTGGTGTCCGACAGGTCGCGGCCGCGGCACTGCAGGCCGCCCCAGCGGTAGTTCCAGGCCGCCTTGTCGTGGTCGAGCCAGACCGCGCCGTGGAACAGCTTGTAGCTGGCGTCTCCCGGCTCGAGCACCATGAGCTGAGCGATCGATGTGGTGGCGGTGGTATCGGCGCGGGCCGGTAGCGACAGGCCGGACGGCATGCAGAACAGCAAGCTCGGCAGGAGACGCGGCATCGCGATATCGTTGTCCGCGGGCGGTGGTGGGCGCAAGTCGCCGGCGCCGGATCCCGGCGGACGGCTCAGCGCCGGCGGCGGCGCCGTCGCACCACGAAGCCGAATGCTGCGGCGCCCAGCCCGAGGTGCCCCCACCACAGGGCGTCGCCCTCACCCACGCTGCAGCAGCCGCCGCCGGTCGAGGCGAAGAAGCAGACCCCGGCGCTCGGGCTCGACATCAGGCACGCGAAGTCGGCCGGGCAGCTGCTGGCGTCCCCCGGGATGCAGGGCTGGGTGCAGATCTGCTGGTCCTTGGTCCCGGAGCACAGCCCGGACTTGCAGAACTGCGCGTAGCTGCAGTCATCGCCGATCTCGCCGTTCGCCGGATCCCAGAAGCACTTGCCGGCCTCGCACTTCTGGCCCTTGACGCACGTCGCGGCGGTCGCGCACGGCGTCCCCTTGGTCACGGTCGCCAGCCCCGATTCGGTCGACGCGCCGAGATCGTCGTAGGCGATCGCCTTGACGTCGACGACGCTGTCGGGCAAATCCGCGGGCACGCGGATCGCGTAGCTGCTCGGATCGGGCTGGCCCGCGAGCTCGAACGCCGCGCCCGGCTGCTCGGCCCACTTGAAGCCGTTGAAGTACAGCTCGACGCGCGCCACGCCGCGCTTGGCGCCGGCATCGACCGAGACCGTGGTGCCCAGCGCCCCGCCGGTGGTCGGTGACACCAGCACGGCCGTCGGCTTGCCGGTGATCGGCGTGCCGGCCCCGAACACCGTGACGAGCTTGGCATGCGAGTTCTGCGACGTGCCGCACTTGCACGGCCGGGTGGTGGTCTCGCCGCAGCTGGCGGGCTCGTTGCGGAAGAACTTCTCGCCGCCGCAGTCGTTGCGGTAGGTCATCGGATCGCTGCACGCCGAGCGGTTGCCGGCGACGAACGAGTACTCGTGGTCCAGGCCGAAGGCATGCGCGCTCTCCTGCGCCGCGGTCCAGCAGACGTTGAGGATGTTGCCGTTGATGTCGCCCGGGATCTTGGGGTGGCGGTTGGCGAACGAGAACGACATCACGTTGTCGAGCGCGCTGCAGTCGCTCGCCAGCGGCGCCACGCCGAGGATGTCGCGGCCCAGGCCAATGTCCCGGGGATCCCCGGCGATGATCGCCTCGTGGTAGGTCCCCGTCGTCGGCTTCACGTCGGTGACGACGACGTTGTACGGCGAGTACACCTCTTGCATGCAGGTCACGAGCCGCCGCCACTCGTTGTCGGCGGCGGTTCCCGTCCCGCCCGTGCTGCTGGTGAACTCGGTGATGGTCGCGTCCTGCACCATCGGGATCGTCGAGGTGTTGGTCCGCGCGTCGTTCATGCCCATGTGGACGACGCAGCCGCCCCGGCAGCGCTCGAGGTAGATCGTCTTGGACACCGGCCCGGCGAACGCCGTGGGTTCCGTGCGCGGCGTGTCGACCGCCACGCGCCGCGCGGGCAGGCCATCGATCGTCATCGAGAATGCCGGCGAGAATGCCGGCGCCTGCGGGCTCGCCACCGGCTCGGCCGCGGCCGACCCGGCGAGCCCGATCGCGACCGCCACGACCACGCCGAACCTGCCATTGTCACCGAGCGCCGGGATCATCACCCAACCGATACTACCGTACGAGCCGATACGTCCGCAGGATCCATCACGGTCAGCCGGCACAGCCGCTGACAGATCACGGCAGCTCGATCCGGCCGAGCGCGACCTGGTGATGGCCAACGAGCCGGGGTGACAGCGTGACGCCGCCGTCTGACCACCGGGCGGTGGCCTCGACGTCGAGCTCCTCCGACGATGGTGGGAACCGGACCCGCACCACCGCGGCGGACACACACAGCTCGAGTGCGCTGAGCCCCGAGATGTCGTCGCCGGGCGGCAACGGGTGCTGATCCGGCGTGCTCGTGACCCGCGGCATGGTGCCGAAGCCGTCAGGGGTCACCGTGAACCGGACCACGAGCGCCGCCTCGGTGGCCCGGTTGCGCTCGTCCCATTCGGCGAAGCAGCCCTGGACCGAGGGCAGCGCCGCGGCGAGCGCGTCGCTCCCGAGCACCGGGGTCCGGCCGCGCGCCGCGCGAGCCCGGGCGGCCTGGATCCGCGCCTGGAGCTGGGCGACGGTGTCGGTCAGGCGCTGGATCGCCTCATCCTTGTCCCTGGCCGCCGCGCGCAGCTGGCCGGCCTCGGCGGCCTCGGCCCGCGCCTGCACGAGCTCCCGGCGCAGCTGCTGGAGCTCGGCGTCGATCCGGTCGCGCTCGGCAACCAGCCGCTCGATCGGCACGAAGTCCGTGGCCGGCGCCGCGGGCGTGCGCTGCTGTGCGACCACCGCGGCGGTGGTCCCACCGACCAGCAGGCCCGCCGCGGTCACGATGCCCGCGTAGCGCACCGGCGAGCGCTTCGGCCGGACCTCGAGCTCGGCGATCAGCGCGCTCATCGACGGGAACCGCCGGGACCGGTCGCGCTCCAGCCCGCGCAGCACGGCGCGGCCGATCGCCGGCGGGACCCGGGTGCCCTCGGGCGGCGGGGCCGCGTGGTCCCCGTGATCGAGCATCGCCACCGAGGTGCCGCCGCGCAGCGGGTGGCGGCCGTACAGCGCCTCGTAGAGCGCGACGCAGAAGCTGAACTGGTCGCTGCGCGCGTCGAGCTCGGGGCCGGTCAGCTGCTCGGGCGGCATGTAGCGCGGCGTGCCCAGCACGGTGCCGGTCGCGGTCAGCGCGACGTCGAGCGCGGTCATCACCGGCTTGACCGGCGAGATCTCGTCGGGCGCCAGCACCGAGCGGGCCAGGCCGAAGTCGGTGACCCGGACCCGGCCGTCGCCGCCGACCAGCACGTTGTCGGGCTTGAAGTCGCGGTGCAGGAGCCCGACGCTGTGGGCCGCGAGCAGGCCGCGCGCCGCCTGGAGGAACACGTCGAGGATCTCGCGCCATTCGCGCGGGTAGCTGCGCAGCCAGCTGGTCAGCGTGTCGCCCTCGACGAACTCCATCGCGATGTACAGCGCGCCGTCGTCGGTCGTGCCGACGTCGTAGATCGAGACCACGTTGGGGTGCGACAGCTGGGCGATCGCCTGGGCCTCGCGCCGGAGGCGGCTCCGGGCGTCCTTGCTCGATACCGCGAGCCCCGAGCGCAAGAGCTTGAGCGCGACCTTGCGGCCGAGCTGCGGGTCGTGCGCGGCGAACACCACACCCATGCCGCCGACGCCGAGCGCGGACAGCACGAGATAGCGGCCGACCCGGTCGCCGAAGCTGACCGAGGGCCGCGGCAGCTCCCCCAGCTGGGAGCCCTGGGAGCCCTGGATCCCGCGCCGGCCGGTGACCGCCGCCGAGTCGCTGCCCGGGACCGCGGCGAGCACGGCCACCAACGTGCGACACTCGCGGCACCCCGCAAGGTGGCCCTCGACCTTGCCCAGCGCCGACGGCGAGAGCATTCCGGAGACGAACTCGCTCGCCGCGTTGTCGTCGAGGTGCTCCACCCAGGTGCAAGCCTAGCAAACACGTGGCGCCAACTTCTTGAAAACCAATCACATCGGCGTGGGGTCGGTTGTGACCACTGCGGCCTTGCTTGTAGGCCCGTTCATTGGTAGCAATCCCGCGCCTTTATCCGGGCTCTCTTCGGGGCTCTAGGAGACGCTTCTGTGCTCACCGACCTGTCCAAAGTCCGCAACATCGGCATCTCCGCTCACATCGACAGTGGGAAGACTACACTGACCGAGCGAATTCTTTATTACACCGCCCGGATCCACGCGATCCACGAGGTCAAGGGCAAGGACGGCGTCGGCGCCAAGATGGACTCGATGGAGCTCGAGCGCGAGCGCGGCATCACCATCCAGTCCGCCGCCACGTTCTGCCAGTGGCCGCCGAGCGAGAAGGCCCGGGGCGTGATGGGCGTCCCCGGCAGCCCGATCCGGGCCCAGCACCACATCAACATCATCGACACCCCCGGCCACGTCGACTTCACGATCGAGGTCGAGCGCTCGCTGCGCGTGCTCGACGGCGCGATCATGGTGCTGTGCGGCGTCGCCGGCGTCCAGTCGCAGAGCTACACCGTCGACCGCCAGATGCGGCGCTACAAGGTGCCGCGGATCGCGTTCGTCAACAAGCTCGACCGCACCGGCGCGAACCCGTACCGCGTCCGCGACCAGCTGCGCGACAAGCTCAAGCTCCACCCCGTCATGATCCAGATGCCGATCGGCCTCGAGGACAAGCTCGAGGGCGTGGTCGATCTGATCGAGATGGTCGCGTACAAGTTCTACGGCGACAACGGCGAGACCATCGAGCGCGGCCCGATCCCGGCCGAGCTCGTCGAGCAGGCCGACAAGATGCGGCACGAGATGCTCGACAACCTGTCGCTGGTCTCGGACGAGCTGACCGAGGCGATGCTCGAGGACAAGGTCACCCCGGAGCTGATCCGGTCGAGCCTGCGCACCGCGACGATCGCGCTCAAGTGCACGCCGGTGATGTGCGGCTCGGCCCTCGGCAACAAGGGCGTCCAGCTCCTGCTCGACGGCGTCTGCTCGTACCTGCCCGATCCGCGGGACGTCGAGAACGTCGCGCTCGATCTCGACAAGAACGAGGAGCCGGTGGTCCTCGAGTCCAACCCGGACAAGCCGCTGGTGATGCTGGCGTTCAAGCTCGAGGACGGCCGCTACGGCCAGCTGACCTACGTCCGGATCTACCAGGGCCAGATCAACAAGGACGACTTCGTCGTCAACACCCGCAACGGCAAGAAGGTCAAGGTCGGCCGGCTCGTCCGGATGCACTCCGACGACAAGGAAGAGATCACCAACGCCGGCGCCGGGGACATCTGCGCGATCTTCGGCGTCGACTGCAACTCCGGCGACACGTTCACCGACGGCACCGTCAACCTGGCGATGACGTCGATGTTCGTGCCGACCACCGTGATCTCGGTCGCGATCAAGCCCAAGGACTCGGGCGCCGAGATCAACATGTCCAAGGCGCTCAACCGCTTCACCAAGGAAGACCCCACGTTCAAGTGCTGGGTCGATCCGGAGTCGAGCGAGACCATCATCGCCGGCATGGGCGAGCTCCACCTCGAGGTCTACATCGAGCGCATGAAGCGCGAGTACAAGGCCGAGGTCGTGACCTCGCCGCCCCAGGTCGCGTACCGCGAGACCATCAGCCAGAAGGTCGAGTTCAACTACACCCACAAGAAGCAGACCGGTGGCTCGGGCCAGTACGGCCGGGTCGCGGGCTTTGCCGAGCCGTTCGACGGCGAGTTCGAGTTCGTCGACGAGATCCGCGGCGGCTCGATCCCGCGCGAGTTCATCCCGTCCTGCGAGAAGGGCTTCAAGTCGATGATCGCCAAGAGCCCGCGGCTCGGCGTGCCGGTCGTCGGCCTGCGGGTCGCGATCAACGACGGGCAGTCGCACCAGGTCGACTCGAGCGACATCGCGTTCCAGGAAGCCGCGCGCGGTGCGTTCCGCGACTTCTTCCCGCGCGCCCGGCCCAAGATCCTCGAGCCGATCATGAAGCTGTCGGTCGAGGGCCCGGCCGAGTACTCGGGCAACATCCTGTCGACGATCATGCAGCGCCGCGGCGTGGTGATCGGCTCGACCGAGGAAGACGGCATGTGCCGGGTCGACGCCGAGGTGCCGCTGGCCGAAATGTTCGGCTACTCGACGCCGCTGCGTAGCTCGACCCAGGGCAAGGCCGAGTTCACGATGGAGTTCGCGCGCTACTCCGAGGTGCCCAGCAACATCTCGGAGGAGCTCCTGTCCAAGGCCGCCAAGGCCAAGGCCGAAGCCGCCAAGAAGTAGCCGCGGCTGCCCCGGGGCCGGCGCGCTGACCACGCCTGACACAGGCCTGACAGCGGGCGCACCTGCCTCCCCGTAGATCCGACGTGTCCCACACACGTTGTATCTGCCCCGGAGGTCCCATGCGCCACGCTGCCGGTCTATTCGCGCTCTCGCTGTCCGCCGCCGCTGCCACCGCCCTCGCGCTCGCCGACACCCCGAAGTCGCCGCCGCCGCCGCAGGCCGGCAAAGACCCCGCCGCGCTGACCGAGCGCACGGCGCTGCTCGCGCCGATCCAGGTCGAGAGCCTGACCCTGACGCCGATCGTCGCGACCCCCGCGGCGATCGCCGGCGCGGCCGACGAGCCGCTGCTCGTGCTCGACGAGGCGATGGCCGCCAAGCAGGTCAAGATCCGCGAGGTCGCCGACGGCACCGTCAACAGCCTGACGTTCGTCAACACCGCGTCGCAGCCGGTGTTCGTGATGGCGGGCGAGGTGATCATCGGCGGCAAGCAGGACCGGATCATCGGCCGCAACACCGTGATCCCGGCCAACACGATCCAGGAGGTGCCGGTGTTCTGCGTCGAGCACGGCCGGTGGACGGGCGAGTCCAAGGAGTTCACCACCGCCAAGGCGCTCGGTCACGGCCGGCTCCGCGGCCAGGCCAGCTACGCCGCCCAGCAGGACGTGTGGAACGAGGTCGCCGCCAAGAACAAGGCGCGCAAGACCGAAACCGCGTCGGGCACCTATCGCAAGGTCGCGCAGCAGCAGTCCGACGGCACGCTGGCGGCGATGGAGCACCAGGTCGACGCCGCGCTCGCCCGGATCCCGGCGGCGGACCGCGCCCGCATGGTCGGCTACGCCGTCGCGCTCAACGGCTCGGTCGCGACCGTCGACGTGTTCGGCTCGCCCCAGCTGTTCAAGAAGCTCGAGACCAAGCTGGTGCGGTCGTACCTGACCGAGGCGGTCGACATCGCCGTGCGCAAGGACGCCCGGCCGCCGACCCCGGCCGACGTCAAGACGTTCATGGCCGACGCCGACAAGGCCGCGGAGAAGAAGTCGTACGACACCGCCGCGGCCGAGACCCTGGTCAACAGCGGCGAGCACGCCTCCAAGGCCAAGGTCGGCTACAAGTCGCGCAAGCCGGCGGCGACCAACGCACCGGCGGCCGCGACCCCGGCCGTGTACGAGAACTACCAGGCGAAATGACCCCCGCCCGGGGCGCCGCGGATCTATCTTTCGCGCGATGACCAGCCCGATGACCAGCACGATGATGGACGTCCCACTGACGCTCGATCTGCTCGTCGATCGCGCCGAGCGCTGGATGGGCGACGGCGAGATCGTGTCGCGCCGCCCCGACAAGAGCCTGAGTCGCACGACCTACCGCGCGGTGGCGCAGCGCGCGCGGCAGCTGGCGCGAGCCCTGGTCGGCGCCGGCATCGCCAGGGGCGAGCGGGTCGCGACCCTGATGTGGAACCACAGCGAGCACCTCGAGGCGTACTTCGGGATCCCGCTGGCCGGCGCGGTGACCCACACGCTCAACCTCCGGCTGCACCCGGCCGAGATCGCGTACATCGCCAACCACGCGCGCGACCGGATCGTGATCGTCGATGACGTGCTGGTCCCGCTGCTCGACAAGGTGATCGCGGCGGGCGGCTCGTTCGAGCGCGTGCTCGTGGTCGGCAACCCCGGCGAGCGCGAGGCCTACGAGGCGTTCCTCGCCGGCGCCCCCGACGTCGCGCTGCCGGCGCTCGCCGAGACCGACGCGCTGGCGACCTGTTACACCAGCGGCACCACCGGCCAGCCCAAGGGCGTGGTGTACAGCCACCGCTCGACCTTGCTCCACACGCTGACCGCGGCGCTGCCCGACATGCTCGATCTGTCGCGCGCCGACACGCTGCTGCCGGTCGTGCCGATGTTCCACGTCAACGCGTGGGGCCTGCCCTACGTCGCGGCGATGACCGGCGCCAAGCTGGTGTTCCCCGGGCCGCACCTCGATCCGCCGAGCCTGCTCGACCTGCTCGCCGGCGAGCGCGTGACCTGCGCGGCGGGCGTGCCGACGATCTGGCTCGGGATCCGCGAGGCGATCGACGCCGCGCCCGATCGCTGGAAGCTGATGCCCGGCCTGCGCATGATCGTCGGCGGCTCGGCCGCGCCGGAGCAGCTGATCCGCGACTTCGACCGCCTCGGCATGACGCTGCTCCACGCCTGGGGCATGACCGAGATGTCGCCGCTGGGCCTGGTGTCGCGCGTGCCGCCGCAGCTGGCCGACGCCGACGAGGCCACGCGCTACCGGATCCGCGCCAAGCAGGGCATCCCGCCGCTGCTGGTCGACCTGCGCGTGCGCAACGAGGCCGGCGAGGTGCCGCGCGACGACAGGACCAGCGGCGAGGTCGTGGTCCGCGGCCCGTGGATCGCCGGGGCGTACGCCGGCGGCGCGTCGCCGGAGCGCTGGACCGATGACGGCTTCTTCCGCACCGGCGACGTCGCGCGCCAGGACGAGCACGGCTTCGTCCAGCTGACCGACCGGATCGCCGACCTGATCAAGAGCGGCGGCGAGTGGATCGCGTCGCAGGAGCTCGAGAACGCGCTGATGGGCCACCCGGCGGTCCGCGAGGCCGCGGTGATCGGCGTGGCGCACCCGCGGTGGAGCGAGCGGCCGGTCGCGGTGTACGTGCTCAAGCCCGGCGCGACGGCCACCCCCGAGGAGCTCCGCGCCTACCTCGCGGACCGGTTCCCGAAGTTCTGGCTGCCGGACGCCTTCGAGGCGATCGAGACCATCCCGCGCACCTCGGCCGGCAAGTTCCGCAAGACCGAGCTGCGGGAGCGCTATCGCGACCACTTCGCGCAAAAGTGACCGCACGAGCCGAGCACGGCGCGGCTCCCGCGCAGATCGGCGGCTATCGCATCCTCGACGTGCTCGGCCGGGGCGGCATGGGCGTCGTGTACCGGGCGCGCGATGCCGGCGGCGGCGAGATCGCGGTCAAGACCGTGCGGGTCGCGACCGGCTCGACCCTGGCCTCGATCCGGCGCGAGATCCAGACCCTGCGCGAGCTCCGCCACCCGGGCGTGGTCGCGATCCGCGATCACGGGGTCGCCGACGGCGTGCCGTGGTACGCGATGGACCTGCTGCGCGGCCGCACGCTGCGCGACGACCTGCGCGCGTGGTTTCCCACGCCGCGGCCCGACGCGCCGACCACCGAGCTCGCGCCCGGGCGCGGGTCGGCGCCGCATCCCGGCGCCGCGCGCGACGCCGGTGCGGCCAACGCGGACGACGCCTCCGGCGCCCCGGCGTACTCGCTCGCGCACATCGCGACGCTGTTCCGCAACCTGTGCGAGCCGCTCGCGTACGTCCACGGCCGCGGCGTGATCCACCGCGACCTGAGCCCGGCCAACATCTTCCTCACCGGCGCCGACAGGCCGGTGCTGTTCGACTTCGGGCTCGCGGCGCAGTTCCGCACCGACAGCGCGCGCGACATGCTCGAGGTCGGCGGCCCGCTGCGCGGCACGGCGCACTACATCGCGCCCGAGCAGGCGCGCGGCGAGGTCGTCGATGCCCGCGCCGACCTCTACGCGGTCGGCTGCGTGCTCTACGAGGCGCTGACCGGCCGTCCGCCATTCCTGGGCGAGTCGCCGCTCGCCGTGATCATGCAGCACATCGACGTCGCGCCCGAGCCGCCGTCGCGCCACGCACCGACGATCCCGGCGGCGCTCGACGCGCTCGTCCTGCGCCTGCTCGCCAAGCCGCCGCGCGATCGGATCGGCTACGCCGGTGACCTGGCGAGCGCGCTCGACCGGCTCGGCGCCGCGCGGCCCGGCGGCCCCGAGCTCGTGGTCGAGCCGCCGGCCTACACCTACCGGCCCGGGCTGGCGGGCCGCGGCGAGCTGATCGCCGTCCACGACGAGCTCCTGGCCCGGCTCGCCGCCGGCACCGGCGGTGCGGCGGCGCTCGTCGGCGAGAGCGGCGTCGGCAAGACCCGGCTCGCGGGCGAGATCGCGACCCGCGCGCTCGACCACGACATCCGCGTGATCACCGGCGAGTGCGAGCCGGTCGGCCCGGCCGACGACGAGCTGCGCGGCGCCCCGCTGCACCCGCTGCGGCCGCTGCTCCGCGCGATCGCCGATCGCGCCGGCGACGACCCGGCGGTGGCCGCGCGCCTGCTCGGCGGCTCGGCCGGCCTGCTCGCGGCGTACGAGCCGGCGCTCGCCGCGTTCGCCGCGGTCGGCGCAGTCGCCGCAGTCGGCGCAGTCGGCGCAGTCGGCGCAGTCGGCGCGGTCGGCGCGGTCGGCGCAGTCGGCGCGGTCGCCGCACCCGCCGGCGAGCACCTCGATCCCGCGGCGGTGCGGTTCCGCGTGCTCGCCGCGCTCCGCGATGCGCTCGGCGAGCTCGCCGCCGACGCGCCGGTCCTGCTCGTGCTCGATGACGTGCCGTGGGCCGACGAGCTGACCCTCGCGTTCCTGCGCTCGCTCGGCCCCGAGTTCCTGGCCGAGCACGGCGTGTTCGTGCTCGCGACCGCGCGCGCCGAGGACGCGACCGCCGAACTCGACGCGGTGCTCGAGGCGCTCGGCGCCGCGCGGTTCACCGTGCCCCGGCTCGATCGCGCCGCGATCGGCGCGATGGTGCGCGACATGCTCGCGCTCGACGACGACGCGCCGACCTTGACCGCGTTCGTCGCGGGGCATGCCGAGGGCAACCCGCTGTTCGCGGCCGAGTACGTCCGGGCCGCGGTCGACGAGGGCGTGCTGCACCGCGACGCCGCCGGCCGGTGGCACCTGGTCCCGCGCGCCGGGTTCGCCGAGCTGTCGACGCCCGGCTCGGTGCAGGCCCTGGTCCACTACCGGCTCGCCAGCCTGTCGGACGCC
>DASWRS010000051.1:0-21990 GCA_036403075.1 Kofleriaceae bacterium
ATCAGATGATCATCGAGCTCGAGCGGCGCGGCTTGATCAGCCGCATTCCAGGTCAGCCCCGCACGATCAAAGTGACGCTGCCGGACGACGAATTGCCGCGGCTCCAACCGATCAAAACCTCTGCGGCGCGGTACTAGCTCACTTCGGGTTGGCGCTGACCCGCAGCGCGCCGTCGTAGTCGTCGGGATCGAGGGTCGCGCACCTCGGTGGGGTCCGCCGGCCGGCCGCCGCGCACGCCGTCCGGATCGCATCGCGGATGTCGGGGAACGTGGCCGCCCCGAGCTGGGAGGTCGGATACAGCATCCGGGGCGCGTAGAGGCACGTCGCTCCGCGCTCGGTCCAGCGCGCCTCGAGCACGCCGGGCCGGCGGTAGAAGTCGGTCATCAGATCGCCCTTCCAGACCAGCCACTGGCCCGCGACGGTGAGCCCGGCGCCGGTGCCGCAGTAGTCCGCGGCCAGCATCTTCATCGTCGCCTGGCGCTGCTCCCAGGCGTCGGGCAACCCGGGCGACTGGCCGTGGATCGTGTTGCGGGTCAGCCGGAGCTTGGCGAGCAGGTTGCCGGCGCAGCCGACGTTGAACCACGTGTCGTCGGCCGCCTTCTTCATCGTCTTGCTGGTCTCGTCGATCCGATCGCCCTCGAACACGACGGTCTCCCAGGGCTGCATGCCCATCAGCTCCTGCGCGGCGTAGCGCTCGTCGCCCGCCTGGTCGCCGAGCAGCTGCTCGAGCAGCGGCACGTTGTTGCACACGTTGCTCGATGGGCCGCCGCCGAGGCTCGTCCAGGTCAGCGTGTAGGCCTCGGTGGCACCGCCACCGAGGAAGAAGTCCAGCCTCCGCACGGTCTCGATCGTGATCACGTAGGCGGGCTTGAGCCCGTAGGTCAGCGTGATCGTCGCACCGACCAGCTCCTGACCTTCCAGCGGGGTGCACCGCGGCCCGCAGCTGCCGACGATCCTGCCATCGAGGATCCCGAGGTCGTACGACTGCTTGCCCTGCACGATCTGCGCGCGGCGGGCCTCGCCGGCGGCGACGATCGCCAGGCCGGCGTCATCGGGCACCGTGGCCATGCCGTTCGAGCCATCGCCGACCAGGCTCAGGTCGTGGAACCCGACCAGCGTGTCGATCACGGGGGAGTTGGTGCTGCAACCCGCCGGCGGGCACGGTCCGCTGGAGAACGCCGCGGTCACCGTGGCGACCCCGGGATCGGCGGGAACGCGCTCGTCCGCGACACAGCCCCCTGCCACCACCATTGCCACCACCCCCGCCACGAAGCTGCTCGGTCCTTGCATGTACTGCTCCTTGGTACAGATCGTCTCCGGTAGGAGACACGTCCGCCGAGGTGTCGCACGAAAACCTGGCGGACAGCCGACAAATCGCATTTGTCGTCGGAGCCACGGCGTTTTTGGGTGGCCCGGCGCATTGAGAGGCCGGCCCGTGCACGCTATAGAAGTGCACCGCGATGTCCGATGTAACTACCCCCAACATCACGCCGATCTCCATCGAAGCGGAGATGACGAGCTCGTTCATGGACTACGCCATGAGCGTGATCGTCGCGCGCGCCCTGCCCGACGCGCGCGATGGCCTGAAGCCGGTCCACCGCCGGATCCTGTTCGCGCAGCGCGGCCTCAACAACACGCATAACCGGCCGTACCTCAAGTGCGCTCGCATCGTCGGCGACGTGATCGGCAAGTATCACCCGCACGGCGACAGCGCGGTCTACGACGCCCTGGTCCGCATGGCCCAGGACTTCTCGATGCGCTACATGCTGATCGACGGCCAGGGCAACTTCGGCTCGGTCGACGGCGATCCTCCGGCGGCGATGCGCTACACGGAGTGCCGGATGAGCAAGCTCTCGAGTGAGCTGCTCGCGGACATCGACAAGGAGACCGTCGACTGGCAGCCCAATTACGATGACAAGGAGCTCGAGCCGACGGTCCTGCCGACCAAGGTCCCGAACCTCCTGATCAACGGCTCGTCGGGCATCGCCGTCGGCATGGCGACCAACATCCCGCCGCACAACCTCGGCGAGGTGATCGACGGCGTGCTCGCCATGATCGCCGACCCGCGGATCTCCGATGACGAGCTGGTCAAGCTGATCCCCGGGCCGGACTTCCCGACCAGCGGCGTGATCCAGGGCCGGGTCGGCATCCTGTCGGCGTACCGGACCGGGCGCGGCTCGGTGATGGTGCGCGGCGTCGCTCACCCCGAGGAGATCCGCAAGGACCGCACCGCGATCGTGGTGACCGAGCTGCCGTACATGGTCAACAAGTCGCGCTGGATCGAGGCGACCGCGGACCTGGTCCGCGACAAGAAGCTCGAGGGCATCAGCGACATCCGCGACGAGTCCGACCGCACCGGGATGCGCGTCGTGCTCGAGCTCAAGCGCGACGCCGACGACAAGGTCGTGCTGAACAACCTGTTCAAGCACACCCAGCTGCAGACCTCGTTCTCGATCAACATGCTGGCGATCGTCGAGGGCAGGCCGGTCCTGCTGTCGCTGCGCCGCGCGCTGCAGGTGTTCGTCGATCACCGCCGCGACGTGGTCACCCGCCGCACGCTGTTCGACCTGCGCGAGGCCCGGTCGCGCCGCGAGATCGTCGAGGGCCTCGGGCTGGCCGTGATCAACATCGACCGGGTGATCGAGATCATCCGGTCGAGCAAGGACACCGACGAGGCCAAGGGCCGGCTGATCGCCGAGCCGATGGCGGGCCTCGGTGGCTTCCTCGAGCGCGCCGGCCGCCCGGCCGAGGAGGTCGCGAAGGCCAACGCGCAGCAGGTCACGCGGCTGACCGCGCGCCAGGCCCAGGCGATCCTCGACATGCGGCTGGGCCGGCTGACCGGCCTCGAGCGCGACAAGCTCGAGGCCGAGTACCGCGAGCTGTGGCAGCTCACCGATTACCTCGAGGGCCTGCTCGCCGACGAGGCCAAGATGATGGCCGCGATCACCGGCGAGCTGCGCCAGATCCGGACCGACTTCGCCGATCCCCGCCGCACCCAGATCGTCGACGCGGAGGGCGAGATTCTCACCGAGGAGCTGATCGACCAGGAAGACATGGTCGTGACCCGGACCCGCCTGGGCTACATCAAGCGCACGCCGGTCGACGAGTACGAGGCCCAGGGCCGCGGCGGTCGCGGCATCACCGGCGCGACGTCGACCGAGGGCGACTTCATCGTCGACATGTTCGCGGCGTCGACCCACGATCACGTGCTGCTGTTCACCGACAAGGGCCGGGCGTACTACAAGAAGGTGTTCGAGCTGCCCGAGGGCTCGCGCACCGCCAAGGGCCGCGCGGTGGTCAACGTGCTCGATCTCCAGGAGGGCGAGCAGGTGGTCGCGATGCTGCCGTTCACCGAGTTCCGCGACGACACCTGCGTGTTCTTCGCGACCCAGTCCGGCACGGTCAAGAAGACCGAGCTGTCGCAGTTCGAGAACGTGCGCCAGAGCGGCATCAAGGCGATCACGATCGAGGACGGCGACCGGCTGATCAAGGCCGAGCTCACCACCAAGGCGCACGACGTGCTCCTGACCTCGGCCAAGGGCTTCGCGGTGCGGTTCAAGGAGGACCGGGTGCGGCCGATGGGCCGCGCCGCGGCGGGTGTGCGCGGCATCTCGCTGCGCGCGGACGACCGCCTGGTCGGCATGTGCACGTTCACGCGCGACGACCCGGCCGCCACGCTGATCACGGTGTGCGAGCGCGGCTACGGCAAGCGCACCGCGCTCGCCGACTACCCGACCAAGAACCGCGGCGGCAAGGGCGTGATCACGATCAAGACCACCGCCCGCAACGGCCAGGTGTCCGCGACCCGGATCGTCACCGACGACGATCACCTGATCCTGATCTCGGACCGCGGCAAGCTGATCCGGATGCGGGTCGGCGAGATCAAGATCCAGGGCCGCGCCACGCAGGGCATCCGACTGATGCGCGTCGACGACGGCGAGCACGTCGCCGCGATCGAGCGGCTCGCCGAGCCGGGCGAGACCTCCGGGATCGCCGAGGCCGCGCCGATCGAGGCCGCCGAGGACGGCGACACGGTGCCCAACGAGGCGCTCGAGGACGAGGCCGAGGACACCGGCGACAACGGCGACGGCGCCGAGGACGACGCCGATCCCGACGACGCCCCGGACGAGCCCGAGACCTGATCCGCACGGAACCACGCCGGTTTCCATTCGCCTCGAACGATCGGCGGCGCCGCCTCCGACGCCGCCGCGCGTTCCGCGCTACCTTCTCGCCCGCGATGTCGATCCAACGCAGCCAGTCCATCTTCGAGCGAGCCCGCGCGGTGATCCCGGGCGGCGTCAACTCTCCGGTCCGGGCGTGCCGCTCGGTCGGCGCCGACCCGGTGTTCATCGCCCGCGGGCGCGGCGCGCGGATCACCGACGCCGACGGCAACGAGTACCTCGACCTGATCGGCAGCTGGGGGCCGCTGATCCTCGGCCACGCCCACCCCGAGATCCTCGCCACGATCCAGGACGTGATGGCGCTCGGCACCACGTTCGGCGCGCCGACCGAGATCGAGGTCGAGTTCGCCGAGGCGCTGCGCAAGGCGGTGCCGTCGATGGAGATGGTGCGCGCGGTGTCGTCGGGCACCGAGGCCACGATGAGCGCGCTCCGGCTGGCGCGCGGGTTCACCGGCCGGCCGCGGATCATCAAGGCCGACGGCGGCTATCACGGCCACGCCGACTGCCTGCTGGTCGCCGCCGGCTCGGGCGCGGCCACGCTCGGCATCCCGGGCTCGGCCGGCGTGCCCGAGGGCGCGGCCCGCGACACCCTGGTCGTGCCGTACAACGATCTGACCAGCATCGAGCGCGCGCTGGCCGCGGGCGACGTCGCGGCGGTGATCATCGAGCCGGTCGCCGGCAACATGGGCCTGGTCGAGCCGGTCGCCGGCTACCTCGAGGGCCTGCGCGCGCTGACCGCCCAGCACGGCACCGTGCTGATCTTCGACGAGGTGATGACCGGCTTCCGGGTCGCCTACGGCGGCGCCCAGGCGCGCTACGGGATCACTCCGGACCTGACGACGATCGGCAAGATCATCGGCGGCGGGCTGCCCGCGGCGGCGTTCGGCGGCAAGGCCGAGATCATGCAGAAGCTCGCCCCGCTCGGCCCGGTCTACCAGGCGGGCACGCTCAGCGGGAACCCGCTGGCCATGGCCGCCGGCCTCAAGGCGATGGAGATCCTCGGCCGACCGGGGACCTACGAGCGGCTCGAGCAGCTCGGCCGGCAGCTGGGCGACGGCCTGCTCGCGGCCGCCCGGTCCGCCGGGATCCCGGCCGTCATGAACCGGGTCGGCTCGATGCTGACGTTGTTCTTCTGCAACGGCCCGGTCGTCGACTACGCGAGTGCGAAGACCGCCGACACCGCGCGTTTCGGGATGTTCTTCCGCAACATGCGGGATCGCGGCGTGTTTCTGCCGCCGTCCCAGTTCGAGGCGATGTTCGTGAGCCTGGCCCACACGGACGGGGACATCGAGCAGATCGTCGCCGCCGCACGAGAGGCGCTCGCCAATTGACCTTGCAAAATCCGGGTGCTATGAGGGCCGCGCTGATGCAGTCCGCGCCTGGTCATAGCGGCGAAATGTCGCAGGATTCGGAGCGCGGACCTGCGCATCGAAGCCGCGTGGACGCGGATGCTTCAAACCCTGCCGGCACGGCGGCCCGGCCGCCGGCGCTGCGGCCCGCCATCGACCCCGCGGCGCGGACGTCGAAGCACTTCTACCAGGGGCTGTCGGCGAGCTCGGCCGGCCTCGAGCTCGGCATCGCCGTCGGGCTCGGCGCCTGGTTCGGCAGCTGGCTCGACGGCAAGCTCGGGACCGCGCCCTGGATGCTGCTGGTGTTCCTGGTCATCGGCCTGATCGCCGGGTTCCGGGGCGTGCTCCGGGCCGTCGCGCGCGCCGATCGGGAAGCTCGCGCCGAGCGCGCAGAAAGCACGGAGCGCCGTGGCTAACCCGAGCATCCGCCGGATCGAGCGCATGAACTACGCGATCGGCGCGATCGTCATCGCGCTCGCCGCGCTGACCCAGCCGCGCGACATCGCCCTCGGCCTGACCGTCGGCGCGCTCCTGACCTGCGCCAACTTCTTCGTGCTGCGCAAGCTGGTCGTCAAGTGGACCCGCGACGCGGCGGCCGGGCGCGGCGGCAACGCGCCGCTGTTGATGCTGCCCAAGATGATCGGTCTCATGGGTGCGGTCGCGCTCGCGATCCTGTTCCTGCCGATCAACGTCGTCGCGTTCACCATCGGCTACTCGATCTTCTTCGTCTCGATCGTCATCGAGGCGACCTCCAGCGCGCTCCGGACTCCGGACGACGAGCCCACCACCACGCCCACCAACTCCGACGAGCACAACCATGGGTGAACACGGCACCTGGTTCGACTACCTCAACCGCTTCGAGTGGTGGCGCCACGTCGACAGCTGGGCCAAGAGCAAGCTGCAGCGCACCTGGCTGCTGAGCATGTTCGACACCGGCTGGACGTTGACCCACGTCCTGGTCGCGCTGCTCGTGATCGTGTTCTCGGCCTGGGGCGCGCTGGCGTTCTTCCGCGGCACCCGGGGCCCCGATCACGGCATCGTGCCGCCGCGCACGATGAACCTGCGCAACTTCTTCGAGTACACCGCCGAGAGCGTCTACGGGATGGTCGAGGGCGCGATGGGCGAGCACAACGCCCCGCGGTTCTTCCCGCTGATCGGCGCGCTCTGGATCTTCATCCTGTTCAGCAACCTGATCGGCCTGATCCCCGGCCTGATCGCGCCGACCGACACGCTCAAGACCAACGCCGGCATCGCGATCATGGTGTTCCTCCTGACCCACTACTACGGGGTCAGGGAGCACGGGCTGTCGTACTTCAAGCACTTCCTGGGCCCGAGCCCGGCGCTCGCGCCGCTGATGCTGCCGATCGAGCTGGTCAGCCACGTCGCGCGCCCGCTGTCGCTGATGGTCCGGCTCATGGGCAACATGATGGCCGACCACAAGGTCGTGTTCTCGTTCTTCGCGCTGGTCCCGCTCGTGGTCCCGCTGCCGTTCATGCTGCTCGGCCTCCTGGTCTGTCTGATCCAGGCGCTCGTGTTCTGCACGCTGACGATGGTCTACATCAGCATGGCGATCGAGCACGAGCACGACGACCACTAGCGCTTTTGCAAACCCTCAGCCTTTACCGATCCTCCAAATCGCGTTACTAACCACCGCCTCGCGCGCACCGACTCAAGGAGACCCGTCATGAAGCGCACCTTCAAGATCCTGTCCTCACTGGCCACCCTGCTCGTCGTCCTCGGCTTCTCGTCCCTCGCGTTCGCGCAGGGCGCCGATGCCGCGGTCAAGAACCAGGGCCTGGCGAACAACTACGGCATGATCGCGCTCGCCGCCGGCCTGGGCATCGGCATCGCCGCCCTCGGTGGTGGCATCGGCCAGGGCCGCGCCGCCGCCGCCGCGCTCGACGGCATCGCCCGTAACCCCGGCGCCGCCGGCCAGATCCGCGGCCCGATGATCCTCGGCCTCGCGCTGATCGAGTCGCTGGTCATCTACGCGCTCATCATCTCGTTCATCCTCGCGTTCAAGGTCGGCGCCTAGTCCCCCCGCGCGCGAGCATCCTGCGGGAGGCGGCCCTCGGGCCGCTTCTTGCGTTTTCGGAGTGCATCGAAGCAAGACTCGAAATCACCTTGCGGCGAGGGGCCGCCTCGGGGGACCCTGTGGGGCACATGTCCGAGGCCGAGCCCAGACCGGTCGAGCTGGACCTCCAGGGCAAGTCGACGCTCGAGATCCTGGCCCAGATCGATCTGTTCAGCAGCGTGCCGCAGACCCACCTGCGCCGCGTCGTCGACATCGGGGTCGAGGAGCAATACCGGACCGGGGCCACGATCTTCAGCGAGGGCTCGCCGGGCGACAAGTTCTACCTGGTCGTCGAGGGCGCGGTCCGGATCAGCCGGTTCGTCCCAGGCATGGGCGAGGAGGCGCTCGCGGTGATCCGCGCCGGCGCCTACTTCGGCGAGATGTCGCTGATCGACGACGCGACGCGCTCGGCGACCGCGGTCTGCCACGAGCGCTGCCGGCTGTTCGTGGTCCACAGGAAGGACCTCGAGGACCTGCTGTTCGTCGACCGCGACCTGGCGTACGAGCTGTTGTGGAACTGGGTCCGCACCCTGTCGCGGCGGCTGCGCGCGACCAACGACAAGATGACCTTCCTCGCCACCACCTCGAAGTTCTGATGCGCGCTCCGTCCGTGCTCGGCTGGCTCGTCGCGCTCGCCGTGGTGGCGGTCGCCCTGCCCGCGCGCGCCCAGGCGGCGCTGCCGTCGGGCAGCCTCGGCGTCATGTTCGGGGCCGGCAGCGGCACCGGCCGCTACGCCCGCTCGCTCGGCCGGGGCTACTACCAGTTCGGCGCCCAGGCCGCGTGGCAGCCGATGACGATGGAGCAGCGCGTCGGCTGGTCGCTCAAGTGGTCGTTCGTGTTCGGCACGATGTACAACGCCGAGTCGGCGCGGATCGACCTCTACCTGCGCACCCTGCAGATGGACTTCCTCGCCGGGCTGCGGATCCGCCCGGGCAAGAGCGCGCTGCGCTACCTCGCGCTACGCGGCGGCGTCGAGCTGTTGCGCTCCAACGAGCCGATCCGGCCCGACGGCCAGCGCGCGTTTGTCGGCCCGGTCGCCGCGGCGGCGATCGAGCAGTACGCGTTCGGCGCCGTGCTGTTCAACGTCGACGTCCGCTACGGGCTGATCGGCTCGGGCCCGTCCGAGATCGCGCTGTTCGCCGGCGCCTCGATCAGCGTGCCGTAGCCGCCATGCCGGCGGTGGTCACCGAGCGGCTGCGCCTGGTCCCGATCACCCTCGAGGCGCTCGAGGCCGTGCTCGACGGCGATCAGGCCCGCGCCGAGGCGATCGTCGGCGCGCGGTTCCCGCCCGGCTGGCCCGGCGATCCGCTGCTCGACATCGGCTTTCCCTACGCCCGCGACGCGATCCGCGCCGACCCGGACGTCCGGCTGTGGGGCGACTCGCTGGTCGTCCTGCGCGACGAGCCGCGCGTCGTCGGCTCGGTCGTGTTCCACGGCTTGCCCGCCGATGGCATCGCCGAGATCGGCTATGCGATCGAGGAGCGCTCGCGCGGCGCCGGCCTGGCCACCGAGGCGACCCGGGCCTGCGTCGAGTGGGCGCTCGGCCACGCCGGCATCGCCGCGGTCCAGGCCACGACGTTTCCGTGGCACGTCGCCTCACTCGGTGTGATCCGCCGGATCGGCATGCGCCAGGTCGCGACCCGCGACCACGACACGCTCGGCGAGCTGCTGGTGTTCGAGCGCCGCCGCTGAGCCCGCGGCTACCGGCGCCTGCGGCGCAGGCCGAGCGCCACGGCGGCCAGGCCGAGCAGCGCTGTGCCCGGCGAGCCCGGGCCGCCGATGTCGCAGCAGCCACCGCCGGCCTCGGGCCAGCAGCCGCCGACCGGCGACGAGCCGGACTTGAGGCACTCGAAGCCGCCGGGACACGACTGGCTGTCGGACGGGCTGCAGGTCAGCGAGCAGCGCTTGCCGTCCTGGCTGCTCACCGCGCAGATCGACGAGTCGCAGTCCGCGGCGGTCTCGCACACCGCGCCCAGGCCGCTCGGGCTGAACGGCTGGGCCATGCAGGTATGGGCGAAGCACATCCGGTGCGCCGGGCAGTCCTTGTCGCCGAGGCAGCCGATCAGCTCGGGCACGTGCTGGACCAGGAACGACTGCTCGACGTCGACCCGGGTGTCCGCGCCGTAGTCGGCGCACTGCTGATCGCCAAACGACGTCACGCCGACCACGGTCTGGCGGCCGGCGACCATCGCGAACGCGGGCCCGCCGGAGTCGCCCTGGCAGGTGCCGCGGTCATCGGCCTGCGAGAAGCACAACAGATTGGTGTCGTTGCCGATGCCCAGGCTGGGGCACGACACCGACATCCGGTTGCGCAGCTCGTACTCGATGCCGATGCTGCCCTGCGCGCCCTTCTCGGTGCTGCCGTAGCCGACGATCGTGACCACGGTGCCGACCGGCGCCATCGTCGCGCTGATGTTGATCGGCGACGGCTCGACCGTGGTGACCGGCGTCGCGAGCTGGATCAGGCCGATGTCGTTGGCCCCGAGCCGGCTCTTGTTGAACAGCGGGTCCTTGTAGGTCGCCGCGGCGCCGACCAGCGTGCCGAGGTCGTTGACGACGTCGACCGTGTCGAAGTGGACCCGGACCGCCGCGGTCACCTGGTCCTGCGAGGTCATCCCCAGGACGTCCGGATCGACGCAGTGCGCCGCGGTCAAGACCCAGCTCGGCGCGATCAGCGTGCCGGTGCACAGGTTGTTGCTGACGGTCAGCCCGACCACCGTGGGGTACTGGCCGACCGCCGTGGTCGTTCCGCCGATGATGCCGGCCGGCGGCGAGGCCGGCGACGCCCACGCCGGAGCGGCCACCCCGAGCCCGAGCCACGCGACGAGCCCCGCGAGCCCGGCGCGCGCGCGCGTCCGCCGGCGAGCTCCGGTCACTGCGGGCGGGTCTTGGCCGGCGTGCGGTTGCCCGGCGGTTCGCGGTACCAGGCCCCGGACTTGCCCCCGCGCTTCTCGTCGAGCCGGATCTCGGAGATCACCATGCCGCGATCGATCGCCTTGCACATGTCGTAGATCGTGAGCGCCGCCGCGGTCACCGCCGCGAGCGCCTCCATCTCGACCCCGCTGCGATCGAACGCGCGCACCGTCGCCATGATGTACACGGCGTTGTTGGCGACCCGGAGGTCGACGTCGACCCCGGTGATCCGCAGCGGATGGCACAGCGGGATGATATCCGATGTTCGCTTGGTCGCCTGGATCGCTGCGATCCGCGCCACACCCAGCACGTCGCCCTTGCCGATCGTGCCATCGCGCACAGCCCGGGCGGTCGAGAGCTCCATCCCGACCACGCCGCTGGCGATCGCGACCCGCTCGGTCTCGGCCTTGGCCCCGACGTCGACCATGCGCGCGGCGCCGGCGTCGTCGAAGTGGGTCAGCCCGAAGGCCGAGGCCTGCGGCGGCTCCGGCGGTGGGGTCCTGCGCCGGCTCACTCGACCGTCACCGACTTCGCGAGGTTGCGCGGCTGGTCGATGTCGGTGCCCTTGAAGTCGGCGACGTAGTACGCGAGCAGCTGCAGCGGCAACACGGTGAGGATCGGCTGGAGCTCGATCGCCGAGTCCGGCACCAGGATCACGTCGTCGGCGTGGCCGCCGATGTCGGCATCGCCCTTGGTGGCGATCGCGAGCACCTTGCCCTGCCGCGCCCGGACCTCGGCGAGGTTCGAGACCACCTTCTCGTAGTGCGGCCCGCGCGGCGCGAGCACCACGACCGGCAGGGTCTCGTCGATCAGCGCGATCGGCCCGTGCTTCATCTCGCCGGCGGCGTAGCCCTCGGCGTGGATGTACGAGATCTCCTTGAGCTTGAGCGCGCCCTCGAGCGCGATCGGGTACTGCGCGCCGCGGCCGAGGAACAGAAAGCCGTGGCCGTGGCCGTAGCGCCGCGCCAGCACCTGGAGCTGCGCCCCGCTCTGGACGACGTCGCGCATCTTGTTGGGCAGCTGGACCAGCTCGGCGAGCAGGTCGCGCGCCCGCTCGCGCGACAGCGTGCCGGTCCGCCGCCCGAGGTAGATCGCGAGCAGGGTCATCGCGACCAGCTGGGTGGTGAACGCCTTGGTCGACGCCACGCCGATCTCGGGGCCGGCGTGGGTGTAGAACGCGTGGTCGGACAGCCGCGGGATCGACGACTCGAGGACGTTGGAGATCGCCAGGATCCGCGCGCCCTTCTTCTTGGCCTCGCGGATCGCCTCCATGGTGTCGAGGGTCTCGCCCGACTGGCTGACCGCGATCACCAGGTCGCCGGGCCCCAGGATCGGATCGCGGTAGCGAAACTCCGAGGCCAGGTCGACCTCGACCGGGATCCGGGCGAGCGACTCGACCAGGAACTCGCCGACCATCGACGCGTGGTACGAGGTGCCGCAGGCGATGAAGATGATCCGCTTGATCGACTTGGTGTCGAGATCGATGCCGTCGAACGTGACGTCGTCGTGCTCGAGGTCGACCCGGCCGACCAGCGTGTCGGCGACCGCGCGCGGCTGCTCGTGGATCTCCTTGAGCATGTAGTGCTTGAAGCCGCCCTTCTCGGCCTGGACGGCGGACCACGTGATGGTCTTGGGCTCGCGGACCCGCGGCTTGCCCTCGAAGTCGGTGATCTGCACGCCCTGGCGGGTCACCGTGACCATCTCGCCCTCATCGACGAAGATCACCCGGCGGGTCTCCGACAGGATCGCCGTGACGTCGGACGCGACGTAGTTCTCGCCGTCGCCGAGCCCGACCACCAGCGGCGAGCTGTTCTTGGCGGCGACCAGCGTGCCCGGCTCCTTGTCGCTCATCACCACGAACGCGAAGCTGCCGCGGACCTTGGCCAGCGAGCGCCGCACCGCGATCGTCAGATCCGGCGCCCCGGCCGCGAGCGCGCGGTCGACCAGGTGGGCGAAGATCTCGGTGTCGGTCTCCGACGAGAAGCGCGCCCCGCTGGACACCAGCTCGGCGCGCAGCGCGAGGTGGTTCTCGATGATGCCGTTGTGGATCACGCTGACCGCGCCGGCGCGGTGCGGGTGACTGTTCTCGTCGGACGGCCGGCCGTGGGTCGCCCACCGCGTGTGGCCCATGCCGATCGAGCCCGGCGCCGGCTCCTTGATCAGCTTGTCCTCGAGCGCGGACAGCTTGCCGCGGCACCGGACCACCCGGGCCCGGCCGTCGCCGGTCGTCTGGTCGATCACCGATACGCCCGCGGAGTCGTAGCCGCGGTACTCGAGCTTGCGCAAGCCGCCGATCAGGATCGGCGTCGCCTGTCGGCTGCCGACGTAGCCAATGATGCCGCACATGGTGGGCTCCTACTTATGCGGAGTCTGTGCCGACCCCGAAGGGGTGCCGGCGTCTTCGGCCTCGTCCGGGTCGATCCCGGTGATCTCATCGATATCAGGGGCCTGATAGGGCAAGATCCGGGGCACGTCGACCATCAGGTTGGCGCTCGCGTGGGTGCACGCACCGGTCGTGGCGACCACACCCGCGGCCGCCGCGGCCCTGGCGATGGTCAGAAGCAAAGCTCGGATCTGCATGGGATGACACGCTAACACGGCTGCGGCCGGACCCGAACCCCTCGGGTCAGCCGCCCGCCGTGCGAACCGGCGCAGTACGCGGCGGCACCTCATCGGCCTCGCCGCCCCGCGGCCGCCTGCGGCCGGACGTGCCCGCTGCGCAACCCCGGGACAGCCGCCCGCCGCCTGTGGCGCGCCGCGCACAGCGCGCGAAATGTCACGCACGCCGGAGGTTGTGCTCGCGCCGCGCTCCCGCCGAGGTCTACGATGCCAGCCATGCGGACGACCCTGGTGGTCGTGATCGGCGTCGTGGCCGCGTGCAGCGCCCCGCCGCCGCCCCCGACCACCGTCACATATCTGACGCCGACCGAGCACCTCGCGCGCGCCTCGCTCGCGCTGCGCGGGATCCGCCCGTCGCTCGCCGAGTTGCGCGCCGTCGCCGCCGATCCGGGCAAGCTCGAAGCGCTGGTCGACCGCTACCTCGCCTCCCCCCAGTTCGGCACCACGATCCGCGACCTCCACAACGAGGTCCTGCTGCTCCACCCACTGCTGACCAACTTCACGCCGCCGCCGTCGCCGCCGCTGGCCGCGATCACGTTCAGCGACATGAACCGCAGCATCTACGACGAGCCGCTGCGGCTGATCGAGGACATCGTGATGACCGATCAGCCCTACACGCGGATCGTCACCGCCGACTACACGATGGCCGACCGCACGGTCGCCACCGTCTGGGGCCTGCCCCACTCCGACCGCGACGGCTGGGAGCGCACCCGGTGGACCGATGCCCGCGGCGCCGCCGGCGTCCTGGCGAGCACCGCGATCTATCTGCGCTACCGCTCGGTCGCCTTCAACTACAACCGCGGCCGCGCCAACGCGATCTCGCGCGGCTTCCTGTGTCACGACTTCAGCGAGTCCGACATCCACATCGATACCAGCGTCAACCTGTCCGACCCCGCGGTCGTCACCGACGCCGTCGTCCACAACCCGGCGTGCGCCGGCTGCCACCAGGCGATGGACCCGCTCGCCAGCTACTTCTTCCCGTTCCTCCAGGGTCCGATGAACCAGGTCGTGATCCCGACCTACCCGGTCGACTTCTACAAGGTCGACGATGCGGCCGCGTGGCAGACCACCACCGGCCGGCCGCCCGGCTACTTCGGCACCCAGCCCGCCGGCCTGGCCGGCCTGGGCCAGGCGATCGCGGCCGACCCGCGGTTCGCGCGCTGCGCCGCGGTGCACTTCGCGAGCTACCTGACCGAGAAGCCCGAGCACGACCTCGCCCCGGCGTTCATCGCCCGGCTCCAGGACACGTTCGTCCGCGCCGGCTACAGCGCCAAGCAGCTCGCCCGCGCGATCGTCCTGTCCGACGAGTTCCGCACCGCCTCCGATCCCGATCCGGTCGTCGCCGAGGGCGTGATCGGCTACCAGAAGGTCCGGCCCCAGCAGCTCGAGCGCATGCTGGCCGACCTGACCGGCTACGTCGCAGCGACCGACACGACGCACACGATCAACGGCTGGACCTTCGGCCGCGTCGATTACCTCGACGACGACTACTTCGGCTTCCGCGTGCTCGCCGGCGGCATCGACTCGTGGTTCGTCACCGCGCCGACCCACACCATGAACGCCACCGCGAGCCTGGTGAACCGCACCATCGCGCGCCAGGCCGCCGCGTTCGTGGTCGATCGCGACGCCGCCGCGGCGCCGGGCCACCGCCGGCTGTTCACCCGCGCCGCGCCCGCCGACACCGATCCGACCCACGTCCGCGCCCAGCTCGCCGAGCTCCACGCCCGGATCTTCAGCGAGCTCGTCGAGCCCGACGACCCCGTGATCGACGACGCCGAGGCGCTGTTCGATGACGCCCTCGCCGCCGGCGGCGATCCTCGCCGGGCCTGGACCGTCACCCTGACCGGCATGCTGTCTGACCTCCACGCGGTGTATTACTGATGAAGCGTCGCGACTTCCTCCTCGGCACCGGCGCGGCGGGCCTCGCCGCGCTCTCGCTGCGCGGTGGTCGCAGCGCGCTGGCCACCGCGCCCGCCCCGCGCCCGCCGCGGCGCCTGCTGATCGTGTTCGCCGCCGGCGGCTGGGACACCGCCTACGCGCTCGATCCCAAGGAGCCGCCGTTGGTCGACGTCCCCGCCGGCGCGGTCCAGCAGTTCGCCGGCCTCGACGTGTTCACCGACGCGAGCCGGCCCAACGTCACGGCGTTCTTCGAGCGCCACGCCGCCAGCACGGCGATCGTGCGTGGCATCACCACCGACGGCATCTTCCACAACGAGTGCCAGCGCCGCATCGTCACCGGCAAGCGCGACGATGCGCAGCCCGACCTCGGCGCGATGATCGCCCACGACCTCGGCAACGACCTGCCGATCCCGTACCTCGTCCTGGGCGACGTCGCGTTCACCGGCCCGTACACCGTCAGCGCCGCGCGCGTCGGCACCACCAACCAGATCGTCGACCTGCTCGGCGATCCGGCCGCCGACCCGCTCGCCACCACCGAGGACGCCCTGCTGCGGCGCTACGCCGACGCCTCGGCCGACCGCGCGCGCGCCACCCGCGGCGCCACCGGCTACAACCGCCGGCGCGTCGACGACTTCGCGGCCGCGATCGCCCGCGGCGAGCGCCTCAAGCAGCTGCGCGGCCGGCTCGGCGTGCGCGGCGAGGTCCAGTCGCTCGACAGCCAGATCGCCCTCGCCCTCGACGCGCTCGAGCAGGACATCTCGCACACCGTCATGCTGACCACGCGGCTGCCCTGGGACACGCACGCCGACAACTACCTCCAGGCCGACAACCACGAGGCGCTGTTTGGCTCGCTCGCCGGCCTGATCGATCAGCTCGCCACCCGCCCCGGCCGCGCCGCCGGTAGCAAGCTGATCGACGATACCGCCGTGGTCGTCCTGTCCGAGATGAGCCGGACGCCGCTCGCCGGCGGCGACGCCCCGCACCAGGGCAAGGGCCACTGGCCGGTGACCTCGGCGCTCGTGATCGGCGGCGGCGTCCGCGGCGGACAGGTGTTCGGCGCCACCACTCCCGGCGCCGGCGGCGTGCTCGTCGACCTCGCCACCGGCCGGCCCTCCGAGACCGGCCTCCAGCCGATGTACTCGCACTTCATCGCCGGCCTGCTCGCGCTGTGCGGCGCCGACCCGGGCGTGCACCTGCCGATGATCCCGGCGTTCGATGCGTTCGTCGCCTAGCCTCGTGCTCGCGGCGCTGACCGCTGCCTCCGCCTGCGGCACCGACACCGATCCGAGCTGCGCGCGGTCGTTCCTGCGCTACGACAACTTCGGATCGCCGTTCATCGTCAACTGGTGCCGGAGCTGCCACAGCGTCGAGACCCCGGTCGACATGCGCCAGCAGGCTCCAGCCGAGATCAACTTCGACAACCTCTCTGAAATCCGCCGCTGGTCGCAGCAGATCAAGTTGTCGGCCGGCGACGGCACGTCGATGCCGCCGGCGGGCGGCCCGTCGTCGAGCGAGCGCCGGATGCTCCTCGAGTGGCTCGGCTGCGGCGCGCCGTGACCGTTGCTGTGCGCCGCTCGTAAGGACGATCTCGCCCGCTGCCGCGATTCAGGTCTTGCCTCGATGCCCGAAGCCGACGCGATGATGACCCCTCGTCTCGTCGCATGCGGCGGTGATCATCGTCGTGAGCATCCAGGAGAAGCGATGCCCGAGTTCCTGAACGACCTGCTGTCCGCCGACGGCTTCCTGCCGCACGGCCACTGCTATCTGTGGCGCCCCGGCCTGGTCTGGTTGCACGTCGTCTCCGACGCGCTCATCACGCTGGCCTACACCTCGATCCCGTTCACCCTGCTCTACTTCGTCCGCCGCCGCCGCGACCTGCCGTTCCACTGGATGTTCCTGTGCTTCGGGACCTTCATCATCGCCTGCGGCGCCACCCACGCGCTGGACATCTGGACCCTGTGGACGCCGACCTACTGGCTGTCGGGCGTCGTCAAGGCGGTCACCGCCGCCGCCTCGGTGCCGACCGCGCTCCTGCTGGCCAAGCTCGTCCCCCAGGCGCTCGCGATCCCGACCCCGCAGCAGCTCGCGAACGCCCGCGACGAGCTGCAGCGCGCCATCGACGCCCTCGAGCGCCGGGTCGAGGAGCGCACCGCCGAGCTGACCCGCAAGAACGCGGAGCTGGCGCGCGAGATCGTCGAGCGCAAGCGCGTCGAGGACGCCCTGATCAAGAGCGAGGGCCAGCTGCGCCGGCTGTCCGAGGCCGGCATCCTCGGCATCGTCACCAGCGATCGCGACGGCACGGTCCTGTCCGCCAACCGCGCCTTCCTCGACATCATCGGCTACACCGCCGACGACCTCGCCGCCGGCAAGATCCGGCGCTCCGAGCTGACCCCGCCCGAGCTCCATGCGCTCGACGAGCGCGCGTTCGAGCAGCTGCGCACCGCCGGCGTCGCGTCGCCGTGGGAGAAGCAGTACATTCACAAGGACGGCCATCGCGTCTCGGTCCTGGTCGGCGCCGCGATCGACACCGCCAGCGGCGAGCGCGTCGCCTTCGTCCTCGATCTCAGCGAGCGCAAGCGCGCCGAGGAGGCGATCCGTCGCCTCGAGAAGGAGCGCGAGGCCGACGCCAAGCTCGGCGCGATGCTCGAGGCCGCCCCGGACGCCATGGTGATCGTCGATCCGGACGGCCGCATCGTCCTGGTCAACGCCGAGACCGAGAGGCTGTTCGGCTACACCCGCGACCAGCTCCTGGATCAGCCCGTCGATCTCCTCGTCCCCGCGCGGCTGCGCGCTCCGCACGCCCACCACCGCGCCGGCTACGCCACCAGCCCCACCGGCCGCCGCGCGATGGGCGCCGGCCAGCAGCTCGTCGGCCTGCGCCGCGACGGCACCGAGTTCCCGGCCGAGATCCGGCTCAGCCCGATCCCGACCCGCGACGGCCTCCTGGTCTCGAGCGCGATCCGCGACGTCACCGAGCGCAACGCCGCCGAGCAGGCCCTGCGCGCCGCCAAGGACGGCGCCGAGGCCGCCTACGCCGACCTCGAGGCGTTCAGCTACTCGGTCGCCCACGACCTGCGCGCCCCGCTGCGCGCGATGAGCGGCTACAGCACCCTGCTGGTCGAGGACTACGGCGACAAGCTCGACGGCGACGGCCGCGACCGCCTCGGCCGCGTCGTCGATGCCGCCCGCCGGATGAGCGAGATCATCGATGCCCTGCTGTCGCTCGCGCGGCTCAGCCGCACCGAGCCGCGCCGCGAGCGCGTCGATCTCACCCGGCTCGCCCACGCCGTCGTCGAACAGCTGCGCGCCGGCGACCCCCACCGCGCGGTCGACTTCGTCGCCGCCGACGACCTCGTGGTCCAGGGCGACCCCGAGCTCCTGCGCCTCGTGCTCGATAACCTCCTCGGCAACGCCTGGAAGTTCACCGCCCGGCAGCCCGCCGCCCGTGTCGAGCTCGGCCGCGACGACACCAGCGGCACCGCCACCTACTTCGTCCGCGACAACGGCGCCGGCTTCGATATGGCCCTCGCCGACAAGCTGTTCGCCCCGTTCAAGCGGCTCCACACCGCCGCCGAGTTCGCCGGCACCGGCATCGGCCTGGCCACCGTCCAGCGCATCGTCCGCCGCCACGGCGGCCGGATCTGGGCCGAAGGCGCCCAGGCCCGCGGCGCCACGTTCCACTTCACCCTGCCTTCCGGCCCGCGGCCGCGCTCCAGCACGGGCGCCCCCGCCGGAGCCCTCACCGGAATCCTCACCGGAGCCCCCACCCCATGATCCTGCTGGTCGAAGACAACCCCGACGACGAGCTGCTCACCCTGCGCGCGCTCCAGAAGCACCGGATCGTCAACGACGTCGTGGTCGCGCGCACCGGCGAGGACGCCCTCGAGTTCCTGTTCGGCACCGGCGCCCACGCCGGCCGCGACCTCACCGAGCGCCCCCAGGTCGTCCTGCTCGACCTCAACCTGCCCAGGCTCGACGGCCTCGGCGTCCTGCGCCAGATCCGCGCCGACGAGCGCACCCGGTTCCAGCCGGTGGTCGTCCTGACCTCGTCCAAGGAGGACGAGGACGTCCTCCGCAGCTACGCCCTCGGCGCCAACAGCTACGTCCGCAAGCCGGTCGGCTTCGCCGAGTTCACCGAGGCCATCCGCACCCTCGGCCTGTTCTGGCTGCTCACCAACCAGCAGCCCCCGCGCACCTCACGGTGACCCCCGGCCGGCGCTCCCGCCGCCGCTCCCGCCAGCCTTACGGATCCGCCAGGCCGCGGCTTGACACACCGGCAGCGCCCCGTTAGAACCTCAGCCTGCCACGCGGGAGTAACTCAGTGGTAGAGTGCAACCTTGCCAAGGTTGACGTCGAGGGTTCGAATCCCTTCTCCCGCTCGAACTAGCTTGCTGTAATCTCTCGATTCTCGTTCCTGCTGCTCGAAGCCGCTGCCACGTGGCTGCCACGCGCACCGAGGAGGCGGAGGATCCGGCGATCCGGATCGATCTCGCCGTCATCAGCCACTCCTATCCGGACTGGATCGCGATGTCGATCGTTTTCTTCCGAAACTCGCTCAGTGAACGGCGCCACGCCGGCGGATCGGTGCGAGCTCGATGCCGTCGATCAGATCGTCAAATGCGCGCTCGTCGATCAACCGCGCAACATCGCCCTCGAATGCCGGCTCGGCAGCGGATAGCGGCCCCGGTGGGAGGTTTTCCAGCCGCCTTCGGGCGGGCCTAGGTCGTCTCGCCCGAGGAGATCGCGTCTCCGCGGCCGTCCAAGCACCGCCCGATCTCATTGCCATTGCCACGTGACCAGTGGACGTCGCGACGACCCACTATGACGGCGAGGCCTCGAACGTCATCGACCCATCGTCGGCCACACGGAGCAGCTCGTTGATCATCGCGCCGTGGTCAGCAAGCACCGCGGCGACCTCGCGGACGAGCGCGATCTGTTCGTCGCGCAGAAGGCCACCACGCTCGACGAGCACGATGCCGGCATGGATCTCCCGCGCGGCGGCGAGCTTCACGAAGTCGTCGACGTTCGACGTGACGAGCACACGATCTTCCTGGTAGGCACGTTCGAGAACGTCGTGATCGCTCGCCCCGAGAATCCCGCGATCTCGAACATGGCATGCATCGATGCCATCGGCCGCCAGCGCGACCGCTGCCGCCGGGGACAGGTTCTCATCGAGCAGCAGCTTCACGGACACGCGGACGCCCGACGCGAGGATAGGCGGCCACGAACTGCTTCGCGAATTCTATGTCCTGCGCGTCGAGGTACGGATAGTCCTCAAGAATCTCCTTCACCGGTGCGCCCCGGCGCGCCATCTCGCCGATCTGGCGGACGGCGAGGCGGCTGTTCGGGAACACCGGCTCGCCGCCGAGGATGTCGTTCCGGGTGACGAGCTTCTTCTTCCACGTCGCGAACCGCTCGAGACGGCCCTCGACGTCATGGACCGCGCTGGCGAGCCTGACCTCGAAGTACGCGCCGAGCTCGATGATCTCCGGCGGCGTTCGCAGCGCCAGCGCCGCCGCGATGAGCCGGTACAGTTTCTTGCGGTCGTCCACGCCCAGCTCGACGCCGAGCGCTGCGACCGCGAACAGGTACACGACCTCCGCCAGGGCGAACCGCGGCGGGCTCTTGCCGCGACCGAACACGCCGTGCTCGACGTCCTTGCGCACGCGGCGCTCGTCGAGGCCGAACAGCGCGACAACTTCGGATGGGGTCAGCTCCATGTTAATTGTTCCCTGAACAGGGAACAGTATAGCGCCGCTGCCACGTGGCTGCCACACCAGCCGGTGAGCACGAGGAGCAGCAGGGACGACCCGGGGACCCGGTCCGGCGCAAGCCTGCGTGGTCATTGCAGGTACGCGAGGTGGTTGATCATCTCGGCTTGCGCCGGCAGGTTCGAATCCCAGAAGGGCTTCACCTACCAGCTGGACGACGAGACCGGCGAGGTGATCCGGGCGGTCCCGTTGACCCGCGAGGCGCTCTCAGATCAGAGCTGGAGAACTCGGTCGCCGCCCAGCGCGAGAAGTTCATCGCCAAGTTCGGCCGCGAGCCAGGCCCGGACGATCCCATCTTCTTCGACTTGGACGAGGACCAGCTCCGCGAGGATACCGCCGATGCAATGCGCGCGGCCGGCATCTCGCCCGCGTTGATCTATGCGTACGAGGAGACGGGGCTGATCGTGACCCAGGAGAACCGGCGCGCCCACGCGCGGCTCCTCGAGACGGCCAAGCAGCCCGACGGCACCTATCAACTCGTCGCGCGCTTCCGCTACTTGCTCGCGCGCCGAGGCTGAGAGCCGGGGCCGTGGTCGCCAGAAGCCGCTCGGAGCGATCGTTCGTGATGGACGCCTCATGATGGTGACGCGGGGCCTCGCGAAGTGAATGGTGCGGGATTCGCGATCGTCACTGAGCACGCCCCACCAGACCGCTGGCGGGTCAGTACCACTCGCGCCGCGGCGCCATACCATGGCGCGGTCCGTCTCCGGGCAATCAACGAAGGAACCAAACATGACTCGCTCTGCACTTGCTGCCATCATCGCTGCTGCTTCGCTTTCATCCGCCTGTGTTGCCGGCGGCGGCGGCGGTGGGTCGTTTCGAGGGAGCGCCTCCGTCAGCGCGAGTGCAGACATCAGGCTGCCGATCGCCCAGATGCCGCCCAAGTACGCCTCGTGGGTCGTCGAAGCAGAGGGCTACCTGCAGGCGGTCAACCAAGCCTATGAGATGCATACCCGAGCGACCGCTGAGCTCGCCGCGGCGCTCGGCGTCGAAGCCAACGCCAATGCGATCGCCAACTTCATCCACAGCGCGATCCAGGTGAAGACGACGCTGGAGTGCCAGCCGCCGAGCTTCAACGCAGGTATGATCGCCGAGTGCAGCGCCAGCGCCAACGCTCGCGCTGCCGGCAACGCCGGCAATGGCGGGGCATCGGGCCAGGCGTCGGCGGGCATCCAGGCCAACTG
>DASWRS010000052.1:0-20827 GCA_036403075.1 Kofleriaceae bacterium
TCATGGATCGCATCGCGAGTGCGCGGGCAGTGATCTTCGACCTGCGCGGCCGACCAAACGACAATCACCAGATCCTATCGCATCTCCTCCGTCATCCCGACGACGCGAATGCATGGATGGCCATCCCTCAGATCATCCGACCAGACAGTCCGTCATCTCCTGCATCGTGGAAGACGTCCGGTTGGAACCTGCCGACGACGCCCCCCCGCATTCAGGGCAGAGTCGTGTTTCTGACCGGTCCGAATGCGATCAGCTACTCGGAGTCCGTCATGGGACTGGTAGAGTATTACGGTCTCGGTGCGATCGTCGGCGAACCCACCGCGGGGACTAACGGGGATATCGCCGAGATCTCGGAACCAACGGGTTGCACCACGCTGTTTACCGGCAGGCGTGTCACAAAACCAGATGGTTCACGCCACTACCTCGACGGCATACGACCCACGATCCCTGCCACGAGGACAATCGCCGGCGTGGTTGCGGGGCGTGATGAGGTGCTTGAGCGTGCATTGGATTATCTTCGCCGAGGTTCCGGGAACTAGCCGGCGCCGCGAACGCGCACGGCTCGCGTCGTACCGACGAGGATCATCCGACCACCCGCACGATCTCGATCACGTGACCAGGCGAAGGCCCTCGATCCGATGTCCCGCGCGGGTGACCACGCGAAACTCGCGATCGCGGTCGCCAACCCGTGGCACGTCGGACACTACCCCGACCGGGAAAGCGCGGTCTCAGCCGTATCCCAGTCGCCGTCCAGGCTCGGGCCGAAACCTCAGGACGCCAGGTCTGAACCTAACGCTGTCGTGCCGCGGATCAGCTCGGGGGCGCGCCGGCGGCCGCGGCCGCGACCTCGGTGAGTCGTCTGCGTCGCGCCGGGGCGGCCAGGAGGTGTCCGGCCGCGACGGCGACGGCGGCGCCGAGGCACAGGGCCCACAGCACCGGGGCGCCGAGCCGGTCCATCGTCTGGCCGCCCAGGATGGGCGACAGCCCCATGCTCAGCCCCCACACCATCGCGAACGCGCCCTGGTACCGGCCGCGCAACGCGACCGGCGACAGGTCCGCCACGAGCGACGACGCGACGGGGAACCCGACGACCTCGCCGATGGTCCACAGCGCGGCACCGGCGAGGTACAGGGCGAAGCCCCAGGCGTGCTCGCTGCCGGCGCCGAGTGCGCCGAGGGTGTGGGCGAGCCCCGGCACCACGGCGTTCAGGCCGTAGCCCGCGCCGAACAGCAGCGTCGAGATCGCGAGCAGGCGCGATCGGTCGAAGCAGCGCAGCAGCGGGGCGAGCCACGGCTGCAGCGCGACCACGCCGGCGCAGTTGAAGGCCATGAGCCAGGCAAACGCGCGCGAGCCGTGCCCGTGCAGCGCCATGTCGAGCGGCAGCGCGAGCTGGAACTGGGTGAACACCACCAGCGCCAGGAGGTGCAGGACCGCGAAGGTCACGAACGTGCGGTCGGTCGCCACCCGGACGAGCCCCGGCAGCACCGGATCGTGGCGCGCCGCGGCCGGGCGGGTCTCGGGCACGCGCCAGGCGGTGAGCGCCAGGGCGACGAACGTCGTGGCGGCGTCGACCATGAACAGCTGTCGGAGGTAGCGGTCGGGGACGAAGCCACCGACCGCGTAGCCGATGGCGAGGCCGAGGTTGACCGCCCAGTAGATCAGGCCGAATGCGCGCGGCCGATCCTCGGGCGCCACGACGTCGGTGACGGCGGCGTTCGCCGCCGGGTGGTAGAGCTGCTGCGTCGCGCCGGCCGCGAACGACAGCACGAACAGCAGCCGCACGTCGGTCGCGACGGCGATGCCGAGCACGGTGAGCCCGCCCAGGCCAAGGCCGAGCAGCATGGTAGCGCGCCGGCCGACCCGATCGCTGAGCACCCCGGCGACGGGCGAGGCAAGCCACGAGCCGATGCCCCAGCAACCGACGACCCAGCCCGCCGTGGCCCGCGAGATGCCGAGGTCGCGCGTCAGGTGGAGAGCCAGGAACACGGCCACGAAGTTCGCCGTGCGGTTGATCAGCGAGCCCCAGAACAGCACCCAGAACACGGGAGATAGGGCGCGGCGTGGGCGGGCGTCGGCTTCCATCGGGGCGGGCACCGCGATCTAGCATGGCCGCGCGCGGGAAGACCGACACGGCGCCTGGACAGCCGGTCCTTGCCTACTCGGTACGCAGCGCCACGATCGGATCGACCCGCGCGGCCCGCCTCGCCGGGTACAGCCCGAACACGATGCCGACCGCCGCCGACGCCAGCACCGCCATCGCGCTGATCTCCGGCGACATCGCCAGCGTCCATCCCAGCTTGCGCTCGAACACGTAGGCCCCGAGCTCGCCGAGCAACACGCCGAGCCCGCCGCCGATCAGCGACAGCACCATCGCCTCGCCGAGGAACTGGAGCTGGATCGCCAGCGGACGGGCGCCGATCGCGCAGCGCAGCCCGATCTCGCCGATGCGCTGCGACACCGACGTCAGCATCACGTTCATCACCCCGATCCCGCCGATCATCATCGCGATCGACGCCAGCCCCAGCAGCAGCAGCCGCAACGTCTTGCTCGTCTTGATCCGCGCCTGCAGCAGCTCCTCGGGGTGCCTGAGGTTGAAATCGTCCTCGGCACCGGGCTCGATGTGGTGCCGTTGGCGCAGCAGCTCCGAGATCTGCGCGATCGCAGGCTGGATCGCGTCGGTCGATCGCGCCGAGCACAGGATGTCATCGAGCCAGGTCTGGTCCTTGCCGACGATGCGCTTCATCGCCGTCGTCCACGGCATCATCACCGTGTCGTCCTGATCCTGGCCGTTCGCCGACTGGCCCTTGGGCGCCACGACGCCGATCACCTCGAACCCGGTGTCCCCGATCCGCACCACCTCGCCGATCGGGTCGAGGTCGCCGAACAGCTCGCGGCGCACCGTCTCGCCGATCACCACCACGCGCGCCGCCCGCTCGGTCTGGTCCTCGTCGAAGAATACGCCGCTCGCCAGCTCCCAGCGCTTGATCTCGCGGTACTCCGGCGATACCCCGCGCCATCGCGTCCGCCAGTTGTGGTCCTGGTAGATCACCAGGAAGCCGCCGTCGACGTTCTCCGACACCTGCCTGACCAGCGGGATCTCCTGGCGGATTGCCTCGGCATCGCGCGCCGTCAGCGTCGTCATCCCGTGCGCCCCGGTCCGCGCGCCCGCCACGTTGCGCGAGCCCGCTTCGACCCACACCAGGTTGTCTCCCAGCTTGTCGAGCTCGGCCTCCGACGCCGCCACGCTCGCGCGACCGAGCGCGACCACCGCGATCACGATCGCCACGGCCACCGCGATCCCCAGCGCCGCCAGCCCGCTGCGCAAGAGGTTGCGCCTCAGCGCGCGCACCGCCTCGACGAGCATCAGCCGGCCGACCACACGGAGTTGCATGACCTGGCGCGTAGCTTACACCTTGGGCTGCACCGGCGCAGCCCGCACGCGGTCACGTCCTGGACGTCAGGTACGCGCGCGGCAGCGAGGTCGCGAGGAACTGCCGGCGCCGCATCCGCTTGCCCCACGTGCGCAGGCCCAGAAAGGTCCCGAAGCCGACGAGCACGCCCGCCGTCGCGATCACCACGTCGACGCCGAGCAGCGGCAGTCCGAGCCCGATCAAGATGGCGACCAGCGCGCCCGTGCCCGTCTGCCAGAGGATGTCCGTCGCATGACGACGACTCCACGTATCATAGTGATTCTCGCAATCGCGGCACCATCCCGACGAAGTCGACGACTCCATCGCGGCCGCGCAGCGCCGGCACTCCATGCCAAGCACCATAGCTCCCGTGCCGCCCTGGGCACGGCCGGCGCTCACGAGGCGCGGCGGCGGCCACCCTGCAGGGCGCCGAGGAACCTGGCGAGGTAGGGCGCGGTCCGGCTGTGGCGCGCCGTCGCCACCTCCGACGGCGGGCCGGCGGCGACGACGCGGCCGCCTTCGTCGCCGGCGCCAGGACCGATATCGATCACCCAGTCGCTGCCGGCGACGACCCGCATCTCGTGCTCGACCACGACGACGGTATGGCCCGCATCGACGAGGCGGTCGAGCTGCTCCATCAGCCTGGCGACATCGGCCGGGTGCAGCCCCGTGGTCGGCTCGTCGAGCACGTAGAGCGAAGCGCCGCGCTGGGCGCGCTGCAACTCGGTGGCGAGCTTGATGCGCTGGGCCTCGCCGCCGGACAGCTCGGTCGCGGGCTGTCCGAGACGGAGATAGCCGATGCCGACCTGGCGGAGGACGTCGAGGGCACGGCGGACCTGGGGCGCATCGGCGAAGAACGTCCAGGCTTCGTCGACGGTCATCGCGAGGACGTCCGCGACGGTCTTGCCCAGGTAGGTGACCTCGAGCGTCCTGGCGTTGTAGCGCGCGCCGCGGCAGGCAGGGCACGGCGCGTAGACGCCGGGCAGGAACAGCATCTCGACGAAGACGAAGCCTTCGCCCTGACAGTGCTCGCAGCGGCCGTTCGCGACGTTGAACGAGAACCGGCCCGCGTCGTAGCGCCGCGCCCGGGCGAGCTTGGTCGCCGCGAACAGGCGGCGCACGTGGTCGAACAGGCCCGTGTAGGTCGCAAGGTTGGAGCGCGGCGTGCGGCCGATCGGCTTCTGGTCGACCGGCACGAGGCGTCGGATCCCGTGCAGGCCGCCCGTGATTGCCCCGGCGGCCGCGGGGACCACCGCGCCCTCGGCAGCGTCGTCGTCTGCATCGTCCAGCGGCTGGCCGAGCGCGGCCGCGACCAGCTCGACGAGCGCCTGGCTGACCAGGCTCGACTTTCCAGACCCCGATACGCCGGTCACGCAGCTGAGCACCCCGAGCGGGAAGGCGACCTCGAGGTCGACGAGGTTGTTCCGCGTGACGCCGGTCAGCGACAGCCAGCCGCGGGGCGCGCGCGGAGCCCGGTCCGGCTGCGGATCGCCGCCGAACAGGTAATGGGCGGTCTGCGAGCCCTCGACCTGCTCGAGGCCCGCGACCGGGCCGCTGTAGACGATGCGCCCCCCGGCCTCGCCGGCCGCAGGTCCGACGTCCACGATCCAGTCGGCGCGCCGGATCACGTCGAGGTCGTGCTCGACGACGAACAGCGAGTTGCCCGCGTGCTTGAGGCGATCGAGCGCCGCGAGCAAGGCCTCGGTATCGGCCGGATGCAGCCCGGCGGACGGCTCGTCGAGCACGTAGACCACGCCGAACAGGTTCGAGCGAACCTGGGTGGCGAGACGCAAGCGCTGGAGCTCGCCCGGCGACAGCGTCGGCGTCGCGCGGTCCACGGCCAGGTAGCCCAGGCCGAGCTCGAGCAGCGCCGCGAGCCGTGCGACGAGGTCCTGCGCGATCCGACGTGCGACGATCGCCTTCTCCGGGTGCCCGGTGGCCGCGGCGGGACTCGCCGTGCCGTCGCTGAACGGCTGGAACACGGCGGCGAGCTGCTTGAGCGGCAGCTGCGCCATCTCGGCGATGTCGCGACCCGCGAACGTCACCGAGAGGGCTTCGCGCCGGAGCCGCTTGCCGTGGCACTGCGGACAATCGGCGCCGATCATGTATTGCGCGACCCGCCGCTTCATCATCGCGCTCTGCGTCGTCGCGAACGTATGGAGCACGTGGCGCCGGGCGCTCGTGAACGTCCCCATGTAGCTGGGTTCTTCCTTGCGCTTGAGCGCGCGGCGCGCCGCGGGCGGATCGAGGCCGGCGTAGACCGGGACGGTGGGTTGCTCGTCGGTGAACAGGATCCAGTCGCGCGCCTTCCTCGGCAGCTCGCGCCACGGTCGATCGACGTCGTATCCGAGCGTGACGAGGATGTCGCGCAGGTTCTGGCCTTGCCAGGCGAGCGGCCACGCGGCGACGGCGCGCGCTCGGATGGTCAGCGAATCGTCGGGCACCATCGATGCCTCGGTGACCTCGTACGTCCGGCCCAGGCCGTGGCACGCCGGGCACGCGCCCTCGGCGGTGTTGGGCGAGAACGACTCGGCATACAGCAGCGCCTGGCCCTTCGGATAGTCGCCGGCGCGCGAGTACAGCATGCGGAGCAGGTTCGACAGCGTGGTGACGCTGCCGACCGAGGACCGCGTGGTGCCCGCGCCGCGCTGCTGCTGGAGCGCGACCGCCGGCGGCAGCCCCTCGATGTCGTCGACCTCGGGCACGGGCATCTGGTCGAACAGCCGCCTCGCGTACGGCGACACCGACTCCAGATAGCGCCGCTGGGCCTCGGCATACAGCGTCCCGAATGCGAGCGACGACTTGCCGGACCCCGATACCCCCGTGAACACGACGAGCGCGTCGCGCGGGATCTCCACGTCGAGGTCCTTGAGGTTGTTCTGCCGCGCCCCGCGGACGCGGACGAACCGCGCGCGATCGGCCAGGTCGAGATGCAGGCGCTCGGGCTTCGGCATGGATCGGCGGGACACCGGGGTACGGCGACCTTAGCGCGGCGATGTCGCGCAGGATCCGACACGCGACCGGCGCGATCGAACCCGCGGCCACAGGCACCGATCGCAGCCTGCCCGTGCGAGCACCGCCTCACGGTGAGCGCACCGCGGCCCCTATCCATCCGCGCCCTGTCCGCTGCCTCGGCGAGCCCCGACGGATCGCGCCGGAGCCACTATGCTGGGAGCGATGCGCGCGAGGGTTCTGAAGGTGGTGGTGTGGATCGCCCGGTGGCTTCGCGCACTGCGAGATCTCCCGCGCACGGTGGCGCGCTGGCTGCGCAGCCATGCCGCGTACTCCGTTGCCTCGGTATGGCTGAGTGGCATGAGTGTATTTGGGGTGGTCACCGTCCGGCGCGTGGTCGCGGCGCAGGTCGCGGATGAGCCGACCTCGCCCCACCCGCGCCCCGGTGGCGCGATCGAGCAGGTCGCCATGCTCGACGTCGACGAGATCAACGGGATCCGGAACCGGCGGCTCCACGCGCTGGGGCTCGCAGCGGCGGGCGATACCGACGGGCCCGACGCGCACACGATCGAGGAGGCTCGGGCCGCCCAGGCGCGCGGGATCGTGCTCGATGGTGAGCAGGTGGCCACCACCGGGAACATCGTCGTGCTCACCCGGGGCGGGATCGCGGGCTGGCTCAAGCGGAACCGGGGCAAGAAGGCAGATCCCGAGACGCTGGCGTGGCTGCGAGGCGAGGAGGCGGCGGAAGGCCGCGCGGCCTATGCCGGCTGGGCCGACCGCGACGATGCCAACATCCTGAACTGGGCCCGCGACCAGCGGCGCTCGGGAGCCGCGCAGGCCACCGGCCAAACGGCAGCCGGCGCCGCCCAGGCCGCGGCGCTGCGCGAGGCCGGGCTGCCGGAGGCTGCGTCGCAGGTGCAGGCCTCGGGGCACGACGCAGCGGAGAGCGCCGGCGCGGACGGCTCGGGCGGTACCCGCGCGGAGAGCGCGCACGCGGATCTCCGGGGCGACGCGGCCACGGACGCCCCCAGCGACGCGCACGCGGACGGCTCGGGCGACGGGCCGCCGGCGATCGCGCACGACCACGATGGGGCGGGAGCAGCGGCCCAATCTCCGGCCGTACAGCGTCTCGATCGGATCGCGCTCGGCACCGCCGGGGCGACTGCGCGCGAGCCGCGGGCGGCGGTCGATCCGAGCGCCGGCGAGCTCGCCTCGCTTCGCGAGCGCCTCCAGCGCCTGATCTCGACCGGGGCCGTCACGATCTCGATCCGTGATCACCGCATCGTGCTCCTGGTCGTGTGCGATCGGCTGTTCGAGCACAACCAGCCGGAGCTGACCCTCGAAGGTGCGCGGGCCGTGCGCCACCTCGGGCGGCTGCTCGCCGGCGACCGCGGCCAGGCCTACAAGGTCATCGTCGATCGCGAGCGCACGTTCGAGCTGGTGAGCAACCTCGCGATCGGCGGCCTCGCGCCCGAGCGGATCGAGATCGCGCTCAAGCAGGTCGACCGCGCGATCGATATCGTCGAGGTCGAGTGGACCGCCGTGAAGGATCTGCCATGACCGGACAGCCGATCTGCTGCAGCGCGCACCCGGAGGCGATCGCCGGCTGGATCTGCAGCACCGAGTCGTGCCGACAAGCATTGTGTGGCAAGTGCACCGCACAGCTGCTCAAGCTGTTCACGTGCTGCGCCTGCGGCGGTCATGCGCGGCGGCTGACCGTGCCACGCAAGTCGAAGTCGCGCGCCCACTGGTTTGGCGCCGCGCTGCGCTATCCGTTCGGCGCCGGGTTGCCGGTGGCGATCGCGGTCGCGCTCGGCGTCGCGGCGCTCGGGTTCATCGCCGGCCTGATCGAGGCGCGGCCGCACCAGCTCGACGGTGTGGTCGGCCTGGTGCGGATCGGCGTGATCGTCGGCTACGTGCTCGCCACCATCGACCGCACCGCGCGGAGCGCAGAGACCGGCAAGCTGCTGCGGCTCGCACGCACCCTGGTCGCGACCCTGTACATCTGGCTCCCCGGTGCCGGCCACGTGCTGCTGCTCGGGATCCCGGCGAGCCCGACGCCGCACGACTGGCCGCTCGGTCTGCTCGCGGTGCTCGCGGTGATCTACCTGCCGATCGTGCTCGCGGTGGCAGTCACCGATAGCTCGTTTGTCACGGTCCTCCATCCGTTCCGGATGTTCGAATCCATATTTCGGCTCGGCCGGATCTACCTCGTCACGCAACTCACGATGTTCCTGTTCGTGGCGCTGTCGCTGCTCGGGGCCGCCGCGGAGCCCTCGATCCAGCAAGCCATTCATACACCGCTGCTGCGCGAGGCGGTGGCGCAGCTGCCGATGCTCTTCGGACTGGCCATGCTCGGCCACGCGATTGGCATGCTCGCCCATGTCCATGGCGACCTGCTCGGCTGGGGCAGCGCCGACCTGTTCGTGGACCCGCTGTACCCGCACATGGTGGCGGAGGGCCGCCGCAAGATCCTGACCCGCCCGGTCGGCGCGCCGGCGGCCGACACCATGACGACCACGCAGCCGGTCGCGCTGGTGCCGCCGCGCGAGCGCGCCGAGGCCGCCAAGCTGGCCAGCGCGCTCAAGGCCGAGGAGCTGGGGCGCGCGTTGCGGATCTACGAGGCTCGCGAGAGCTGGAGCGCGGCGAGCCTCGAAGATCGTCAGCTGGTGATCCTGGCCAAGGCGGCGGCTCGTGCCCGGAAGCACGCCCTCGCCCAGCAGCTGCTCGAGGACGCGTGCGCGCGCAACGGCCGCTCGCTGGGGCAGGCGTGGCTCGCGCTCGCCCAGCTCCACGCCGACACGCTGGGCCAGCCCGACCGGGCGCGCGAGATCTACGCCAAGATCGTCGCCGAGCTCCCGGGCACGGACGTCGCCAAGCTCGCCGCCCAGCAGATCGGCAACGCGAGCCAGCGAGCCCCGGCGTGAACGTGAAGCGGACGATGAGACGCTCACATCAGCGGCGACCGTCCGGCGCCGATCGCGGCACGCCGCGCTATCGTACCTCCTGGCGATCAGCTCGCGGTGCCCACTGCACCAGGGCGCTGGATGGTACACGGTAGTCGCGGCGCGCGGCCCGCCGGCGCGGGTCAGACGTCGAGCTCGCCGATGTCGGCGGCGTTCTCGGTGATCATCTTGAACCGCGCCGCGACGTCCTTGCCCATCAGGTCGGTGATCACCTGGTCGGTCAGCAGCTGCTCGCCGTCCTTGACGGTGACCCGCAGCGGCTGCCGGGTCTTCGGATCGAGCGTCGTCATCTTCAGCGTGTCGGGGTTCATCTCGCCCAGGCCCTTGAACCGCGTGATGCTCGGCTTGGCGTTGCCCTTGAGGTGGGCCTTGAGCAGCTTGTCGCGGTGCTGATCGTCGAGCGCCCACAGCGTCTGCTTGCCGATGTCGATCCGGTACAGCGGCGGCTGGGCCAGGTAGAGGTGGCCGTGGTCGATCAGCGGCCGCATGTAGCGGAAGAAGAACGTGAGCAAGAGGGTCGCGATGTGGTGGCCATCGGCGTCGGCGTCCATCAGCAGGAAGATCTTGCCGTAGCGCAGCTTGCCGAGCTCGATGCCGTCGCCCATGCCGCAGCCGAGCGCCGAGACGATGTCCTGCAGCTCCTTGTTGGCAAGCAGCTTCTGGTTATTGGCCTGCTCGGCGTTGAGCACCTTGCCGCGCAGCGGCAGGATCGCCTGGGTCCGGCGGTCGCGGCCCTGCTTGGCCGAGCCACCGGCGCTCTCGCCCTCGACGATGAACAGCTCGCTGTCGCCGGGATCGGTCGAGCTGCAGTCGGCGAGCTTGCCCGGCAGGTTGAGCCGGTGCGAGACCGCCGTCTTGCGGGTCACGGCCTGGTGCGCCGCGCGCGACGCCTCACGCGCCCGGGCCGCGATGATGGTGCGCCCGATGACGGCCTGCGCCCAGTTGGGGTTGCTGTTGAGGTAGTTCTCGAGGGCGGGGCGCACGAGGCCCTCGACCTGGCCGGCGACCTCGGGGTTGTTGAGCCGATTCTTGGTCTGGCTCTGGAACTGCGGGTCGTGGACGTAGGTCGACAAGAGCGCGACCACGCCCTCGCGGATGTCCTCCGCCGTCAGGGTCACGCCTTTCGGATCGAGCTTGTGGGTCGCGATGTAGTTGCGGATCGCCTTGACCAGCGCCGAGCGGAAGCCGGCGTCGTGGGTGCCGCCGTCGGGGGTCGGCACCGAGTTGACGTAGGTCTTGATCAGCTCGTCGGTCGACTCGGTCCACTGCAGCGCGAGCTCGATGCCGAGGCGCGCCGACTCGTCGCGCTTCTCGGTGTAGAACACCGCGCCGCCGGGAGGCACCGGGGTCTTGCCGCGCTCGGAGACCAGCCGGGGCAGGTACTCGGCGATGCCCTGGGGATGGACGAAGGTCTGGACCACCGGCGGGGTCTTGGTCTCGTCGGTGAAGACGATCTCGAGCCCGCCGTGCAGGTAGCTCTTGGCCTCGAGCCGCTCGGCGATCAGCTCGGGATCGAAGCCGAGCTTGGTCCCGAAGACCTCGTCGTCGGGATGGAACCGGACCGTGGTCCCGCTGCCGCGCGCCGCGCCGAGCCGCTTGAGCTTGCTCGTGGCCTCGCCGCGCTCGAACGTGATCTCGTGGCGCTCGCCGTCGCGCTTGACCGTGACGACGAGCTCGCTCGACAGCGCGTTGACCACGGCGGCGCCGACGCCGTGCAGGCCGCCGGACACCGCGTAGCTCTTGCCGCGGTCGAACTTGGCGCCCGAGTGCAGCGTGGTGAAGATCACCTCGGCCGCGCTCTTCTTGAACTTGGGCATCAGGTCGACCGGGATGCCGCGGCCGTTGTCCTCGACCGTGGCGGTCTTGCCGTCCTTGTGGACGGTGACCTCGACCTTGCTCGCGTGCTTGTTGATCACCTCGTCGATCGAGTTGTCGACGACCTCCCACAGCAGGTGGTGGTAGCCGTCCTTGCCGGTGCCGCCGATGTACATGCCCGGCCGCTTGCGGACGGGATCGAGGCCCTCGAGGACCTGGATCTCCTCGCCGGTGTACTTGGTCGCCATCTCAGTTCACTCCCTGTCCGCCCTCGGCGTTGGCCAGCGGCTGGATCTTGACCTCGGGCCGGACGACCACGAACTGGACGCGGCGGGCGAGCTGATGGCCCTTGCCGCCGCGGGCCTTGACCTGCTTGGGATCGGCGGCGATCTCGTGGCGCTTGCCGGTCTTCTCGGTCTCGAGCACGAGGTGATCGCTCTTGACCCCGGCGATGAAGCCGATCACCAGGTCGTCATCCTCGGTCTTGATCACGGTGACGCCGCGGCCCGGGCCCTCGAGCTTGGCGATCTCGTCGGCCTTGCACAGCAGCACGTGGCCGTCGCGGGTCGCGGTGACCACGACGTCGGTGTCGTTGCACGCGACCACGCCGATGATCTCGTCGCCCTCGCCCGGCTTGGCGTAGCGCCGGCCGGCCTTGGTGGTGATCTCGGCGTGTGACGCGGTCGCGAACCGCAGGCCGTAGCCGTTGCGCGACACCGCGAGCAAGGTCGGCGCCACCATCGCGCGCGGATCGAGCGTCATGGCCGATACGATGCGCTCGCCGTCGGCAAACTTGAAGTACTTCTGCGCCGGGTCGCCGTAGCCGGTGGTCGCGGCGATGTCGTTGATCTTGATGACGTAGCCCGAGCCCTTGTTGGTGAAGAAGATCACCTTCTCCTTGGTCGAGCCCGGCAGCACGTGGGTGACCTCGTCGCCCTCGCGGGTCCGGGTCTGGTTGGGATCCTTGAGCTCGCGGACCCGCTTGATCCAGCCGTCGCGGGTCACGACGATGTGGGCGTCCTCGTCGACGATGAACGCGTCGGCGTCGAACGTCATCTCCTCGCCCGCGCCGGTCGGATCGGTCCTGCGCCGGCTATCGAGCTCGGCCGCGGTGGCCTTGAGCTCGTCCTTGATCACGGTCCACAGCTTGTCCTCGCTCTTCAAGATCGCCTTGATCTTCTTGGCATCCGCGGCCTTCTGGCCGAGCTCCTCGCGGATCACGTTGATCTCGAGCCGGGCCAGCTTGTAGAGCTTGAGCTCGAGGATCGCGTCGGTCTGCGCCTCGTCGAGCTTGAACTGCTTCATGATCTTGCCCGCGGCGTCCTCCTTGCCGTCGGACGCGCGGATCAGCTTGATCAGCTGATCGAGCGCGTCGAAGATCGCGACGAAGCCCTCGAGGATGTGGATCCGGGCCTCGAGCTGGGCGAGCTGGTACTTGAACCGGCGCTCGACGACCTCGAACCGGAAGTCGAGGAAGTGGCCGAGCGCATCCTTGATCCCCATCCGGCGCGGCTGCGGCGCGGCGTCGGGCGGCAGCTTGCGGCCCTGGTCGTCGTCCAGGAACGCCGGCGGCACCAGGCAGGTCAGGTTCATGTGGAAGTTCGACTGCAGCGGCGTGTGCTTGTACAGGTACGCCATCACCAGCTCGGGATCGGCGTCGCGCTTGATCTCGAGGACGATCCGGACGTCGGTGGTCGACTCGTCGCGCACGTCGAGCAGGTACGGCAGCTTGCGCGAGATGATCACCTCGGCGATCTTCTCGACCACGTCGCGCTTGGACAGGGCGTACGGGATCGAGGTGATCACCAGATCGGTGCCGCCGCGCTTGCGCTCCTCGCGCTTGTACTCGCCGCGGACCCGGATCGTGCCCTGGCCGAGCTTGTAGATCTCGCGCAGCTCGGTCTTGCTGTTGAGCAGCTGGCCGCCGGTCGGGAAGTCCGGGCCCTTGATGTGCTTCATCAGCTGGACGTGATCGAGGTCGCGGTTCTCGGCGAGCGCGATCAGCGCGTTGGTGATCTCGCCGAGGTTGTGCGGCGGGATGTTGGTCGCCATGCCGACCGCGATGCCGGTCGAGCCGTTGACCAGCAGGTTGGGAAACCGCGCCGGCAGGACGGTCGGCTCGTCGGTCGTGCCGTCGTAGTTGGGCCGCATGTCGACGGTGTCGAAGTCGAGCTCGCGCAGGAGCTCCATCGCCGGCGGCGCGAGCCGGCACTCGGTGTAGCGCATCGCCGCCGCCTCATCGCCGTCGAGCGAGCCCCAGTTGCCCGAGCCGTCGATCATGGTCGCGCGCATCGCCCACTCCTGCGCCATGCGGACCATCGCGTCGTAGACCGACGTGTCGCCGTGCGGGTGGTAGCGGCCGAGCACGGCGCCGACCACGGTCGCGCTCTTTCGGTGCTTGGCGTCCGGCCGCAAGTGATTGTCGTGCAGCATCGCGTACAGGATCCGGCGCTGGACCGGCTTCAGGCCGTCGCGGACGTCCGGGAGTGCGCGCGACGTGATCACGCTGAGCGCGTAGTTCAGGTAGCGCCGGCGCGCCTCGGTCTCGAGCGAGGCGTCGATGTCACCAGGCACGGGGCCGTCACCGCCGCCCCCACCGCCACCGGTCGGCGGCTGGGTGCCACCGCCGTCCTTCGACGAAGACTTCTTGGCCATGCGGCGGGCACCTTGCCCCGACTCGGAGAAAAGTTCTAGTTGTTCGCGCGAGGGCAGATCACCTCTCGCCCGCTGGGTAGGGGGGCTCGCCATTTGCTTGGTCCTGCCTGAGGCCCGTGATATTGCTGGCCTCCTTTCTTCATGGTCACGAGGCGCAGGACAGCGCGCAAGAAAAGGTCGGTTCGGCCCCTGGGAAACCTGGGAGGTTCTCCTGCCCGGAGGACCAGCGGCTGGGTCGTGCTCGTTCTGGCGGCCCTGGTCGTGGTCAACCTGTATGTCTTCGTGTGGGACAAACAGACCTCGGTCGGCGCGATCAAGCGCGAGGCCGAGCACGCGACCCCGACCGCCATGGTGCCGTCCCGGCCGCTCGGCCCGGCCGCGGCGCCTGGCCCCGGCAGCGCTGGCTCGGCGGCGCAGGCGACCCAGGCGCCGATCGGCCCACCCGGCGTGATCGATGGCAAGGTCGGCAAGTCCGACACGCTCGGCCGCGTGCTCAAGAAGAGCGGCCTGACCGCGACCGAGGCCGACGAGGTGATCCGCGCGCTGTCCGGCGTGTTCGACTTCAAGACCCTGCGCGCCGGCCAGAGCTACCGGATCGAGCGCGGCCCGGACGGCCGGGTCAAGGCGTTCGAGCTCTCGGTCGGCAAGGGCCAGACCGTGCGTGCCGACCGCGGCGCCGACGGGGCGCTGGTCGGCAAGGCCGACAGCTCGCAGCCACGGCTCGATGGTAAGTCGATCGGTTCGGGCGGCGCGCCATCGCCACGACCGTGATCGACCACCCGCGCCACCGGCCCGCACTCGCTGTCAAGCTGCGATCGCGATCGGCACGCTGGCGACGGGAGGGCAACGCGCGCGTCCGCGCCCACCTGGCCGCCGTGGGGCTCCGTCGAACGCACTTGCCGATGCGTCGCTTCATCGTCACACTGATGAGGTGTTCAAGCTCGTCGTCGGCATCCTGAAGGGTGCGATCATCGGAGGCGCCCTGGGATACGGGGCGTTCGTGCTGGCGGAGGCGACGGGGTTTGCAAGCCCCTGGCTGACCTACGGGGTGATCGGCGCGCTGGTGGGCCTGGTCGCCGGGCGGCCGATCTGGTCGCTGATCCGTGACAAGAACGCCACCACCTGGATCTCGATCCTCAAGTCCGCGTTCGGCTTCGGCGTCGGCTGCGGGCTCTATGCGCTGATCAACCGGGTGTGGAACCCGGCCGCGTTGCTCGTCGGCGGCTACGACATCTTCAGCTGGCCGGTCACGGTCGGCGGCGCGATCGGCGCGGTCTACGGCGGCTTCGTCGAGCTCGACGACGCGATCGGCGATGACAAGAAGCCCGCGCAGCCACCGCCGGCGGCCAAGAAGCCGCAGCCCCCCAAGCGCTGAGGACACAGGCTCGCGCTCGCGCGTTCGCGCGCTCAGTGGTCTCCGAGCTCGGCCTCGATCAGGACGCCGAGCTGATCCAGCGATCCTTCGTAGCTGCCCTCCGGCACCGAGCCCGCGGCGCCGTAAAACGGGTTGTCGATCGTCAGCGCGCTCGGCGCGCGGATCTTCGGCGACCAGGTCCGCGACCAGCCGAGCGTGACCGTGACGCCGCCCGCCGTGGCCTCGAGCCCGAGCCCCAGCGTGTGGCCGCCGAGGTCGCCGAATGTCGGTGACAGCCGCGACGCGGGCGTCGCCGGGGTCGAGAACGCGTAGCCGGCGGTCGCCCACAGAAACCCGGCGATCAGCTCGAGGTCGACCGCACTGCGCAGCGCGACGTGGCTGTGCTGCGCGATCCGAGACGGCACGTGCTGGAGGTCGACGAACATCTGCGACGGGTCGGTCACGCGGAGGCAGTCGAGCTGCCAGCTGGCCGAGTCGCTGCCGGGCGGCGCGATCCACAGGTCACCGTCGAGCTCGGCGATCAGGCGATCGCCGGCGTAGCGGCCACCGGCGCGCGCGGCGATCGGCTGGCGGACCTCGAGCGCGGCGTCGGGCGCGCAGGTCTGGGTCACCGTGGGGCCCATCCTGGTCCCGGCGCCGGTGACGGTGCCGTCGAGCCTCACGCTGGGCGTCCAGCCGAGCGACGCGCCGAGCTCGATCCGGGTGTCGACCGGCGCGTACAGCACGCCCGCGACGGCGCTGATCGAGAACGGATCGGTCGCGGTGAACGACAGGTCGACGTCGCCCTCGGGCGTGCCGATCGGCGTGGCGATCCCCAGGCCGGCCCAGATCCGGCGATGCTCGGTGACCCGGACGCGCGACGCGCCAAACGACAGCCCGACCGCCAGCGAGTCGCCGAGCCGCCGTGCGGCGCCGAGCGCGACCGTGTCGCGGCGGTACGAGCCGGTGATCCCGCTGTAGCGATAGCCGTACGCCGGCACCAGCTTGGGCGCGATGTACCCCGGGCGCGGCAGCGATCGCTCCGAGACCGCGGCGGTCATCATCCCGGCGCCGAGGATCCAGTCGCCGATCGCGCCGATCGCGGCGCCGAGCGGGGCGATCCGCGAACCAGCGTGGCCGGTCGACGGCGCGGTGGTCGCGGTCTCGTTCTGCCATTCCACCGCGTCGTCGATCACCGCCGCGCCGAGCTCGCCGCGGGTCGTGTCTCGCCGCGCCATCGCCGCCGGGTTGATCAGCAGCGCACCGCCGCCGTCGTCGCCGACGGTCGCCGCCCCCGCCCGGCCGATCGCGCGCGGCGAGCCGCCGACGATGGCGATGCCATCCGCGTGCCCCAGCCCCGGCATCAGGGCGAGCAGGCCACAGATCCAACCACGGTGCACGGTTACGACTGTACGGCATGGCCGTCAGGAATGCGCCGCGTCCGCGCGAGGACGTGACGCGCGGCTCAGAACACCGCGCCGACCGAGAGCGCGGCCTGGGCCCCGCCCTTCATCGAGCCCGAGGTCGTGGTCTCGATGCCGCCAAAGCCCGCCATCGCGGTCAGCCCGACGTTGCCGATCACGTAGGTCGCCGTCGCGCCGCCCAGGGCGTCACGCAGGACGCCGGTACCCTTGTCGCCGTTGGAGCCGAGCGCGTCGCGGAACCGGCCGACGACGCCGGTGAACAGGCCGCGGACCGGCTCGATGTGCAGGCCGAGCGCCAGCTCGCCGTCGCGTTCGATGCCCTCGGGATCCTGGCCGTACGCGAGGTTCAGCGTGCCATGGACGGCGCCGAGCTGCTTGCCGAACGACACCAGCGCCTCGAGCTCGCCCTCGCCCTCGGTGAAGCCCTCGGCCTTGTACGACAGGTACGCCGAGCCCGCGACACCGTGCTTGCGCTCGTCGAGCATCTGCACCGCCGCGCCGATCCCCGGGCGCGCGTTGCGGCCGTTGTCGCCGAGCACGTTGTCGACCCGCAGCACCAGCCGGAACGGGCCGAAGACATGGATCTCGCCGTTGAGATCGAGCGTGCTGGTCCTGGCTGCGCCGTTGAGCGTGAACGTGGACGTCGCGCTGGCGCGGCCGAACCCGGTGGCGTGGGTGAGCCCCGGCGTGAACGAGTCCTCGTTGGCTGGCGCGCGGGCGGCGATCGACTCTGCCCCGGTCTCGTCGGTGGTTTCGGCATACGCGAGCGAGGCCGGGAGCAGCAGCGACGACAGGACAGCCAGGCGGGTCAGAAACATGCGCGCACGATAGGCGATCGACGACGGGGGTGTCGATCGCGGTTCTTGCGGGCGATGCGAAGGTCACAGAATCTGTCTAGCTCCAATGTGGGTATAAAACTTACTTAACAGAAGAGTAATCTAACACACATTTTTGAAACCACTGGAATGCTTGGTTAAATCGACCTTGATGCGACGTTCACCTACAAGTATTGCTCCGTGGGATAACGTTAAGAGTCATTCTGGCAAGCGAGAAACGCTGGATGCCATGTCGGTGCACGTAGATGACTAGTCGCCGCGGTGCACCCACTTGGAGGCTCATTGATGTTGCGATCGAGAGCGTGCGTTTCTGGTCTGTTGCTGGCCCTGTCCGTCGCTGCTTGTGCGACCGGCGGCCCATCCGACGATACGAATACGAAGGTCGAGGTCATCAAGCCGGATGCGCAGGACGTCTCGCCTCCGCTGACCGAGCTCGCCAAGATCCCGGTGCCGGAGGTCTTCGGGCTGCGCGCCCACGAGGCCGAGCCGGTCCGCGGGGTCCCGCACATGCGGGCGCAGGCCGCCGGCAACGTGATCGATCCGGTCGTGCAGAATGCGCTCGGCGGCCCGAACATCCCGACCCCGATCACCACGTTCGAGGGCATGGGCACCGGCCTCGCGGGCTTCGCGGTCCAGGTCGCGCCGCCCGACACCGACGGCGACATCGGTCCCAACCACTACGTCCAGATCGTCAACTCCAGCGTCACGATCTTCAACCGCACCGGCGGGATCGCGCTCGGACCGATCACGACCAAGACGATCTTCGCCAACTTCAACAACAACGCCTGCCAGAACACCAACGATGGTGACGGCGTCGTGCGCTACGACCGGATCGCCGATCGCTGGGTGATCTCCCAGTTCTCGGTCAACGGCGGCAACGGCCCGTTCTTCCAGTGCATCGCGGTGTCGACGTCGCCGGATCCGACCGGCACGTACTTCCGCTTCCAGTACACGTTCAACGCGTTCAACGACTATCCCAAGATGGGCCTCTGGCCCGACGCGTACTACTTCACGTACAACCTGTTCCCGAACAACGTGTTCGGCGGCGCGCGGGTCTGCGCGGTCGATCGCGTGAAGATGATCGCCGGCAACCTCGCCGCGACCCAGCAGTGCTTCGACACCACCAACCAGTTCGGCGCGCTGCTCGCGGCCGACCTCGACGGCGCGACCCAGCCGCCCGCCGGCACGCCGGAGACCCTGGTCGCGCTCGACACCACGGCGCTCGACGTCTGGAAGTTCCACGTCGACTTCAACACCCCGGCGAACTCGACGTTCACCGGCCCGACGATGATCCCGGTCGCGGCGTACACCGCGCTCTGCAGCGGCGGCACCTGCGTGACCCAGCCCGGCACGACCGTCAAGCTCGACTCGCTCGCCGACCGCGCGATGAACCGGCTGGTCTACCGCAAGTTCTCCGACCACGACGCGCTGCTGATCTCGCACGCCGTCACGGCGGGCGCCGGCGGCGGTATCCGGTGGTACGAGCTGCGCAACCCCACGGCGACCACCCCGTCGATCTTCCAGCAGGGCACCTACGCGCCGGACGCGTCGTTCCGCTGGATGAGCAGCATGGCGTTCGACCAGGCCGGCAACATCGGCATGGGCTTCACGATCTCGAGCTCCACGATCAACCCGAGCATCCGGTACACCGGCCGGCTCGTCGGCGACGCCCCCGGCACGATGGGCCAGGGCGAGGCGACGATCGTCGCCGGCACCGGATCGCAGACCGGCAACCTGACCCGCTGGGGCGATTACAGCTCGATGAACATCGACCCGGTCGACGACTGCACGTTCTGGTACACGCAGGAGTACATGGGCGTGGCCGGCTCGTTCAACTGGCGCACCCGCGTCGGCTCGTTCAAGTTCCCCAACTGCGGCACGGTCACCAACGACTTCAGCATCACGCCGAGCCCGACCTCGCAGACCGTCGCCGCCGGCTCGAGCACGACGTACACGGTCAACACGGCCGTCACGGCGGGCGCCGCGCAGACCATCGCGCTCACGGTGTCGGGGCTGCCGACCGGCGTCACCGGCGTGTTCAGCCCGACCAGCGTGACCGCGGGTGGTAGCTCGACGCTCACGGTGACCGTCCCGGCGACCACGGGCGGCGGCACCACGTCGTTCTCGATCACCGGCACCGGCACGGCGGCGACCCACACCGCCAGCGCGTCGCTCACGGTGACCAACAACAACCAGGCGCCGACCGTGGCGATCACCACGCCGACCAACGGCTCGACGGTGAGCGGCACGATCACGGTGGCGGCGACGGCGGCGGACGCCGACGGCACGGTGACGAGCGTCAAGTTCAACCTGCCCGACGGCACCAGCGTCACCGACACCACGGCGCCGTTCTCGACCACGTGGAACACCGCGACCGTCCCCGACGGCGGCGGCCGCGTGATCACGGCGATCGCGACCGACAACCAGGGCGCGACCGCGACGTCGAGCGTGACCGTGGCGGTGGCCAACGGCACCGGCGGCTGCATCAACAACACGTTCACCGCGACCGACGTGCCGATGGCGATCCCGGACAACAACGCGACCGGCATCACCTCGTCGCTGCCGGTGACCGGCAACGGCAACGTCGGCACGCTGTCGCTGTCGCTCAACATCAGCCACACGTTCCGCGGCGACCTCGTGGTCACGCTGATCTCCCCCGGCGGCGTGCAGTTCGTCGTCAGCAACCGCGCGGGCGGCTCGGCCGCCAACCTCGTGATCACCAACCAGGCGATCACGGCGTTCAACGGCCAGCCCGCGGCCGGCACCTGGAAGCTCAAGGTCCAGGACCTCGCGGCGGTCGACACCGGCACGCTCAACTCGTGGTCGCTGGCGATCGTCGGGAACTGCGGCCAGGTCACGCACTGGTCGGGCTCGGCGACCCCGAACCTGCCCACGATCGACGCCGGCACGGCGTGCACCAACCTGACCGTGACCACGACGGGCGACTCGTCGGTGGCCAAGCTCGACGTCTCGGGCCGCCACGACTTCCGCTCGATCCTGCGCGGCACGCTGGCGCACAACGGGGTCACCGTGACCGCGTTCCCGGTCGGCACGTTCCCGACCGGTAGCGGCACGTTCAGCTTCGCCAACCGCGCGGTGCCCGGCCTGTCGGGCGACGCATCGGGAGTCTGGACGCTGTGTATCGTCGACACCGACGCGTTCGGCGATACCGGCACGCTCAACACCTGGTCGGTGCACGACTAGCCAGCGCCTCCGGTACCGGTCCGTAGCGACCCTCGACGCCCGCAGCGTCGGGGGTTTTGTTTTGGCAAATCAGCCGGGCTGACTTGACCGTCCCGGCGCGCGCGCCGAGGATTCGCCGATGGTTGCGGTTCGCTGTCGCGTCGGGTGCCGCGCGCTCGTCGTCGTGATCGCCGCGCTGGGCTGCCGCGGAGGAGCCCCGCAGGGCGGTGGC
>DASWRS010000053.1:0-10492 GCA_036403075.1 Kofleriaceae bacterium
GCGGCGGTTGCGCTGCATCGCCCTGCTAGGTTTGCCGGCATGACCAGCGCGAACGCGAATGCCCCTTTCGACAAGGTCGCCATCGTCATCGGCGGTACGTCCGGCATCGGCCTGGCCACGGCGCGCCTGCTGGTCGACGGCGGGGCGCGTGTCACCATCGCCGGTCGCAACGCCGAGAAGGGCGCACGAGCGCGCCAGGAGCTGGGTGAGCGTGCGCACTATGCATGCATGGATGTCGCCAGCGCTGCACAGGTCGCAGCGACGATCGACGACACCGTGAAGCGCTGGGGCCGGCTCGACTGGGCGGTCAACGCGGCCGCCCTGTCCGACGACCTGCGGCCCGCGCGCACCGCCGATATCACCGAGCAGGAGTGGGACCAGACGATCGCTGCGGATCTCAAGGGGGTGTGGCTGGCGATGAAGTACGAGTTGCCCGCGATGATCGAGACCGGCGGGGGCGCGATCGTCAACGTGTCCTCGGTCAACGGCCTGTCGGCAACCCCGTCGGCCGCCGCGTACTGCGTCGCCAAGCACGGCCTGCACGGACTGTCCAAGACCGCCGCGCTGGAGTACGCCGCACACGGCATCCGTATCAACATCGTCTGTCCCGGCGCGCACCTCACACCGATGCTGCAGAAGGTGTTCGACCACCTCGCGCCGGGCGCGCCCGACCAGGCGGCCGCGATGTACTCCGCGAGGATCCCGATGCATCGCATTGGCGAGCCGGTGGAATGCGCCCGGGCGATCGCGTGGCTGCTGTCCGACGCCGCGTCGTACGTGACCGGCGCCGTGCTGACGGTCGATGGCGGCATGGCGCTCGGCGCGGTGTGAGCCGAGTCAGCCGTTGCGCGCCAGCTCGGGGCTAGCTGATCTGCGGCTTGCGCGCGAGCATCTCGATCAGGTCCATCTTGGTCAGGATGCCGATCACGTTGCGCTGATCGTCGACGACGATCGCGACCTCGCCGCGCTCGAAGATCCGCGGCAGCTCGCTCGAGCTGGCGTGGAGCGCGACGGTCGAGACCCGGCGCTCCATGACCTCGGCGACGATCGTGTCCTTGTTGGCGCGGCCGCTGACCAGGTGGTGGAGCAGGTCGCTCTCGGTCAGGATGCCGACCAGCTTGCTGTTGTCGAGCACCGGCATCTGCGAGATGCCGTGCTGCTTGAACAGGTCGGTCGCGCGCTCGAGCTTGTCGTTGAGATCGAGCGCGATGACCTCGCGGCGGCCCAGGGCGCGCACGCAGTCACCGACGGTGCCGACCTCCCAGTCGCCCTTGACGAAGCCCTGCTGGCGCATCCAGCGGTCATCGACGAACTTGGTCAGGTAGTTGCGGATCGAGTCTGGCAGGATCACCACGACGCGCTTGCCGCGGCCGATGTCGCGGCAGACCTGCATCGCCGCCCACACTGCCGATCCCGACGAGCCGCCGCACAGAAGGCCCTCCTGGCGGATCAGCTTGCGGGCGACCACGAACGAGTCGCGGTCGTTGGACTTGATCCAGCCGTCGACCAGGCGGCGATCGAGCACGTCGGGGATGAAGTCGTAGCCGATGCCCTCGACCTTGTAGCTGCGGATCTCGCCCGGCCCGGCGAGGATCGAGCCCTCGGGGTCGACGCCGATGATCTTGCACTTCGGCAGCTCGCGCTTGATCACGCGCGCGACGCCGGTGATCGTGCCGCCGGTGCCCGCGGTCATCACCACGGCGTCGAGCTTGCCGCCGCACTGATCGAGGATCTCCTGGCCGGTGCCGTCCTCGTGCGCCGCGGGGTTGCTCGGGTTGGAGTACTGGTCGAGGATGTACGAGTTCGGGATCACCTCCTTGAGCCGCCGCGCCACGCCGATGTGGCTCTCGGGCGAGTCCCACGCGGCCTCGGTCGGGGTCCGGATGATCTCGGCGCCGAGCGCCTCGAGCACGACCTGCTTCTCCTGCGACATCTTCTCGGGCATCGTGATGATCACGCGGTAGCCGCGCACGGCGGCCGCCATCGCGATGCCGATGCCGGTGTTGCCCGAGGTCGGCTCGATCAGGGTGTCGCCCGGCTTGATCTTGCCGGCGCGCTCGGCGTCGTTCAGCATGCGCACGCCGATCCGATCCTTGACCGAGCCGCCCGGGTTCATGAACTCGCACTTGGCGAGCAGCTCGCACGGCAGGGTCTTGGCGATCCGCGACAGCCGGACCATGGGCGTCCGGCCGGTCGCATCGAGAATGGAATCGAGGATCGTCTCGCTGGGCATCGGCAAGAATGTACCCTCGCGCGCGACGCGCAACGTCAACCGCAGCCGGACGCGAGCGTGAGATCAGATCCAGGATGACGGCGCCTCGTCCGCCCGGGGATGGCAAGCGTGGCCAAACGATGGTAATCAGGGCCGATGTCGTCCGTGGACGCCCTCCGCGAAGCCCTCGAGCGCCGCATCGTCGTGCTCGACGGCGCCATGGGAACGAGCGTGCAGGGGCTCGGCCTCGCCGACGAGGCCGAGTGGCGAGGCGAGCGATTTCGCGACCATCCGACGTCGGTCAAGGGCTGCATCGATCTGCTCGCGCTGACCCGGCCCGAGGCGATCGAGCAGATCCACCTCGAGTTCCTGCGCGCCGGCGCCGACATCGTCGAGACCGACACGTTCACCGCCACGTCGCTCGCGCTGGCCGACTTCGGCCTCGAGGCCGTGGTCCGCGACTTGAACCTCGCCGCCGCCACCGTGGCGCGCCGCGCCGCCGACCGCGCCGAGCGCGAGGACGGCCGGCCGCGCTGGGTCGCCGGCTCGATCGGCCCGACCACCCGGACCGCGTCGCTGTCGCCCGACGTCAACGATCCGGGCGCACGCGCGGTCACGTTCCGCCAGCTGGTCGACGCCTACGCCGAACAGGCCCGCGCGCTGATCGACGGCGGCGTCGATCTGCTGCTCACCGAGACCCACATCGACACGCTCAACTGCAAGGCCTCGCTCTACGCGATCGCCGAGCTGTTCGAGCACGGCGCGCGCAAGGTCCCGGTGATCGCCTCGGTCACGATCCCGGATCGCTCCGGGCGCACGCTGTCGGGCCAGACCGTCGAAGCGTTCTTCAACTCGGTCGCGCACGCCGAGCTGTTCGCGGTCAGCATCAACTGCGCGCTCGGCGCCGACGACATGCGGCCGCACGTCGCCGACCTCGCGCGGATCGCCGGCGTGCCGGTCGCCTGCTACCCCAACGCCGGCCTGCCCAACGAGTTCGGCGGCTACGACGACACGCCCGAGCACATGGCCAAGCTGCTCGGCGGCTTCGCGCGCGACGGCATGCTGAACCTGGTCGGCGGCTGCTGCGGCACCCGGCCCGACCACATCGCCGCGATCCGCGCCGCGGTCGACGGCCTCGCGCCGCGCAAGCTGCCGGCGGTGCCGCGCCACATGCGGCTCGCCGGGCTCGAGCCGCTGACGATCACCCCGGAGACGAACTTCGTCGTGATCGGCGAGCGCACCAACGTCACCGGCTCGGCGGCATTCCGCCGGCTGATCAAGGACGACAAGTACGACGAGGCGGTCGCGGTCGCGCGCCAGCAGGTCGAGGGCGGCGCCAACATCCTCGACGTCTGCATGGACGAGGGCATGCTCGACGGCGTGGCGGCGATGCGCAGGTTCCTGAACCTGATCTCGGCCGAGCCCGACATCGCGCGGATCCCGGTGATGGTCGACTCGTCGAAGTTCAGCGTGATCGAGGCCGGGCTCGAGTGCCTGCAGGGCAAGGGCGTCGTCAACTCGATCTCGCTCAAGGAGGGCGAGGCCGAGTTCATCCGCCAGGCCCGGATCGTCCGCAAGTTCGGCGCCGCGGTCGTGGTGATGGCGTTCGACGAGACCGGCCAGGCGACCACGGTCGATCACCGGCTCGCGATCGGCCACCGCGCGTACAAGATCCTGACCGAGCAGGTCGGGTTCCCGCCCGAGGACATCATCTTCGATCCCAACATCCTGACGATCGGCACCGGGATCGAGGAGCACGACCCGTACGCGGTCAACTTCCTCGCCGCGACCGAGCGGATCAAGCGCGAGCTGCCGTACGCCAAGGTGTCCGGCGGGGTGTCGAACCTGTCGTTCTCGTTCCGGACCTCGCCGCGGGTGCGCGAGGCAATGCACGCGGTGTTCCTCTACCACGCGATCAAGGCCGGGCTCGACATGGCGATCGTCAACGCCGGCCAGCTCGCGGTCTACGACGAGCTCGATCCGGTGCTGCGCGAGCACGTCGAGGACCTGGTGCTGAACCGCCGGCCCGACGCGACCGAGCGCATGTTGACGTTCGCCGCGACCCTGAGCGGCGACGCCGCCAAGCAGGTCGACGAGCTGGCGTGGCGCCGCCAGCCGCTCAAGGACCGGCTCGCCCACGCGCTGGTCAACGGCATCACCGACTTCATCGATCCGGACATCGCCGAGGCCCTGACCGCGTACCGAAAGCCGCTCGACATCATCGAGGGCCCGCTGATGGACGGCATGAACATCGTCGGCGGGCTGTTCGGCGCGGGCAAGATGTTCCTGCCCCAGGTCGTCAAGTCGGCGCGGGTGATGAAGAAGGCGGTCGCGATCCTCGAGCCGCTGATGGATGCCGAGAAGCGGCGCACCGGCGTGACCACCGCCAAGGGCAAGATGGTGATCGCCACGGTCAAGGGCGACGTCCACGACATCGGCAAGAACATCGTCGCCGTCGTGCTGCGCTGCAACGGCTACGAGGTCACCGATCTCGGCGTCATGGTCCCCGGCCACAAGATCCTCGACACCGCGACCGAGCTCGGCGCCGACCTCGTCGGCCTGTCGGGCCTGATCACGCCGTCGCTCGACGAGATGATCAACGTGGCCACCGAGATGACCCGCCGGGGGATGACCCTGCCGCTGTTGATCGGCGGCGCGACCACGAGCGGCAAGCACACCGCGGTCAAGATCGCCCCGGCCTACACCGGCCCGACGATCCACGTGCCCGACGCCTCGCTCGCGGTCGGCGTGATGGGCAAGCTGCTCTCGGGCGATCGCCAGGGCTACGTCGGCGACGTCCGCGCCAAGCAGGTGATGCTGCGCGACGCGCACACCGCCTCGCAGGCCCGCCCGCTGCTCGCGCTCGACGAGGCGCGCGCCCGCAAGCAGCGCCTGGTGTTCGACGCGACGACCGTGCCGGTGCCGGCGTTCCTGGGCGCGCGCAACGTCGCCGTGCCGCTCGCCGAGCTGGTGCCGTGGATCGACTGGTCGCCGTTCTTCCACACCTGGGAGCTGTCGGGCCGCTACCCGGCGATCCTCGACGATCCGAAGAAGGGCGACGCCGCGCGCAAGGTGCTGGCCGACGGCCGCGCCCTGCTCGACCAGATCGTCGCCGGGGGCCTGCTCACCGCCCGCGGCACCTACGGGTTCTTCCCCGCGGGCTCGACCGACGACGATCAGATCGTCGTGTTCGATCCCTCCGGACCGGCGCCCCGGTCGCGCGAGCTCGCGCGGTTCGCGATGCCGCGCCAGCGCGAGGACAAGGCGGTGTGCCTGTCGCTCGCCGACTTCATCGCCCCGCTCGGGACCTATCCCGATCACATCGGCGCGTTCATCGTCACCGCGGGCATCGGCACCGACGCGCTGGCCGGGCGGTTCGAGCGCGACAACGACGACTACTCGGCGATCATGGCCAAGGCGCTCGCCGACCGGCTCGCCGAGGCGTTCGCGGAGTACCTCCACCGCCAGGCCCGCATCGACTGGGGCTACGGCGCGTCCGAGGGGCTCGGCCACGACGACATCCTCGCCGAGCGCTATCGCGGCATCCGCCCCGCGTTCGGCTACCCCGCGTGCCCCGACCACGCGCCCAAGGGCGTGCTGTTCGCGCTGCTCGACAACGCCGAGCACCACGGCGTCACGCTGACCGAGTCGTACGCGATGTACCCGACCGCCGCGGTCTCCGGCCTGTACTTCGCCCACCCGGGCAGCTCGTACTTCTCGGTCGGCCGCCAGCGCTAGGCCACGCGCCCTGCCCGTCCGGCAGCCGGACGTCGCGATCGCGGCTATCGTAGCCGCATGTCCGACCGCGCTGAACCCGACGCCGAACGCTGGCTCGATCTCGACGTCAAGCTCGCCTACCAGGAGCGCCTGATCCACGAGCTCGACACCCTGGTCCGCGAGTTTGCCGAGCGGCTCGCCAAGACCGAGCGCGAGCTCGCCGCGATCAAGCAGGCGATGCCGCCGCCCGTGCCGCTGGGCGCGATCGGCGAGCCGCCGCCGCACTACTGATCCGTTCGGCCAGCCTGTCCGCCCGCGCCGCGCTGATGCGCGTCACTCGTGCGTGCAGGCGCTGACCACCACGTTGAGCGGGATCAGCGTGGCGAGCGACAGGCTCGAGTCCTCCTCGGTGAGCTCGCGCGTCGCCTCGTCGATCGCCTCGCGGGCCTCGAGCAGGCAGTCGAGCTGCTCGTGCCGCGCCTCCGACTCGGGCATCGCGCAGGCCGCTTCGTAGCCGCGGATCCACGCGTGGCGGACCTCGTCGAGCGCCGCGGATGCCGGGAGCAGCTCGTGCGAGGCCCTGTGGCGGGCGACCACCGCCGCGCGCCGCTCGGCCGACCACGCGCCGCCGAACGCCTGGTCCGGCGGCTTGCAGCCCGCGGCCAGGTGGGGGCGCGGGCCGGGGCCGGGGATCGACGGTGGCGCCGGCACCGGCGGGGGAGCGGGCACGACCGGCGCGACCACGTTCGGGGCCGTGTGGCTGCGCGTGTACAGCGCCACCCCGGTCAAGAACCCGATCACCGCGAGCACCGCGAGCGTGATCCAGGCGATGCGCGGCACCCGCGCCGTGCGCGGCGCGAGCGCCGACTGGAGCGCGTCGAGCATCGCGTGCATGTCCGGCCAGCGATCCGCGGGATCCGGCGATAGCCCGCGCGCGAGCACCGCGCGGAGCCGCGGCGGCAGCACCGCCTCGGAGACCTGGGCCGCGCCCGGCGCCCCGGCGGATGCGGCGGCGCGGAGCTCCTCGAGGTTGTGGCCGCTGAACGGCCGCGCGCCGGTGAGCGCCTCCCACGCCGTCACGCAGAACGCGAACTGATCGCTGCGCGGATCGGGCGCGCGCCCGGCGAACTGCTCGGGCGCCATGTACGCCGGCGTCCCGATCAGCACGCCGGTCTGGGTCAGCGGCGAGTCGAGCACCGAGTCGGTCGCGCGCGGCTGCGACCCCACCGCGGTCGCGGCGTAGGCCACCGGCGCCTGGACCACCTCGGGCCCGTCCTCGATCTGGCCGCGCGCCAGGCCGAAGTCGGTGACGTAGACCCCGCCGTCTCGCCCGCGCAGGATGTTGTGCGGCTTGAGATCGCGATGGATCAGTCCGGCGCCGTGCGCGGCGGCGAGCCCGCGACCGGCCGCGAACAGCGCCGCGAGCACCTCGTCGCGCGGCGGCCGCGACACGAGCCAGCGATCGAGGTCCATGCCGTCGATCAGCTCCATCGCGATGTAGTCGCGGTTGCGGTCGGTGCCGACCTCATAGACCGTCAGCACGTTGGGGTGCTTGAGCCGCGCCATCGCGCGCGCCTCGCGCAGCAGCCGCGTCCGCATCGCCGCGCTACCGTCGGCGGCGCGCAGCAGCTTGATCGCGACCGGCCGCTCCAGATCCGGGTCGAACGCCGCCCACACCACGCCCATGCCGCCCTCGCCGAGCACCCGGTCGAGCCGGTACTTGCCGATCGACGCGCCGGGCCCGAGCGCCGCCGCGGCATCGCCTCCGGCTCCGGCCTCGGTCACTGCGGACGGGTCGATCGTCATGCACCGCCAGCATAGCCCCCGCCGCGGGCCGCGGCAGCCCCGCCGTGCGGCTGACGGATCGCCGCGGTCATGCTAAGCGACAGCCCCGTGATCCGCCGCAAACGCACCGAGCAGCGCGAGCGTGCCCGCGCGATGCGCAAGCTGGTCCGCGACCGCGAGAAGCTCGCCGCGCTCTCGGTCGGCGGCTCCGAGGACCGGCCGATCCACGTGACGTCGGCCGCCGTCGTCGAGGTCCGCGTCAGCCACCTGACCTGCCCGCAGTGCGATGGCGAGTACCGGATCAAGGAGCACCGCGCCCCGGCGTCCGGCCTGCGCAGCGTCGACGTCACCTGCCAGATGTGCGGCGTGTCGCGGACGCTGTGGTTCCGGATCGGCAGCGCCGACGCCAACTGACCCGGGCGCGGGCTAGAACTCGACCACGGTGCGGATCGACGTGCCCTCGTGCATCAGGTCGAACGCCTCGTTGATCCGCTCGAGCGGCAGCTTGTGGGTGATCAGCCGGTCGATCTCGATCTTCTTGTCCATGTACCAGTCGACGATCCGCGGCACGTCGCTGCGGCCGCGCGCCCCGCCGAACGCCGTCCCCTTCCACACCCGCCCGGTCACCAGCTGGAACGGCCGGGTCGCGATCTCCTGCCCCGCCCCGGCCACGCCGATGATCACGCTGACGCCCCAGCCGCGGTGGCAGCACTCCAGCGCCTGCCGCATCAGCTGCGTGTTGCCGACGCACTCGAAGCTGTAGTCGGCCCCGCCGCCGGTCAGCTCCACCAGGTGCGCCACCAGATCGCCGGTCACGGTCTTCGGGTTCACGAAGTGCGTCAGCCCGAACGATCGCGCCAGCGCCTCGCGCGCCGGGTTGATGTCGACCCCGACGATCTGGTCCGCGCCGGCCATCCGCGCGCCCTGCACCACGTTGAGTCCGATGCCGCCGAGCCCGAACACGACCACGCGCGCCCCGGGCTCGACCTTGGCCGTGTAGATCACCGCCCCGATCCCGGTCGTCACGCCGCAGCCGATGTAGCAGATCTTGTCGAACGGCGCGTCGCGCCGGACCTTGGCGAGCGCGATCTCCGGCAGCACGGTGTGATTGGCAAACGTCGAGCAGCCCATGTAGTGGTGGATCGGCTTGCCCTTGATCGAGAACCGGCTCGTGCCGTCCGGCATCATCCCCTTGCCCTGCGTCGCGCGGATCGCCGTGCACAGGTTGGTCTTGCGCGACAGGCACGACTTGCACGCCCGGCACTCCGGCGTGTACAGCGGGATCACGTGGTCCCCGGGCGCCAGCGACGTCACCCCCGGCCCGACCTCGACCACCACGCCGGCGCCCTCGTGGCCGAAGATCACCGGGAACAAGCCCTCCGGATCGGCGCCCGACCGGGTGAACTCGTCGGTGTGGCACACCCCGGTGGCCTTGATCTCGACCAGCACCTCGCCGGCCTTGGGCCCTGCGAGCTCGACGTCTTCGATCACCAGCGGTTGACCCGCAGCATACGCAACAGCAGCACGCGTCTTCATGGCGCGTATCCTACCCGCATCGCCACGCACTGGGCGCACTGGGCGCACTGCGGCGCGCGCCTATGCGCCGGCGAGGAACGGCTGGACCAGCTCGTCGTCGGTGACCTCCGGGGTCAGCGCGACATCGGCGGAGAAGCCCTCGTCATAGAAGATCAGCGCCTGCTGCGCCGGCACCACGCTGCGAACCCATCGCGCGATGGCCGCCGCGGCCCGGACGTCGCCGTCGAGGTGCACCGTCTGGCCGTCCCGGGCGAGCGTGCCCTCGATCGGCGCCGGCAAGCCGCTGGCGATCGTCCAGCGCAGCTGGTGGAGCCCGGCGGGATCGGAGAGCCGCTCGACCTGCGCCGCCGGCCAGGCCCGACAGAGGTCGCGCTCGAACGCTCCGGCATCGAACGTCCAGGGGGTGGGCTCGGGGGGAGAGATGAAGTAGCTGCTCATCGTTGGGCCGGCTAGTCTGACGCTATCCTGGTCACGGTTTCACGACCACGCTACCGGGGATTCCAAATTTCTGGAGGAGCCCCTCGAAATACGGCACGGCGCGCGCGTCGTTGGTGATCACCTCGAGCGCCTTCACGGGAGTGTTCGAATCCGCGATCACGGCCGCGTAGCGGCGGAATTCGCTCTCGATCTGGGGCAAGATCTTGGCGCGGATGAAGTCCGGGCACTTCGAGCCCGCGATGAACGGGCTGCGATCGGGCTTGTCGATGAACTTCGCGTCGAGCAACGATTGATCTTCGGCCCGGATGCCGTCGGCCCAGACCTTCTCGCCGTTGCCCGAGACGTGATAGTTGGTCGGGCCGGTCTGCGCGATCTCGTACGCATCCTGCGGTGAGCCGGTCGGCGTGGATTTGGTCGGGAGCTCGTTCTTCCAGTTCTCGACGTCCTGCGGCGTCGGCTCGGGCTTGGGCTCCGGCTTGGCCTCGCCCTCCGGCTTGACCTCGCCCTCCGGCTTGACCTCGCCCTCCGGCTTGACCTCGCCCTCCGGCTTGACCTCGCCCTCCGGCTTGACCTCGCCCGGCAGCGCGCCGGGGTTGTACTCGCCCTCGTCGTGCTCGCTGGCGTACATCATCAGCTCGAACGGCGCGGGCCGGCCGACCGGGCCGAAGCCCTCGATCCACGCGTAGCGCGACTTGAGGCCGTCGAGCGCCACGACCAGCGCCGGCCCCGGCACGTGTCCGGCGGCGGCGGCGCGCTTGATCCCCTGGATCACGGCCTCGGCCTCGACCAGCTCCTCGGCCTTCT
>DASWRS010000054.1:0-16867 GCA_036403075.1 Kofleriaceae bacterium
GAACGTCGCGGCCGCCTTGCCGAACGCGCCGTACACGCCGGCGAGGAACGCGGCCGAGATCGCGATCCGGACGATCAGGAGCGCGGTCGAGGCCAGCGCGAGCGAGCCGCCGATCACGGCGGTCCACCAGCCGCGCGGGCCACCGCGCAGCATCCCGGCCGCCATCACCAGGCTCGCCGCCGGGAACGTCCAGAGGTGGGCCGTCGCCGACGGCAGCCGGTTCGGGATGACCTTCCAGATCGCCACCGCGTAGACGGCCGCGAACCCGAGGTCGAGCCCCGCGTAGATCCAGCGCCGGACGTCGCCGGCCGGGCGGGGGCGGACCACCCGGGCACCTGGGATAGCGGCGGATGCGGCGGCGCGCGTGGCCGCGGCGGGCGCAGGCGCAGTAGTCGCGGCGGCGGATGTGGCGGCGCGCGTGGCCGCGGCGGGAACGGCGGGCGCAGCGGCGGGCGCAGCGGCGGGCGTGGCGGCGGGCGTGGCCCGCTTGGCCGCAGCCGCGGGGACGAGGACGGGTTCGGCCGCGGTGACGGGGACGGCAGGCTCGGCCGCGGTGACGGCGGGTGTGGCGGGCTTGGGCGCGGAGGCCGCGGTGACGGGGACGGCGGGCTCGGGCGAGGCGGAGGCGGAGGAGCGTGTGGCGGGCTTGGGCGCGGAGGCCGGGGCCGAGGCCGCGGCGGTGCGTCGGGGTTTGTCGCGGCTGACGCGCGACGCCGCGGCGGGGGCCGGAGTCGCGGCCGCAGCCTTCTTCTGCTTGGGACGCGCCCCTCGGCCGGCCATCGAGGCCGAGCATATGCCGGACCGCGCTGCTATCGTAGGGTCATGCAGCCGATCCTCGCCGAGACCGCTCCGCATCGCGGCCGCGCCCTCGTGCTCGCCGCCGCGTTCCTGGCCGTGACCGCGGTGGCCGCGATCACCGTGCGGCCGTTCTCGTCGCATCACCGCCATCGCTCGCACCACCACCTGCGCATGGGCAAGTGTGTGGCCGGCAGCTACGTCCACATTGTCGTGCGATAAGCGCGTGTAGCCGAAGGAGCGTGTGGAGGCGAGCGAAGGAGCGTGCAGAGGCGAGCGAAGGAGCGTGCAGAGGCGAGTGGGCCGAAGGAGCGTGCAGAGCGCATTCGCGAGACGTCAACGCGGCCGCCGGGGGCGACCGCGAGCGGATGGGGTCGAGGCAGCGACCGTAACTAGGATTGGCAGGCCTTGCTCCGCACATACCAAGGGCTGTCCGCGCAGGCGCCGGCGGTGATTCGGCGGGCGCTGTCCCGACACCCATCCGCGCAGCAGCCCCCGGCGAGCCGCGTGTGCGCGATCTCCCGGGCGGCGTGTGCGCGATCTCCCGGGTGCCACGCCATGCGCTCCTCGGCGAGCGTGTCTCGCGTAGATCGCGCGGGTCCCGGGGTGTGCAGACGGGCGCGAGCGTTACTCGCTACGAGCAGCCCGGCCGCGCGATGGCATCCACCGGCTCGGGCGACGGCAGGATCTTCCTCAGATAGGCGTACTCGGCGTCGCAGAACACTGCGGGGCCCTGCCCCATCAGGCTCGCGCGCTCGAGGAACGGCCGCGCCTCGCCGGCGTCCATCAGCCGGTTGGGCGCGTCGCCCGGGTCGTGGAAGCCATCCTGGTACGGAGCGGCGAGCCCGAGCGAGTGGCCGACCTCGTGGGCGACGGTGCCGCCGATCAGGTTGCCGAGCACGTAGATCGCGCACGCGATCTGCCCGGGGCGATCGCGATCGCGGGCCGGGCAGCCGGTGCGATCGAGCACCACCGGCAGCTCGCCGGTCAGGTCGAGCGAGGTGACCGGCGCGCCGCCGCGATCGGGGCGCAGCGGATCGAACACCTGGTCGAACACGGCGTCCGCGCCGTCGATCGACCGGGCGAAGCTGCCGGGGTGCTGCGAGAACGCCATCAGCGAGCGCACGAACACGCCGCCGAACCCCGGCGAGCCGTCTTCCTGGGTCCGCGCGTTGACGCCACCGATCCGATCGTAGAGCCGGAGGTTGCCGCTGTCCTTGCCGGGCGAGTTGTCGTAGCCGAACAGCCCCTGGTCGTTCGGATCGACGCCGACCAGCTCGACGGTCTCGAACAGCGCGAAGTCGGTCGGCGGCTCGATCCGGAGCTCGACGTTGGCGCCGCGGTAGGCCTCGCGGCACACCGCGAGGATGCGGTCGCGGATCCGGGTGTCGACGGCGCGCAGCCCGAAATCGCGCAGGCCCTCGACGTACGACGGCCGGAACTCCAGATACACGACCTGCTTGACCGGCGCGATCGCGAGCGCGATCGGCGCGGCCTGGCCGCGGACCTGGTCGCCGCCGTAGCTCACGATCGGCGTGATGGTGCCGGCGAGCTCGGCGGTGTCGGCGCGCAGATCGAGCAGGTGACCGAGCGCGTCGTCGCTGCTGATCACGTAGCGCGCGAGCCGGCCGTTGACGATCTCGCCGATCAGCGTCGTGGCCAGGCTCACCGCGGCGGCGCCCGGCCGGCGCAGGGTGCCCGACAGCTCGAGCTCGGTCACCGCGCCGGGCTCGCCGCCGGCGAAGCCGCCGCCGTGGACGAACACGTACTGGCCCAGGCTCGCCGCCGGCGGATCGACCGAGAACACCTGCGGGGTGAGGAGGTCATAGGCGACGGCGGCCGGCGGCGTCGCGATCGGCGCCGCGCCGGGCTGGCGGTTGACCAGCGCGAGCGTGCCGCTGAACGTCCCCGGCCGGATCCCCGCGACCCGCGGCGAGAACGCGAAGCTGCCCCGGGTGCGCGACCGCGCGGCGACCGGCAGCTCGATCGCCGGCACCGGCGCGCATGCGCCGCCGGCCTCGGGGGTGAAGCAGCCCGACAGCCGCGCCCAGGTCGTGCCCTCGTCGCCGCCGAGCAGCAAACCATCGCCGGCGAGCTCGATCGGATCGCCGGCGAAGATCACCTCGCTCGCCGCCACGGCGCCGGCCGCCGGAGCGAGCCGGGTGCGGAGCCCGAGCTCGACCGCCAGCGGCGCGGTCGCGTACGTCGCGTGGTCGCTCGCGGCGACGACCTCGACGGTCGCGGTGCCGCAGAACGTGCCGTCGCCGCCGAGCGCGGCGAGCCGCGCGGCGTCGATCGCGACGCTGAGCGTGGTGAAGTCGACGAACGCCGCCGGCCACACCGCGTCGACCGCGCGGCCCGCGGTCTCGCCGCGCAGGTGGAGCGTGGTCTCGCCCCACGGTGCGTCGACGAACGAGCCGCCGGTCACCACGAGCCGCGTGCCCGGGACCACGGTCGACGGCGCCAGCCTCGTGATCGCGACGGCATCGACGCCAGGATCCGGCGCGCCGCTACCGGCGCATGCCGCACAGACCGCGAGCACCGCGACGCCGGCGATCCGGCTCGGGCCCCTGCCCCGGCTCGGGCCCCTGCCCCGACTCGGGCCCCCGACCCGGCTCGGGCCCCTTCCCCGGCTCCCGCCCCTGCCCCGGCTCCCGCCCCTGCCCCGGATCCCGCCCCTGCCCCGCATCACTGGATCCCGATCGCGATCCCGTAGCTGTTCGAGGCGTGGTGGAAGCCACGGACCACGACGTAGTAGTCGCAGCCCGCGGCGCAGCCCGCGGGCGTGATGTAGGTCATGTGCTCGTTCGAGCTCACGCCCTGGCCGTTGTCGAGCGCGCAGCTGCCGACGTGGTCCGGATCGCACGGCGTCAGATCGAGGCTGTTCTTGTAGAGGTGGATGTCGAGGTCCTGGCTCGCGCTCGACTGCAGGAACGTCAGGTCGACCTTCATGACGTCGCCGGTGAACAGCAGCACGTGGTACCAGTCGTCGTCGTCGGGGCAGATCCGGTTGCCGGTCGAGGTGATGCCATCGAGCGCCGGGCGCGCCTGGCTGTAGGTGTCGTCGTCCTCCCGGGCATCGTCCTGGCACGTCGTGACGCACGACTCGGCGTGGGCCTCGTACGACATCAGGTACGCGTTGCGCGCGTGGCCGTAGCCGTCGACCTTGACGTAGTACGTGCCCGCCGGCAGGCAGGCGTTGATCTCCTCGTCGGGATCGAAGCTGGTCGACTCGGTCACCAGCGTGCCGTCGGCGCGGACCAGGTGGAGGTCGAGATCGGTCTCGGAGCCCCCGGCGATCTGCAGGTCGACGCGCTGATCGCTCGGCACGACGATCTTGAACCAGTCGTCGTTGCTCCCGGTCGCGCTCGTCGCGCTCGGGCAGCTCACCAGGTCGTAGGTGTCCGGCATCAGCACCGGGTTCTGCGCCGCGGCGGCGCGGGTGTCGTTGGCCTCCCAGGCGTCGTCCTGGCAGGTCGTCGTCGGCATCTGGCACGTGCCGCTCGCCGGGACGCACTGGGGCGCCGCGGCGCCGTCGACCGAGGTCACGTTCGTCGTCGAGCAGGTGGTGCCGGTCGGGCAGCCGGCGCCGCACTTCTGCAGGCAATAGCTCGCGCCGGCCGCGCCCATCCGCACGCACTCGTCGCCGGCGCCGCACTGGGCATCGCTGGTGCACGCGGCGCAGAGCGGCAGATCCGCCGCGCCGGTCGAGGTCACCACCATCGGGTAGACCGGCGAGGTCGTCGCGTGATCGCAGGTGCCGTTGGCGTCGTCGTCGTCGCTGGCGACGATCACGTAGTACAGCGTCTGCCGGGTGCTCGCCGGCGCCCCGGCCACCGGGTTCGGGACGTTGATCGCGTACACGCCGTTCCGGGCGTCGCCGCTGGTCCGCTGCATCGACAGCTGGGTCATGTGCGACAGGTCCGGCGGCGTCGCCGGCGCGGTCGTCGCGTAGTACAAGAGCGGCGCGTCCTTGATGCCCTTGTCGTCGGTGATCGTCGCGGTGAGCGGCAGGTCGACGATCGACATCGCGTCGTGCGCGGTGTGCGCGATCACCGGCGCCGTCCCCGGGCAGCTCGTGCTGCCGCCGCCGCGCAGCACGACCAGGTAGTTCTTGACCGTCCGCGGGTTGTCGCCGTCGTCCGCCGCGAGCGCCAGGGTGTAGCGCGGCGCCGCCTGCTGGTCGCGGCTCGGGCACCAGTGCCAGGTCGCGGTGTGGCCGTCGCGGACGCGGAGCTCGGCGCCGTCGATCACCGGATCGCTCTGGGTGATCCGTACCATCGCCGTGTCCTGATCGTCGATCACGACGTCGAGATCGACGCAGGTCTGCTGGGTCAGATCGAGCGTCGTGCCGCTGCCCAGCGGCTGGCGAAACACCGGCGCGCTGGCCGCGCCGATCGCCGACCGGACGTCGATCGTGATCGTCACCGTGGTGGTGTGGCTCGCGTCCGAGACCAGGAAGTCGAACGCGTGCTTGCCGACGTCGGCGGCCAGCGGCGTCCAGCGGAACACGCCCGCGCCGCTCGGCGACCGGGTGATCTCGGCGCGGCGGTCGAGGTCGGTCAGGTCGGCCGCGCGGACGTGGTAGTCCAGCGGATCGCCGTCGGGATCGGTGGCGTCGAGGCCGATCATCAGCTCGGTGCCGACCTGCGCGACCTGGTCACCGAGCCCGGACAGCTGGGGCGGCGACCCCGGCCCGCAGGCTACTGCGGTAGCCAGGCACGTGACGCAGATCAGGGTCCAGCGACCGTGGTAGCCGGTGGGTGGCTCTAACATGGCGACCTTCCTCTGGGCAGATCCGATGGCAGTCGGATGCCGGGGTCACCAGCAAGGAGCGCACCAGGCGGCGGCCGCCGCCGGGGTCACCGCGCGACGATGGCGTGGTCTTCGCCGAGCGCGAAGCTGACCAGGCCCTGCGCGACCGGGTCGGCGAGGAAGCCGGGCAGCTCGCCGCCGACCTGCGACGACAGGATCCGCAGCCCGGCGAGCAGCGAGCCCGAGGCGACCAGCCCCGCGCGCAGCCCGGCGACCTTGAGATCGCGCGACAGGTCGGTGTGGCGGAACCGCTGGGCGTCGATCGCGAGCGCGAACGGCTTGAGCTCGTTCATGAGCCCGGTCGGGATCAGCCGGCGCAGCTTCTGGGTCTGCACCGCGACCGCGTCGGGATCGACGTCGATGATCGGGAACTCGGGCTGGAACAGCCGGAGCAGCGCGATCACGAGCACGCCGAGGTCGTCGGCCGGCAGCCGGGCCGCGATCGCGAGCGAGGCCTGGGCCAGCTTGAGCGCGCCGCCCGCGGCGAACCGGATCGTGTCGCCGCCGGCGCCGGCGATGCCGCTGCCGATCACCAGCGACACCGGGCTGGTCGGCTCGGCGACCATGACCCAGGGCTGGCGGTTGGAGATGTAGACGTCGATGTCGCCGAACCCCAGGCCCGTGGCGACCGACTGGGCGACCGCCGCGATCGGGTTGTCGCGGGCGCGCAGCCGCTCGCCGCGGGTCACGCCGTACGGCCGGAGATCGACGCCGACGTGCTTGGCGATCCGGTCGCCGAGCAGCTGGAAGATGTGGCGCAGCTCGACCGGCACACCGCGCGGGAAGATCACGTCGTCGGCCTCGGCCCGGACCAGCAGCGACAGGTCGGGCTGGCGCGTCACCGACAGCAGGCGCTGCTCCGGATCGCCGCTGGCGCCGAGCAGATCGGCGAGCTCGGCGGCGGCGCGGGCGATCGGCTGCGAGCCGGCCACGCTGGCCGCGGCGCGGGCCGACATCGCGCGCGAGATCACGCGGTACGCCACGGCGTCCTGCGGATCGGCGGCGACCCGGGCGCGCATCGCCCCGGCGACCCGGTTCAGGTGGACCCGGACCGACGTCATGTCGTTGGCGTCGCGATAGAACTGCACCAGCTGGGCGAGCGCCTCGTCGTTGGTCGGCGCGCCGTCGAGCGCGAGGTTCAGGGCGCGCTCGGCGCGCTTGGCGTCGCCAAAGCCGTTCTTGAAGATCACCGCGACCCGGTGCAGGTGCGCGGCGCGGCGATCCGGATCGCTCTCGTTCTTGACCAGCCGCTCGCAGGCGCCGAGCGCGAGCTTCCACTCGCCGACCTGGCTCGCGAGATCGGCGAGCCGGATCAGCGTGTTCTCGTCGTCGGGCTGGTAGGTCAGCGCGCGCTGGAACGCCTTGAGCGCCATCGGCACGTCGACCAGCCGGTCGGCGTAGATCAGGCCGAGCCGGAAGCACAGGGTCTTGAGCACCTCGGGGGCGCGCTCGAGCCGGGCGCGCGCCATCAGCGCGTCGGCGGCCTCCTGCCAGTTGCCCTGCTCCCAGGCGATGTCGGCGATCGCGGCGTGGGCGCGCAGGTCGTTGGTGTCGGCGTCGAGGATCGCGCGGTAGTGGCGCTTGGCCGTCTCGCGATCCGACAGGAAGTTGCGGTGCAGCTCGGCGAGCGCGCGGTGCAGCTCGATCCGGGCGGTCGGCTCGGTCTCGACCTCGAGCCGCATCGCGAGCAGGGTCGCGAGGTCGTCGTGGTTGGCGTCCTCCTCGAGCAGGATCCGCAGCCGCAGGAACGCGTCGGCGTGGCCCTGGTCGGCCTCGAGCGCGCGGCGGAACGCGGCCATCGCCTGGTCGCCGACCAGCGCCTTGTCCATCAGCGCGACGCCCGCGAAGTGGTGCAGCGCGGCGCGCGCCGGGCCGGTCGCGCCCGCGGCCTGGCGGGTCGCGGCCTCGGCGACATCGACCCAGAGCTGGCCCTTGAGCGCGGCCTGGCGCCAGCCCTCGAGCGCGGGGACGTGGCCGGGGAACGCGGCGTCGGCCTTGCCGAACCGCTGCACCGCCTCGTCGATCCGGCCGATGTCGGCGAGGGTCTCGCCGGCGCGGGTCCAGAACGCCGCCTGGGTCTTGGCGTCGCCTTCGAAGTACACCGCGATCCGGTCCTCGAGCTCGGCGAGCTCGGGCGAGAACCCGCTGCGTCGCACGATCGACTCGAGGTGGAGCAGCGCCAGCCGGGTCCGCGGATCGATCGCCAGGACGCGGCGGTACAGGTCGACGATCTCGAGCTCGGGCCGCCGGTCGCGGCCGGTGATCGCGGCGAGATCGAGCAGCAGCGCGACCCGGTCGCGGGCCAGCTCGGCCGGGATCGCGTCGATCTCGCTGGTGCGCAGCCGGATCAGCTCGGACAGCTGGTCGGCGGCGGCGTACTGGCGCTCGAGCCGGTGCAAGAGGTCGATCCGCGACGGGTCGGCCTGCACCGCACTCTCGAGGGCGAGCTGGGCCGACTCGGGATCGCCGCGCAGCTCGCTGTCGATCTGGGCGAGCAGCTCGTAGGCCGCCGCCTTGACCGCGTGGTCGCCGGCGTCCTCGGCGAGCCGGAGCCGGGCGAGCGCGAGCGCGGCGAGCGGCGCGGGCTCGCGGACCTGGGTCGCGACCCGGATCAGCGGCACCGAGGCGAGCGGATCGCCGGGCCGGAGCTCGAGCGCGCGCTGGTAGAGCCCGAGCGCGCCGAGCGCGTCGCCCTGGGCCACGGCGAGATCGGCGTCGCGCACGATCCGCGCGAACGCGTCCGCCGAGCCCGCGCTGCCGGCGGATGGCTCGGTCCGCCGGGTCGGCCGGGCCGGCGGGCGGTCCCCGGCGCGGCGGCGCGCGGCCGCGAGCAGGTCGGGCACCACGCCGAGCTCGGGCAGCGTGTGCTCGACCTTGAGCAGCAGCGCGGTCGCCCGGGCGGCCTCGCCGGCGTCGAGCGCGAGCTGGGCGGCGCGCAGCCGGAGCGCGGCGACCTCGGTATCGGCGGCCTTGCCGGTGATCAGCTGGGCGCGATCCTCGAGCGCCGCAGCGGCGTCGCCGAGCTCCTTGCGGCGCGCGGCGCCGACCACCAGGCCCAGGGTGCGGCGCGGGTCGTCCACCGCGGGCTGGAGATCGCGCAGGATGGTCTCGTGGCGCTGCGGGTCCTCGGCGGCGATCAGCCGCGCCCGGCGCAGCGCCAGGCTCGCGGCGGCCAGCGGCAGACGCTCGGCGGCCTGCGCGCGGAGCAAGGCGTCGCCGACCAGCGCCGCGTCGCCCAGCCGGCTCGCCAGCACGATCGCGGCGGCGTGCGCCGACGGCGAGCTGCCGCGCTCGATCACGCGGTCCCAGGCATCGAGCGCCGCGGCGGTCGTGGTCACCACGCCGGCCTTGCCCTCGCCCTCGGCGTCCTCGGCGCTCGCGGCGGCGCCGACCGCCTCCTCCCACGCCAGCGCGCTGCGCAGCTGCGCGACCTCCTTGTCGAGGTGCTCGCCCGGCTCGTCGGCGAGCTCGGCGAACAGCTGGGCGCGCTCGGTCCACTTGCCGGCGGCGGCGAGCGCCTCGCCGAGCGCCTCGCTGAGCGCGATCGAGGCCGGGCGCTGTGCCCGACCCTGGTGCAGCACGTCGATCGCGCCATCGAGCTGGCCCTGCGCGATCATGCCGTACGCCGCGCGCAGCCGTGCCCGCTCGCGCGCGCCGTCCTCGGCGATCGCGAGATCGACGTCGATCGCGGCCTGGGTGGCCTCGGCGGCGACGTGCGCGGTGCGGAGCTGGGCCGCGGCGTAGTCGTCGCCGGGGTCGAGCGCGATCGCGCTGGCCCACAGCTCGCTGCCGCGCCCGGGATCGAGCTCGGCGGCGCGGGCCGCGGCGTAGGCGCGCTCGGCGTTGGACCCGGCGTTGTGGGCCCAGTGGATGAACGCGTCGGCGGCGCCGACCGGGTCGGCCGCGGCGTCGGCCTGGTGCGCGGCGAGCCGGGCGACCAGCGGGTCCGACGGCGCGGCGGCGGTGGCGGTCGCGGCCGCCGCCGCGCCGAGCTCGCCGGTCTCGGCCCACTGCTGGGCGCGGACCGCGGCGGCGGCGGCGGTGATTGGATCGGAGGCCTCGACCTGGCGCGCGAGGTCGATCAGCGCGCGGGCCGCGGCCTCGGGGTTGTGGGCGGCGGTCGCCTGCCGGATCGCGCCGAGCAGCGCGGCGAGCGCCGTCGGATCGGACTCGGCGGCGGCGGCGAACCAGCTCGCGGCGGCGCCGGTGTCGTTGTGGTGGGCGGCGAGCGCGCCGCGCGCGGACTGCAGCGCCGCACGCAGCTCGGTGTCGCTGACCGCCTGCGCGAGCTGCTCGAGGGTGACCCCGAACTCGTCGGCGCGGCCGTCGAGGAACGCGAGCTCGAGCTGGGCGAGCAGCGCGCGGACGTCCGACGGCGCCTGGTCGAGGATCTCGCCGGCCGCGACCCGGGCGAGGTCCTGCTCGTTGCTCGCCATCATCAGGTCGACGCGGTAGTGGCCGAGCGGCCGGCGCTCGAGCGCGCCCGCGACCGAGATCTCGGCATCGAGGTGGCGGATCGCCTCGGCGAGGTCGCCGCTGGTCCGCGCCAGCCGGCGCAGCCCGCGCAGCGCCGCGGTCGCCCGCGGATCGAGCATCAGCGCAGCGTCGTAGTGGCCGCGCGCCCGCTCGAAGTCGGTCAGCCGCTCGCACAGCCGGCCGGCCTCGATCCGCAGCGCCGCCGAGCTCGCGCTGTCGTCGACCGTGGCGATCTCGCGCTCGTAGACCAGCAGCGACTGTGCCGAGGCCTCGTCGAGCGTGGCGGTGGGCAGCGGCGCGACCTGCGCGGGCCAGGTCCGCGCCAGCGACGCGAGATCGAGGGTCGGCTCGACCTGCGCCGGCGCGTCGGGATCGATCGGCAACGGCGTGGCCAGCCGGGTCGAGCGCGGCGGGCGATCCGGCAGCGGCAGCGCGGGATCGGACACCGGCGCCGGCGGCTGCGGCCGCGGCTGCGGCTGGGCGACGAACTCGAGCATCGTGCGGGACACCGGCGGCGCCGCGGGTGGCGCCGGTGCCGGGGCACCGCCGATCGGCGGCACCGAGGTCGGCGTCTTGATCCGCGGGTACAGGTCGGCGACCGCGGGCGGCCGCAGCATGCCGCCCTCGACGATCTGGCCGATCGACAGCCCGCGCACGGTCTCGCTGCTCACCACCGACTCGGGCTTGCGCAAGGGCGGCGGCACGGTCCGCGGGATCGACGCCGGGATCACCGGCGAGATCGGCGGCAGCGCGCGCGGCTCGTCGAACGGGTGCGGCTCGTCGAACTCGTCGGGCTCGTCGAACTGGTTGGGATCGACGTGCTGGTCGGCGGCGAACTGGTTGGGATCGTCGAACTCCGAGCCGAACCGCGGCCCGCCCGCGAGCAGATCCGGGGGGTCGAACGGCGCCGGATCGCCAAAGTCGTCGCCGAACGGCTGCGGGGTGTCGAACGGGTGGCCCTCGCCGAACTCGCCCGAGTCCTCGCCGCGGAGCCCGGCGAGCGCGTCGTCCAGGCTCGCCCGCGGCCGCGACTCGACGGCGATGTCGGGGATCGCCGCGACGCGATCGCCGCGCGGGATGCGGCGCGACGGGATGTCGGGGAGCGCGAGCTCGTCGTCGGCGGCGCCGACCGCCGCGGCGACGTCGGAGAAGTCCTCCTCGGACGCGGGCGACGACGGCGCGCGCACCGGCGACAGGTCGTCGTCGAGATCGAGCTCGACCACCGCGGTCTGCCCCGACGGCGGGCGCGTGGTCGAGTCGCCGCGGCGCACGACGTGCGCGGTCCTCCGGCCGGTCGGGAACGGCTCGAACGACGGCACCTCGGCGGTGCCGGCCTTGTCGTCGCTGACCTCGATGTCGACGTAGTCGTCCTCGTCGCCGTGCGGCACGGTCGGCTGCGACGCGCGCGACGACACCAGCCGCTGCTCGAGCTCGGTGAAGTCTGCGACCCGGGTCTGCTCGGAGAACATCTCGTCGCTGTCGCGGTGGTCGGGAGCGTCGAACGGCGGCGGCGGCGGCGGTGGTGCGGCGCGGCGCACGATCGCCGGGCGGCGGCGCGGCTCGGGCACCGGCGGCGGTGCGACCTCGTCGTCGTCCATCGCGTCGTCGGGCGCCGGCGCTCCGGGGCGCGAGGCCGACGTGAACACCTCGTCCTCGGAGTCGCCGCCGAACGCGTCGTCGTCGACGTCGTCGTCGCCGGGCACCGGCAGCGGCGGGCCCGGGCGGAACCGCGGGATCGACAGCAGCTCGGCGCTGCGTGCGGCCGCGCCGCCCGCGCCGCCCACGCCCAAGAAATCGGTCTCCTGCAGGTCGGGGTCGTAGCGGTCGACCGCGGTGATCGACGGCGCGCGTTCGCCGTCGAACCTCGGCAGCTCGTCGGGCGGATCGAACTGGTCGGGCGCGTCGTCCGGCTCGGCGGCGGTCTCGGCCTCGACGTCGGCGTCGGCCTCGGCCTCGACGTCGGCGTCGGCGTCGGCTTCGGCCTCGGCGTCCGGCTCGCCATCCGCGGTCGACGCGCGGACCGGCCGGTCGGCGCCATGCCCGGGGTTGGGGTCGGGACCGGCGTCGCCGTTGATATCGGCATCGACATCGGCATCGACATCGGCATCGACATCGGCATCGGCGTCGAGATCTGCGGTGCGCAGCTCGGCGCTGCTGGCGGCATCGGGGGCCTGGGCCACCAGCTGGGTCGGATCTGCGACCGCCGCGCCCGGCTCGGGCCCGCCGTGCAGGGCGTCGAAGGTCTCGACCCAGGCGTCGAGCTCGGACAGATCGTCGTCGCCCAGGAACGGGCGCGCGGTGCCGGGCTTGCCGGCCGAGCCCGCGCCGGACTTGCCGGGTGGCTTGGGAGTGCTCATCGCCCACCTTTCAATCCGACGCCGAGGCGCTCACGCAGCTTGAGGTGGTCCTCGGACACCGACCACGCCGTGAGCTCGAGCGCGCCGCGGCTGTCGCCCAGCGCCTTGCCGCCGCGGCCGACGTCGAGCTGGGCGTGGGCCACCGCGAGATCGCCCGCCCACAAGAGGCCCGCGCGATCGCCGATCGCGAGCGCGTTGTGCCGGAAGCTCTCGATGTCGGCGAGCTCGCCGGCGCGGGTCTGCACGAGGTGCTGCACGGTGGCCTTGGCCTTGCGGCTCATCTCCTTCTTCAAGATCTTGGCGCGCTCGATGATGCTGGCGTCCTCGCCGGCGATCTCGGCGCGCAGCGCCGGCGGGATCGCCACGTCGATCGCGTGCAGCGCCGCGGCGATCGTCCAGCCGAGCTCGCCCTCGCGCAGCGCCGACAGCGTCGCGACGCCCTCGGCGAGCGTGGCGACCGCGCGGCCGAGCAGCCAGCGCTGCAGCGGCTGCGACGCCGCGGCGACGTCGGCGCCCAGGCACAGGATCGGGGTCTCGGCCGCGAGCGCCCGCGACACGCCGTCGCGCGCCGCGCTGATGTAGATCTCGGCGTCATCGACCGAGAAGCAGCCGAGCGCGCTGACCAGCGGCTCGTAGCGATCGCCGAGCTTCTTCTGCGCCACGCGATCGGCGCGGGTGAAGCCGAGCTTGGCCGGATCGACGCCGGTCGCGACCTGCACCGCCGGCGCGATCGCCCGCCACAGCTCGGCGAGCGCCCCGAGCGCGCCGCCGCGCAGCAGCTGCCGCGCGCCTTCGTCGAGCCGGACCCGCTGCGGCCCGACCAGCTTGGCGCGGCCCTGGGCCAGCACCTGGCGCTGATCGACCGACGGCGTGCCGAGCGCCTCGAGCCCGACCAGCGCGAGCCAGCGCGCGTCGACGTCGCTCTGCCACGCGGTGACCTGAGCGAGCCGCTCGTACAGCATCGCGTTGCGCGGGTTCTGGGCGATCGACGCGCGCAGGCTCGCCGCGGTGCCGGCGAGCACCTGCTGGCGCGCGGCCGGCTCGAGCAACTCGGCGAGCTCGCGGACCACGTCGAGGTTGAGCGGATCGAGCGTGCGGGCGCGATCGAGCGCGAGCCGGGCGCCGGTGCGATCGTTCATCCGGTCGCGCAGCATCAGGCCGAGCCGCAGCTCCTCGCGCGCCTTGTCCTGCGGCGTCGGGCGCAGCCGGGCGAGCGCGCGGAGCTCGCGGGTCGCGCGGTCCCAGTCGGTCGCGCGCAGGCACAGCCCGAGCAGGCGCTCGCGCAGCAGCGCATCGTCGGGCGAGGTCTCGACCACGCGCTCGAGGTTCTCGATCGCGCCGGTGACGTCGGTCTCGGCCAGCACCTGGGCGAGCAGGAGCTCGATCTCGGCGCGGCGCTGCGGCCGGGTCTCGGCCGACAGGCAGCGCCGCCACAGCGTCACGGCCGCGGTCGCGTCGCCCGCGTTCATCGCGAGATCGGCGCGGAACCGCAGCGCCTCGACGTGGCTCGCCGAGCGATCGAGCAGCGCGTCGAGATCGGCCATCGCCGCGGCGTGGTCGCCCCGGCCGTGCAACAGGGTTGCGCGCTCGAGCAGCAGCGGCACCATCTGCTTCTCGAGCCCGTCGCTGCCGATCTCGGCCTCGGCCTCGAGCCAGGCCAGCCGGTCGCTGAGCAACGCGATCAGGCTGGTGACGTCGGCGCGGGCGCGCAGCAGCTCGAGCAGCCGGGTGAGCTCGGGCGCGCCCGGATCGGTCTGCAGGATCCGCCGGTAGGTCGCGATCGCGAGCTCGACGGTGTCGTCGGCCTCGTACACGCCGGCCGCCTCGCGGAGCAACGCGAGCTTGGCGGTGCGATCGCCGATCACGCGGGCGAGCTGGTAGCTGGCGTGGGCCCAGGCGGTGGTGTCGTCGGCGCGGCGCGCGAGCCGCCGCAGCGCCTCGAGCGCGCGCAGATCGCCGGGCTGGGACGCGAGCACGGCGGCGACCACGGTGCCGGCCTCGCGCAGCCGGCCGGCGAGCTCGAGCGCCTCGGCGCGATCGAGCTCCCACGACGATCGCGACGCCGGATCGTCGGCGAGCGCGCTGCGCAGCTCGAGGACCTCGGCGCGCGCGAGCAGCGCGTCGATCACCGAGGCGTCGTCGCCGCCGGACTCGACCTGCGGCACCGCGCCGGTCTCGGCGAGCACCAGCAGCGCGCTGGTGTCGTCGGGCGCGGCGGTCCGGGCCGCGGCGACCCGCTGGTTGGCGAGCTCGACGTCGCCGCTCGCGGCGGCCATCGCCGCGGCGCGCAGGTGCAGCGCGGCCGCGGCCTCGGGCATCTGGACCGACGCGGCCAGGCCGTCGTAGGCCACCGACAGCGCGGGCGGATCGAGCCGGCGCGCGGCGACCAGCGCGGCGCCGAGCAACGCGCCCCGGCGGGTCGGCTCGAGCGTGGTCGCGGCGGCGAACGACTGCTGCGCGCGCTCGAAGTCCTCGAGCACGAGCGCGTACATCCAGCCGCTGTCCTCGGCGAGCGCCGCGCCGAGCCGCGGCTCGGTGGTCCGGCCCGCGAGCGATGCGGTCGCCTCGACCCGCATCACCGTGTCGGCGCGCGCGGACGCGAGATCGGCGAGCGCGAGCGCGGCGCTGGTCGCCGCGACCGAGGCCTCGTCGCGGACCGCGAGGCCGCGGAACACGTCGGCGGCGTCGTCGAACTGGCCGCCGCGCTCGAGCGCGCGGCCGAGCAGCCACAGCACCTCGGGGCTCGGATCGAGGTCGGCGATCGAGCGCCGCGCGATGACCTCGCCGATCCGGTCGCCGAAGCTCGCGCGGCACCGCGCCGCGCCCTCGAGCGCGGTCCGGTCCTCGGGCAGCCGGATCAACCACTCGTCGTAGACCTGTGCCGCCGACGCGGTGTCGCCGAGCCGGATCTCGAGCACCCACGCCGCCTCGCGCAGCGCGCGCCGCGCGGCCGGGCCGTCGGGCAGCGCGCGGGCCTCGGCGCGGCGCTCGGTGACCAGCTCGGTCCACTTCTCCTGGGCGCGGAGCAGGTCGATCAGCGACTCGCGCGCGAACGTGTCCTCGGGCCACAGCGCGAGCACCTGGCGGTACAGCTCGGTCGCCTGCTCGACCGCGCCGCCGCGCTCGCGCAGCCGGGCCGCCGCCAGGAGCGCCGTGCCGCGCCGCATCGCATCGGGCTCGACCGCCGCGAGCTCGGTCAGGAGCTGGGCGCGCTCGTCGTCGCGGCCGAGCTGGGCCAGCGTGGCCTCGAGCCGCCAGCGCAGCGCCAGGTCCGACGGCGCGAGCTCGACCAGCTCGGTCTCGAGCTGGACCACGGCCTCGAGCTCGCCGTGGCTGCGCGCCAGCCGGATCGCCCGCTCGACCAGCGCGCGCCGGACGTCGCCGTCGGCGGCCGCGGCCTGGGTCCGGAGCCGGGCGAGCGCGTCGGCGACCCGGCCGGTGGTGTCGTCGAGCTCGGTCAGCGCCTCGAGCGCGACCGGATGATCCGGCACCGCCTCGAGCGCCTTGCCGAGCGCGCCGCGGGCCTCGTCGAGCGCCTCGGCGCTGCCGACCTCGTAGGCCAGGAGCTCGGCGGCCTGGACATAGAGCGCGGCCGCGGCACCGGTATCGGGCGCGGGCTGCTGGCCCGGGCCGAGCCAGGTGCCGAGCAGCGCGGCGTGCGCGGCGGCGAGGTAGGTCTTCGCGAGGTCGCCGGCGTCGGGCGCCGGCTGCCGGCCGAGCGCGTCGCGCTCCGCCGCCGAGGTCAGCACGATGAAGCCCGGCGCGCTGGCCTCGAGCGAGGCGAGCAGCGCCCGCGCCTGGTCGCGCCGGCCGCCGCGCAGCAGCGCATCGGCGCGGCGGATCGAGAGCACCATCGCGCGACCGGGATCCCCCTCGACCGCCTGCCAGCTCTGGACCAGCTCGGCGAGCGCGTCGTAGCGGCCGAGCTCCTCGGCGAGCTCGGTGAGATCCGAGAGCACCAGCGGCTCGCCAGGCGACAGCGCGATCGCCTGCTGCAGCACCTCCCAGGCGCGCTCCGGCGCGTCACCGCGCACGAGCTGGGCCTGGCGGCGGCGCAGCGCGACCAGCTCGCGCCGGAGCAGCTGGGCCCGCTCGGTCCCGTCGGCGGCCTCACCGTCGGCGGTCGTCGGCCTCGGCCCGAACGCAACGGCCAGCTGGTCGGCGAGCGCGTCGATCGCGGCCACGACGTCGCCGGCCGTGCCGTGGGCCTCGGCCAGGCGCAGCCGCTCGCGCGCGATCCGCTCGGCCGCCACGCCGCCCGGCGCCTGACCGGAGGCCTGACCGGAGGCCTGACCCGGCGCCTGACCCGGCGCCTGACCCGGCGCCTGACCCGGCGCCTGACCCGGCGCCTGACCCGGCGCCTGACCCGGCGCCTGACCCGGCGCCTGACCCGGCGCCTGACCCGAAGCCTGACCCGAAGCCTG
>DASWRS010000055.1:0-3120 GCA_036403075.1 Kofleriaceae bacterium
CGCGGTAGGACGCGAGCTCGAGGCGGAGGCGACCGGCGATCTTCTTCATCGCCTTGGTCTGGGCGCTGCCGCCGACGCGCGACACCGAGATGCCGACGTTCACCGCGGGGCGAACGCCCGAGTAGAACAGGTCGGCCTCGAGGAAGATCTGGCCGTCGGTGATCGAGATGACGTTGGTCGGGATGTACGCCGAGACGTCACCTGCCTGGGTCTCGATGATCGGCAGCGCGGTCAGCGAGCCGCCGCCCTCCTTGTCCGACATCTTCGCGGCGCGCTCGAGCAGGCGGCTGTGGATGTAGAACACGTCGCCCGGGTACGCCTCGCGGCCCGGCGGGCGGCGGAGCAGCAGCGACAGCTGGCGGTACGCGACCGCCTGCTTGGACAGATCGTCATAGATGATCAGCGCGTGGCGGCCCGAGTCGCGGAAGTACTCGGCCATGGTCACGCCGGCGTACGGCGCGATGAACTGCAGCGGCGCCGGCTCGGACGCGCCGGCCAGCACCACCGTGGTGTACTCCATCGCGCCGGCCTTGGTCAGCCGGTCGACGACCGTCGCCACCGTCGACTGCTTCTGGCCGATCGCGACGTAGAAGCAGAACATGTTCTGCCCCTTCTGGTTGATGATCGTATCGATCGCGATCGCGGTCTTGCCGGTGCCGCGGTCGCCGATGATCAGCTCGCGCTGGCCGCGGCCGATCGGGATCATCGAGTCGATCGCCTTCATCCCGGTCTGCATCGGCTCGTGGACCGACTTGCGCTGGATGATGCCCGGCGCCTTGATCTCGACCTGGCGGCGGGTCTTGCCGACGATCGCCTTGCCGCCGTCGACCGGGACGCCGATCGCGTTGACCACGCGGCCGAGCAGCTCCTCGCCGACCGGGACCTCGACGATCTTGCCGGTGCGCCGGACCACGTCGCCCTCGCGCACCGCCTCGAACTTGCCGAGCAGCGCGACGCCGACGTTGTCCTCCTCGAGGTTCAGCACCATGCCGTTGACCTTCTGGCCGGAAGCGCCCTCGAACTCGAGCAGCTCGCCGGCCATCGCGCCCGACAGGCCGTAGACCCGGGCGATGCCGTCGCCGGCGGTCAGCACGGTGCCGGTCTCGGTGACCGAGACCTTCTTGTCGTAGTTCTCGATCTGCTTGCGGATGATGTCTGAGATCTCTGCGGCGCGGATGTCCATGGCGTCCTCTTACTTGGTGAGCTCGTCGCGCAGGGTGCGGAGCTGGGTGCGAAGCGAACCGTCGTACACCGTGTCACCGAGCTTGGCGACGACCCCGCCGAGCAGGCTGGGATCCTCGCGCCTGGTGACCGCGACCTTCTTGCCCGAGAGCTTCTCGAGCGCGGCGGTGATCTGGGACAGCTGGGCGGCGTCGAGCGGCCGGGCCGACGTGACCTCGGCGAGCATGCGGCCGGCCTTGGCCTCGATCATCGCGTCGACCTCGCGCGAGATCGCCGCGACCGAGCCCAGCCGCTCGCCGTCGAGCAGCAGGTACACCAGGTTGCGGGTGTTCGGCTCGGCGCCGATCCGCTCGAGCAGCCCGTCGATCACCCGGCGCCGGTCGGCGCGGCGGATCGCCGGGTTGGTCAGCACGGTGATCAGCTCGGGCGAGTCGTGCATCGCCAGCGCGAGCGAGCGCAGGTCGGCTCCGAGCTTGTCGAGGTTGCCGTTCTGGGTGCCGATCTCGAGGACCGCACGCGCGTAGCGGCGAGCGAGGCTGCCGGTCACCATCAGCGCACCTCCCGCGGGCGGCCCGCCGGTCCGGCGCCCCGGGCCTCGGAGACGTCGGTGATGAAGCTGGCCACCAGCTTCTGCTGATCGCCCGCGTTGAGCTGGTCACGCAACAGCTTCTCGGTCGCCGCGGTGGCCGCCGCGGTGACCTCGCGGGTCAGCTGCGCGCGCGCCAGCTCGATCTCGGCGGCGATCCGCAGCTCGGCGTCGCGCTTCATCTGCACCGCCTGTGCTTCGGCGGCGGCGAGGATCCGCGCCTTCTCGGCGTCGGCATCGGCCCGCATGCCGTCGACCAGCTGCTTGATCTCGGCGTCGGCCGCCTTGAGCCGCGACTCGTACTCGGCGAGCTTCTGCGCGGCCTGCTCGCGCAGCCGCGCCGCCTCGTCGAGCGCGCCCTTGATCAGATCGTGGCGCTCGCGGGCGACCTGCTGCGCGATCGGCCGGCCCTTCCACGCCAGGAGCCCGAGCAGGATCGCGAAGTTGAACAGCACGAACACGAACGGCGGCGACGCCGGCTCCTCCTCGTGGACCACGTGGCCGGTCTCGGGATCGACCATCTTGCCGTCGCCGAACGTCCCGCCGTACGCGTCCTTGCCGCGGTAGTCGAACAGGTGGCCGGGCGTGATCCCGACGAAGTTGAAGTGCTTCGACGGATCCTCTTCCTCGGCATCCGCCGCGCTCGGCCCGCCGGTGTGGTGCTCGGAGCCGGGCTCGCTGGCCTTGGGCGAATCGCCCGCGGCGCCGGCCGCGGCCCGCTCGGCCTCCGGGTTCCCCGCCCGCTCGGGCGTCTGGGCCAGCGCCGGCGTCGCGACCAACGCGAGCATCAGCGCGAGCCATGGCTTCCTGCTGCGCATCATGCGACCTCCCGTCCGAGCAGCTTGGACGCGATCGTCCGCGCGATCGCCTCGGCCTGCGGCATCAGCTGACCGCGCGCCGCATCGGTCTCGCGCCGCATCGTCGCCTGCGCCTCGTTGATCGCCTTCTGCGCCGACGCGCGGGCCTGGTCGGTCACCTCGCGCTCGTGCGCGGCGGCCTCGCCCCGGACCTTGCGGCCCTCCTCGTTGGCGCGGTCGCGCGCCATCGCGAGCTGCTTCTCGTAGTCGGCGAGCTTGGCGTCGGCCTGCGCCGTCATCCGCTCGGCCTCGGCGCGCGCGCCGTCGATCCCCGCCCTGCGCCGCTCGCGCAGCCGCAGGTACGGCTGGAACAGCCAGCGGTTCGCGATCAGGAATGTGACCAGGAACAGCACGAACTGAACGACGACCGTCAGGTCGATGTCGATCAGTGGATGCCCTCCAGCCAGTGAGACGATCGGCGTCTGATCCATGGTCATTTACCTACGCAACCTATGAAGAATCCTTGGGTTGGCGCCGGCTGCTTATAGTCGGCGC
>DASWRS010000056.1:0-11824 GCA_036403075.1 Kofleriaceae bacterium
TACGCGCTCGAGACCCGCGAGCTGTGGAGCGAGACCGGCCGGCTGGTGGCGATCAACCACCAGACCTTCGTGGTGATCCGCTAGAAGGCTTGGCGAGGCTTGGCCGGGCTTGGCCACGCTCGCGTCCGCCCTCCGGACCGCGCTGCGAATCTCCAGCTGACCTAACCCGGCGGTGACTCGACCGCAATGCGATGGGGTACGATGCTTTGATGGCATCGAACGGCGGCTCGCGCTGGATGACCCGGGCCGTCATCGGAATCGTCCTCGCGACATTCTTCTCGGACGTCGGACACGAGATGGTGACGGCCGTGCTGCCGCTCTACCTCGCGAGCGTCGGTCTGGGTCCTGCGGCGCTTGGTGCAATGGAGGGTGCGGCGGACCTGGCGTTCAGCCTGTCGAAGCTCGCCGGTGGCGCCGTCGGCCATCGGGTCCAGCGGAAGCGGCCGTGGGCGGCCGGCGGCTATCTGCTCACCACCGTCGGTACTGGGCTGCTGGCACTCGTGCGCGGCATCATGCCGATCATGTCGCTGCGAACCGTCGCATGGTTCGGTCGCGGCTTCCGGTCACCGCTCCGCGATTTCCTGCTGGCGGACGAAGTGGGGCCGACGCACTTCGGCCGCGCCTACGGCTTCGAGCGGAGCGCCGACATGATCGGCGCCGTCGTTGGGCCACTGGTCGCCGCTGCGCTCGTCTGGCGGGGCCTGCCGTTTGATCAGATCATCCTGTGGAGCATCATCCCATCGGCACTGTCGGTCGGCGCCATGATCGCGCTCGCACGCGATCGCCCCGGTGACGCCGCGCGCCCCGCACCAAGCACCGCGCGCGCACGCCTACCGCGCAAGTTCTGGTGGTTCGTGGGAGGCGTGCTGCTCTTCGGCCTGGGTGACTTCTCGCGCACGTTTCTTATCTTCCTGGTTGCGCGCGCTGTCGGCGAATCGCATGGCACCGGCGGTCTCCTGTCAACGGCCGTCTTGCTCTATGCTGCGCACAACCTCGTGAGCGCGATCGCCGCGTACCCCGCCGGGCATCTCGGGGATGCGCGCTCGAAGCCAAAGGTGCTCGTGGCCGGCTACGGCCTGGGCGTGGTGACCAACATCGTGCTCGCGATCGCGACCAGCTCGCTCGCGCTCCTCGTCGTGGCCATCCTGCTCTCCGGCGTGTACATCGCCGTGGAGGAGACCCTCGAGAAGGCAGTCGTCGCGGAGTTGCTGCCGCGCGAACAGCGGAGTTTGGGGCTGGGCATCCTCGCCAGCGCGAACGCGCTGGGCGATTTCGGGTCGAGCGTGTTCGTCGGCGTCCTCCTCGCGGCCGGCTCGCAGGCGATCGCATTCGGCACGCTCGCGATCGTGGGCGGTCTGGGCGTCGTTTGGATGGCCATCCTGGTTGCGCGTCGCGTGCTCTGACATGGCCTCCGGCGCAAGAACACGCTCGCGGATAGCTGAGCGCGCACCGTCGTGGACCAGAAGTGTTCGTCAAGTGAGCGGCAGGATCGCCGTGCGGTTGTGCCGGCCCGCTGGGACCCAGCAGATCTGCTCGTTCGTCGGGTAGCGCGTCGCGCGGATTCGCGCCTGGGTTGCCGGCGCGAGCAGATGGTACTGCAGCGCGCGAGCGCCGTCCTGGTTACAGCCCGGCACGCGCACGACCACGGCCACGAGGAGGCGCTGGAGCAACGGGTCGGCCACCACGAGCGGCTCGAGCTGGAGCGAGACCTGTCGGTGGGTGCGCAGGAAGGGTGTGAGCCCCCAGAGTGAGTACCCGCCGAGGCGCGACGCGACGACCATCGCGTCCTCCTTCTGATGCTTGTCATCGATCATCCAGCCATCCCGGGCAGGGCGGCCGATGCACTGCCAGAGGATCTCGGTCAAGTAGCGGACCCCGTCGAGGTCGTTGACCACGAATGGGCTCTTGCTCCGCGCGATCCGCTCGAATGCCACCGCGGCGTCGAGGAGGCCGCGAATCCTTGCAGGATCCGACGGCGGTCCGATCAGCGCCATCTGATTCGAGAACACCGTGCGAGGCCACTCACCGAGTCCATCGAGCACGAACTGCTCGCAGTCGTGGTGGCCATAGTGCGACACGACGAGATCCGCCTTGCCCGCCCGTGCGGCGTCGTAGACGTCAGGGCGTGCCATGAGCTCGACGCGTGGCGAGAAGCCGTGCACGAGCCCCGGGAGCAGATCACCCTCGACCGCGGTCGGTACGCTTGCCACGCGCACGACGTCGGGGTTCGTCGCCAACGATCGTGGCCGATCACTGCGCGAACAGGCTGGTACGAGAGCGGCACCTGCCGCGGCGCCCACGGAACATTCGAGGAACGTGCGACGGGATGGCTGCTCGGGCATCGCAGGGACAATGGCATGTCCTGTTCCGAAGCTATCTCTCAGAACCCGCACCTGGTCCGCATTGACAACACCGAACGCGGCAGGTCGTAGCCGAGGCCACACTTTGCAAACAGTTTGGTTACATCAATGTAGCAACGGGATGGGACTCTGTGAGCCGCGCAAGCGCGGCCACCTCAAGCTCGTCGAGTAGCTACTCGATCGACAGGATGAAGGCCGTCAGCGCCTCGAAGTCCGCCTTGGACATCTTCGAGGTCCGACCGTGGACGTCGATCTTGCCGGCCGCGTCCATCGCGAACCCGTTTTCGTTCTGCCCGAGCAGCGGGTGACCCGGCGCGAGCACGGTTTCCTTCAGGCTGTGGGACAGACCGTGCCGCAGGTAGTTGCTCTGGAACCAGATCCCGCGCAGCGACGGCGTGTTGGTCTGGGCCTGACCGATCACGTTGCCCGGGAAGAATCCGCGATCGGCATTGGCGAGGTTGACCTTGGTCAGCGCCTCGAGCGCCTGCGTCTCGGCGGCTGTGCCCCGCAATGGGATCGGGTCGTCGAAGTGCAGGCAGCCGTCGGCCGTGAAGCAAAACGGGATGAAGAAGTCGATCGGATTGACGTGCACGTTGACCGCAGAGTCGACGCGGTTTCCGCCGGCGATCGCGTCCTGCAGCTGCGGCGGCAGTATGTTCCCGAGGCCCGCCGCGCTGAGGATGTTCAGCACGCGCGAGTCCTGTGCGTAGAGGTTGACGAACTGACTGGACCACGTCGCGCCCGGGCCGTGGTTGAGGCCGTCAGCGAAGGGATGGCGGCTGTTGTTCGGGTCGTGGCAGCTGGCGCAGCCCACGCTGGTGAACAGCGCCTTGCCCTGATCGATCTTCGCCGCGCTCGCGCCATCGAGCTGCTTGTTCTGGGCCAGGTAGGCCAGCGGGTTGGGCGGCAGCCGGAGCTCGGAGACCGAGTAGAAGTCGGTCAGGCGCGAGACGGTTGCGAAGTCGAGCCCGGTCACGTTCTTGATGATCTGCTCGCGGACCTGGTTGTCGGCGGCGATGATCTGGTTGATCTGGTCGAAGTTGGCGGGCAGGACCTGACCGGCGACGAGGTTCGGCCGGCAGTTGTTGTCCTGGTTGCCGCGGAACCGGTCGTTCGGGTCGCCGACGCGCGTCGCCGCGTTGGAGGAGATGCCCTCGGTAAACCCGAACTCGATCAGCTCGCAGTTGGTGCGGGTCTGGAACGCCGCGGCCAGCGACGCGTACGTGCCGTGATTGAACGATCCGTTCCAGAAGTATGAATCCGTGGTCATCAGGTTCCAGTTGAACGGGACCTTGTGAAACTCGGTCGGCGCGGTCGCGCCGTTGGCGAACCCGACGCCATCGCCGCCGAGCTCGTCGAAGTGGCACGTCATGCACGACTTGCGGCCGTTGTTCGACCACGCCGTGTTGTAGAACAGGAACTCGCCGCGCTCGATGTTGGTCGCGGGATACGGGACGGTGGCGTAGCCGAGGTCGATGCGCTGCTTGCGCGTGCCGCTCGCGGCATCGAACACCTCGAGCACCTCGCCGCCCCAGTCCGCGACCAGCAGCTCTCCGGCCCTCTCGTCGAGCGCCAGGGCGTACGGCCGGTGATCGGTCCGGATCAGCGCGGCGCCCGCATCGGCCAGCCGGAACGTCCCGGCGCCGATCACGAACTGCTGGATGCAATCCGAGCCCTGCATCGCAACGAATGCACGCGTGCGCGCGGCGTTGAGCACGATGGTCTGCGGCAGGGAGCCCTTGAGGATCTTCTGCGCGCTCACGAAGTTCGGTTCGGGGGAGATGTCGTCGGTGAAGTAGATCGGCGTGCTGCCGCTGTTGAGCTGGGCGTCGATCAGGAAGATGCCGTTGCGCAGATCCTCGAAGTTGTATGCCTTCGTGGTGTCGGTCATCGCGCCGGGGTGAGCGACGTGCTGGTTGCCATCCATCCCGCCGACCAGCACGGGCTGCGCATTCACCTGCTGCGGAATCGCATCATTGCGATCCGGAAGGCCGCGATCGGGCATCGTGGTCGGAATCAGCAGAACGTCGTTGGCCTGTACCACATCGACCGCCGGTGCTTTGAAGGCGATCCGGCGCACGTTGTTGCTGGCGAGGTCGATCCGCGCCAGTTCGCCGCCGCGGCTGTTGGCGACGAACAGCGTCCGCAGATCCTGGCCCACCGACAGCCGCATCGGGTTGTGGCCCGCGGGGATCTCGGCCGCCGGCTGGCTCTCCGGGTTCGGCTTGGCCGGGTTGGTCACGCGGACGTCCTTGGGCAGATTCGACACGGCGTCGCGGACCACGGTCAGACCGTACTTGAGGACGCTGCCCCGCCACTCGTTGGCAACGTAGAGGTCCTGCTCGTCGGGATTGGGCGCCGCGACGCTGCGCGGGACGAACGCGAGGTCGGTGCAGTAGAACTCGGTCTTGACCTCGACCGGCTTGCCATTGATATCCAGCAGGGGCTGATCGGTAGTCGCGTCGATGACCGAGATGTAGTTCGAGAACTGATTACAGACGAACACCAGATTATCTGGATGTATCGCAATGCGCTGCGGATGGATCCCGACCTTGATCCGGGTCACCTGCCCGGTCGACAGGTTGACCGAGGCGATCTCGTTGCCGGGCGTCATCAGGTCGCCACCGAGCGGGACGTATGCCTTGCGGAGGTTTCCGATCTGGAGCAGCTTGACGTCCGTGGGATTGCCGCGGAACGGGATCGCCTGGGACAGGATGCGATCGTTGTTATCCGCGATCAGATCGAGAGTACCGCTGCCACGCTCGCGTCCGATCTGGGCTCCGATCTCGTCGAGCTTCTGCGAAGCCGCGGTGAAGTTGTTCGTGTTCGAAGTGAAGTCGGCGTCCGACATCGCGACTCCGCCCTCGCGGAACCGCGTCTGCTCGAGGCGCGGCGTGAGCTGGTACACCGGCGAGAGCGAGCCCCGCTTGTAGATCGCCGGCGCCGGTGGCGGCGGATCGCTGGTCGGCACCGGCTGGGTCGGCCCCGGGTCTCCCGGATCGCCGATAGGCGCTGGGGTAGGATTACCGTTTCCACTGAAACAACCGACGCCGGCTGCCAGCACGAATGCCGGAATGAATCGAAGGAACGACATCACAGTCCTCCATTAGGTCCGAGGGTAAACACCAGCTCACGGGTCGCGTCGGTGAATGCCACCCCGGTCTGCTGGTCAGTGAATTGCGCCTGGAAACTGAACGCTGCATCACCGGAACGCTGCAGCAGCTTGACCAGCACCTTGACGGCCTTGCCGGTGCCAGCCGGGTTGAGCGACAGGAAGGCCGTGGCGCCGCCACCGTTGATGTTCTGCGCGCTCAGCTGATTATCGACGTAGATGCGAATGGGGTTGTTCGTATTGAACTGGATCTGCGCCTTGATCAGCCGAGGCGTGGTGTTGACCACGTAGGCGACGGCGTAGGCCACGCGGCCGCTCGTCGCCGCGCGCGGGAACGGCACGTTGAAGTCGACCGAGGCGTTGGTCGAGAAGAAGCCGTCCCACTGACCGATGTTGAACGAGCCCCCGCCGCGGTCGAAGATGTTTGGCGTGACGGAGTCCTCCTGCAGCGCGGTCTGATCCGTGATCTGGCTCGCCGCGAAGTCGCCGAGCACCAGCCAGTTCGCGTTGAACCCCTGGCGGTCGGGCCGGAGGCCTCCCGCCCACTGCACGATCGCCCGGGCCTGCACCGAGTCGACGGCGAAGTCGAGGCCGCCCGGATGGTCGATCCCGGTCGCGAACGGATGCGCGGCGCGGTTTGCGATCTCGTTGGTCGGATAGAGGAACAGCGAGCTCTCGCCCGGGTTCAGGAAGGTCACGAACCCGGTCGCCGACACGAAGTTCGCGGTGAGCAGATCGAGTCCCGTTGCATTGGGCAGGATCGGGAAGTTCGAGCCGTTCGGTGCTGCCTGCCCGGCGACGGAGACGCCGTGGCAGGTCTGGGTGTCGGCGCAGCTCTTGCCGAGAGCACCGCCCTCGACCGCGTTGATGTCGCTGAAGATCGGATTGATGTTGCGGACGAAGAACGCAAAGTCGAGCGGCGATACCTGCGTCTTGGCGCCGTACACGAACGCCAGGAGGCGCTGGTAGTTGAGGTCGTTGTTGCCGCCGAGCACGTCCTGGCCCGGGTGCGGCTGCTTGCGGCAACCGGGCTGGTTGAGCGGGCACAGCAGGATCTCCGAGGACGACGGGGCTGCGAGGTTCACGAAGCACGCGAAGTTCTGCAGCTGGGCCGTGGCCTCTGCCGCCAGGATCAGGCTCAGCTTGCCAGGGCCGCGATCGACGCCGTGGCACGCCGTGGACATGCAGCCCGGCCCGCGGCCTTGCCCACCGGGAATGTTGAGATCCAGCGAGCCGTCCAAGATCGGTAGTACCTCGGTCCGGAACACGCCGAGATTGAAATTGCCGACCGGCGCGCACGTCGGATTGGGGTTATTGCCGGCGTTGGCCTTGGCATCGGTGATCCACTGGAGCAGCGCCGGGGCCTGCGTGGCGTTGACGGTACGCGACTTCCCGCTGCCGTGCTGCACGGTCGCCTGCACGTAGATCAGCGAGCTCGCCGGATTCTGGAGGTTCGTCCGTCCGGTCACCGCGACGAAGTTGTCGGCGTGGTCCTTGTCGGCGGGTGGGAACGTCACGGTGAACCCGCTGGCGCCGGGTGCGCTGTGGCAGCCCGCCCCCGCGCAGGTGGCGAGCATCGGCTCGATCGTCGCCTGGAACACCTTGAAGTCGAACGGGCTGGGTCCGGGCGGGGGCACGACCCCACCACCTCCCGAGCCCGACGCGAACGTCGTCGCTGCCGAGGACACGAAGCTCTGCAGCTTCGCGAGGTCGGGCGACGTAGCGTCGAGCTTGAACGGGTGCCCCGCGAGGCCGCCGTTGACCGCGGTGAGGGCGGCGCTGTTGGCGGGCGTGGCCAGGTCGACCTTTCCGACGAAGCTATTGAAGCCCTTGACGAACTCACAATCACCCCGCTTGGCCGCGCTCCACACGATGAAGTTGGAGTTTCCGGTCGGCGCAGCGTGACATCCCTGGCTACCGCAGCTCTTGGCGAGCACGGGCTGAATGTCGGTCTCGAACTTCGCGACGTCGAACGGATAGCCGGGAGAGGCTTCCCCGTTGCCCTTGCTGTTGTACTGACACGCGGGATCAATGGTCGGTTGACCCGTCGATGGACCGGGCGAACCAAAGCAACCGATCATGAACTGCGCGTTACACACGAACAGCAACCAAATCAAATGCTTCAGCATAACGGTAAATCCTCTCCCTTGCAGTGCGGCGTTCCACTGCAATCGGCGGTCCGTCGGAGATCGCTCGGACAACCCCAGCGAATCAGCGGAAGCGCGCGATCGTGGAGCGCGAGGTCGTTGGCCGAGCCCGACATCAGGGGGAGGGACTCCCACGAGAACGTCAGCCTTCGGCCAGGCTTTGTACGGGGCAACACAGCGCTAAAGGCCTTGATCGAGTTCGATTCGTGGTCTGGAAACGAGTGCTGCGAGCTGCGGTCACTGCATCGCGGAGCTGGGCCGGGGGCGCGGGTGCACGCGGCGCTGCGAGCTGATCGATCGGCGGTCGATCGGCATTGCGTCGCTCCGGAACCCGCCGAGATTGACATTGTCGACCGGGGCGCGCGCCGAGTTGGGGTTATTACCCGCGTTGTTCTTGGCGTCGGTGATCCACTGGAGCAGCGCCGGAGCTTGCGTGCCGTCGACGGTGCGTGACTTCCCGCGACCGTGCTGCACGGTGGCCTGCAAGTAGATCAGCGAGATCGCCGGATTCTGGAGGTTGGTGATGGCAGTCACCGCGTTGAAGTTGTCCACGTGGTCCTGGTCGCCAGGCGGGAATTTCACAGCGAAGTCGCCGGCACCAGGGGCGTTGTGGCAACGCGCAGCTGCGCAGGTTTCGAACATCGGCTCGATCGTCGTCCGGAACGCCTTGAAGTCGAACGGGCTGGGCCCGGGCTGGGCAACGGCCTCACCGCCGCCAGCGCCGGGCGCGGACGTTGCCGCGGCGGAGGCGACCGGATGGTCGGGACGCGCGGAATCGGTGTTCGGTGGACTCGGCGGCGGGTCGGGCGTGCCGAAGCAACCGATCAAGAACTGCGCGTTACACGCGAGCAGCAACGAAATCCGGCGCTTCAGCATAAGAGCAGTCCTCGTCCATGCATTGCGATGCCCCCCCGTGCAATCGCCGGTCCACCGGTGATCGTTCGGACAACGCCCGCGAATCAGCGCAACGGCGCGATCGCCGAGCGCAGGATCGTCGGCGGGATCCAACATCAGGGGGAGGGACTCCCCATGCCCTCGAGCGAGTCGATCGCCGGTCAATCGTCGCTGGGAGGGACGCCGTCGCTGCCGTCCGCGGAGGACGTGATCCCGTGGCGATGCACGAGCTCGCTGAGGTGGCTGCGGTTCATCTTGGCCGCGCGCGCGGCGCGAGAGACGTTGCCATCGTGAGCGGGCAGGAGCTCGCTCAGATAGCGCCTCTCCCATTCCGCGGCGGCGAGGTTCTTGGCCACGCGGAACGAGACGTCCGATTTCTCGGGCGCCGGGCTCGCTCCGTCGACCGACGAGGCACCCACCAACGAGCGCTCGACCGCGCTCCGCAGCTCGCGGACGTTGCCGCGCCATTCGCCGCGGCTCATCGTCCGCACCAGCTCGGGGGGCGGATTCAGCGAGCGATTGTCGAGCAACTCGCGATAGAACTCCGTCACGAGCATCGGGATGTCGTCGCGCCGCTCGCGCAGCGGCGGCACGACCAGGCGAATGGTGTTGATCCGGTACCAGAGATCGGATCGGAACGTCCGCTGGTTGACCGCGCGCCGCAGATCGCAATTCGCCGCAGCAATCAACCGCACGTCGACCGGCAGCTCGCGGTTCGCGCCGACGCGCCGGATCGCGCGCCGCTCGAGCGCACGCAGCAGCTTGGGCTGCAGATCGACCGGCAGCTCGGCGATGTCGTCGAGCAGAATCGTGCCACCCGAGGCGGATTCGAACAGACCGATCCGGGTCTGCGTTGCGCCGGTGAACGCACCGCGCTCGTGACCGAACAGCTCGGACTCGAGCAGGTAGCGCGAGAGCGCTCCGCAATCGGCGATCACGAACGGCTTGTCAGCGCGCAGGCTGCGCTGGTGGATCGCCTCGGCGAGCGCGGTCTTGCCGGTGCCCGTCTCTCCTTCGATCAAGATGGTGGCATCGGACTCGACCACGCGCTCGAGCACTGCGAACACGCGCCGCATCGCGTCGCTACGTCCCAGCACGTGACCGAAGTGGTCCTCCTGCGAAAGCGCCTGGCTGACGATGTCTTCGCCGGGGCAGTCCACCACCATGACGGTCTCGCCCACGGTGACCATGTCGCCTGGGGCGATCACCGCGCCCATGACGCGAAGACTTGCGACCAGTGTTCCATTGGTGCTGTTGAGGTCCTCGCAGGTCACGCCATCGTCGCAGACGCGGATCACGCAGTGGTGGCGCGAGACGTACTGATCGGTGAGCCGGAGGTCCTGGTCGGCACCGCTGCCGATCGTGACTTCAGAGCCGACGGACGCGAAGGACAGCGGCGCATCGGGTCCGGCGATGACGCGCAGGCGGATCCTGGCGACGCGGAGATGATCTCGGGGCAACGGCGTGGTGTGCATCGTTGGGTGCATCGTTGGGCCTCGTCACCACGCCAGCCCGACGCCAGCCGCGAACAGATGGGACTGGTCGGTCCGGGTCGCGGTTTTTGGGGTGGCGCCATCGTCCGTCAAGTCTGCGCTGAGCAAGCCGAACCGATAGGACACCGCGACCATGAGGTGCATCGGCAGCGGCATGGCCAGCGTGCTGTGAGCCCACAGGCCCTTCACGCTGGTCGCATGGAGCGTACCGGCCGGCAGCCTCGCCAGCTTCTGCGCACCGGCCGGCATGACGTCGACCGCGCCGGATAGGCAGAGTCGACCCAGCGGGAGCTGGAGTGCGCCGGCAACCCCTGCGGTGGCTCCACCGATCCGCTCCCCGATCAGCATCGGCTCGTCTCGATCCGACTTGACCGTGAGCGTCGCGTAGTGGACACCGCCGCGAACCGCGACGTACGGCAAGCCACCCCAGCCGACCTCGGCGTATCCGTCGATCACCAGCTCACGGGTCGATAGCGACGGCGACGGCTGTTCTCCGGCAGCGCCATAGTACGTCAAGCCGGCGGTGCCGATCTCCACGTCCGTGGCGACTCCGACCCAGATCGATTCGAGTACGCGGGCCTGGGCTCGCGCCGCGATCACCGCAATGGCGCCGCTGGCGATCGCGCTGACATCGCCCTGCCCGGATTGCGCCATCCGGAAGCTCTGCGCGCCGGCGCTTGCCAGCGCCGCGCCGCTCAACCACGGCGTGGAAGACGACCCGGCGGTCTTGCTCTCGCGGGTCGCAACCGCCGCATCCGATTTGGCCGGCGCCGACGCGGCGCGCGCCTTGGCGATCTCGGCGGGTGTGCGCCGCGGATCCCCCTCGAATGCTCCCGCGTCGGTCACCGCGGGTGCCGGGATCCAGCCGATCGCGCCGTCGTCTTGCTGAACGAGGAGCCAGCCTTCATGGCCACGCCCGATCACGGTCACGAGGTCGCCACGCACCAGCTCGAACACGCTCTTGGTCTTGCTGCGCGGATCGTCATAGCCGCGCACCTTGTCGATCTCGACCTTGACCTTCACCGCGTCGGCGACGCTCTTGCCCGAGAAGCCGCTGCGCTGCGTGCGATTTCGCGGGTCAGCGGGCTTGCTCTCCGCAACCTCGGTGCGCGTCACCCATCCGACTTGCTTGCCGTTGCGAACCCGTACCCATCGTCCCACGTTGCCGACCACTTCAAGCTCTTCGCCTTCGTCGGCATGACCGACCACCGCCGAAGCCTCCCCCGGTCGGGCGTGAAGCTGGACCTTGTTGACCGCGAACACCACTTCGTGAACGTTCGCCGCGGCCGGCCCGCTGAGCGCGACGAGCGAGACGAGCCAGACGAGCAACGAGTGGATTCCCAGCGTCGATAGATGTGCAGGCATAGCAGGTTCCCTCACTCGATCGTGTTACCGAATCATGACGGAGCGCGTGGATCGCGGACCGATGTCACCGGGGCGGCGCCACTTTCCCCCACCCCGCCGGGGCCCGCCTCGCGCGAGGGTGTAATACGTCTAGACAAGTTTCACGGAGTACTCCACGGTAAGCGCGCGTCAGCGGGGAAACCAGGCATTTTCAGAGCTGCTTATGAACGGAGCCTTACAGACGAAGCGCGGCGAGAACCGCGCCGAACAACGGGCCTACCCAGCACCCCGCTGCGAAGTGCAATCGACGATCCTGTTCGAGTCGATCTCCCTCGTCCGCCCAACGCCAGCGATTGCACGCGCGATCCCAGCGCGGCGGCACACGGGCGTCGGCGCGCACCAACACACGCGGGGAGGACGCTCCCAGTGTTCGTACGGTGCGCAGCGCGGGACTACCTGCTCCCGCTCGCACTC